>NZ_JAANTF010000010.1:0-376629 GCF_011290655.1 Rhodococcus sp. D-46 | reverse complement strand
CGCCGGCGCCCCACACACCCCCAACAACCACCCCCGGGGACATGTCATCACCGCAGGTCAAAACCTAAAACACCAACACAGAACCCACCCCACACCGACATCCACCAAGTGAGCTGCGCAAGCTATCGATTTTCAGGAATGACAGCGAGTCGGCCAGACCGCAGCCTCAACCGACCTCACGTCTACTCATCTTCGGCGCTCGGCTCGTATTCGTCGCACCATTGCTGGTACGCAGGACTGACCAGATACACACAGACCGATGAGACGCCGATCTGGGCCCTAACCACCAGGCCCGGAAGGTCCCAGCGCAGGCCGCGGGTCGGTTCGATCCACCAATCCGTGGGCCGCTGCCCGAGCAATTCGAACATCCGCTGCACCAGTGCATTGAAAACTTCATCCAGCTCAGGCTCCAAGTCGGTCCGACCGAGAACCACATCACTGGCACGGAAGGAGATCATATTGATCGCTCGCGACAATTCGGTTGTCGATATGTCCGCGACGCCCACCATCACATCGGGGCGATTGACTTCGAGATTGGTCACGACTGCTGGCACCTGCTCATCGAGGCCGCTGAACTGCCAACCGACCTGACCGCAGAACGGCGGCAGGTCATTGACGGTCCACGTCCACTCGAACTCAGCGGCCACGCGCACCGCCTGGGCAGCACGTTCGATATCTGCTCGCACCTTTTTACAGCTCTCTCTCGTAGTCAGAGTTGGCGATTCGGTAGTGGCCGTCAAGGCGGTCGTAGCCTCCCACATCACGACGGGGCCAAGTCCAATCCCACCGCGTCCCTCCCCCGCATGTCATCACCCACGCACCATAAGCCGAGCAGCCACGCATGCCGTTCATTGTGTCGAATGGCCCAGACCCTCCCAGACCTCATCCACCACCAATAACCCCCTCACCGGTCTCGCCTGGCCCGCGAACACCGACAAGAAGGTTGACCAGTCGATGGTCGTCAACATCAGCATGCCGCAACCGGCCGTCACGGACGTCGACCCACGCGAGGCTGGCAAGGTGCTGACCTACGGCGCCGGCATCCGATGACCGACAACCCGCCAGCCCTCACCTCCACGGCCCCCGCGATTGGGGCGTCATCAGCAACGATCAAGAAGGACGTAGCATCCGCACATGCACGTCGACATCGAAGGCGCCACCCGGATCGCCCGCCTCGCCGCAGAATTCGACTGGACCTGGGCCGTCGACGACCTGGAACCCTTCTGCGCACAAGCCGGATGGGAGCTCGTCGAACTCAGGCAAGGTGGCGCCTCGATACGGACGAACCTGCATGTCAGCCGGCCGAAGGCGCACATGTTCGGGCGGCAACACAGAATGAATTGGATCTCGATCTACGTCACGGATCTGGCTGATGCTGCTACTGCTGCTACGCCCATGACAGTGGTGCGTCCGCTGCTGGACGAAGGGTTCGCGAATCTCACTGCGGCACTGACTTCCGTCCTTCCGATACCCACGTACTCCGAGCCCGGACCTGAGGCAACTATCCGGTGGGACCTGCCTAAAGTGGTCGTCGAACTCAGTATGAGCCCCCGCGCGATCCACCTGCAACTGACGAGTCCGAAGTATCAGGCATGGGTGGATGAGCCCGAACCGGAGGACGAGGACGAGGACTAGCGATCGAGGCCATCTCCTGACCAGGTTCAGTCGAATTCTGCTGCCAGGCGTGCAATTTCGGCAGCACGGTCAAAGTCGGTACGCATGATCGGATCGTACTGTGAAGGTGGCACGGGGCCGCTCCTTGATGTCAGGGGGTTGGCGCGGGATCTACATCGCGCAAAACGGCTTGGCCCAAACGCTATCGTCATCGGCTATGGGCAGTGCCAACAAATGGCTCAGCGACGCTGAGATCGAACGATCCAAGGAACGCACACGCAACAATTCACAGCGAACTCGCATACATCACTTCGTCCCACAGATGTATCTGCGACGGTGGGCCTCCGGACCCGAAAGCCCGCTAGTGCGGTTCACCGAAATCGCGACAGGGCGCAGCGATCTTGACCTTCCGGAGGCGATCGCAAACGACGAGTTCTTCTATCAGATCGTCGGTGACGAGATCGACCCCGACGTGGAGCCGGACCTGTGGTTCGAAACGCACATGTCCAGGATTGAAGACGCCGCTGCGCGGTGGCTTCGATCGCTAGACAAACGGGCGGCTGGGAAAATCACCGATCCCAATCTGAGCGGGAATCTAGCCGTGTTCGTCGGCCTTCAAAGCCAGCGCACGCCTCGCGCACGTGCAGGGAACCTGGACATCAGCAGTGCTCGCGATCGGTTCGACGTCCGTGAAGCACTCGACCACCGCGCGCTACTGCCTATCCTCTGCGCAGCAACAGGTATCGACTACACACCCGCGCGGCACCACCAGATTATCGACGAAATCATGCTCCAACCTCAGTTCACCGGGCCTAAAGCAGCTGCGATCGAGACCGCCATCAATGTTTGGAAAAAGCACATCGCCCCGTTTCTGGCTCAGCGTTCCTGGTGGCTCGTGACCTCCGAGCAACCGCTACTGACCTGCGACGAACCCGTCGTGCTCATCGGCTGGCCGGGTCAGCAACGTTATCCCGCCCCCGCTCTTGCCACTGCGGCACTAGTGATGTTCCCGATTGGGCCGCACCGACTCTTGCTTGCAACACCTGAAAGTCTTCGTCTACGGCCACCTTTCACGCTCAGCTCGGAGGAGACCCGGGCGGTAAACCTCGAAATCGCTTCCAATGCACTCGAATTCACTTACGAGGAACCCTCCAGCGACATTTCGGCACATATGACACTGCCTCCCTTACCTCCGTTCGACCGATCGGCGGCAACAACCTTTTGGGAGGCATTGCGCCCACCACCTGGTCGATGGGCAGGGCTCAACGCGCCAGAATGGCCACTTCAACGCTGGACAGCTTCCATGCCATGACCTGCGCCAAGTGCAGCAGCGCGGCTCTGGACGAACGCCAACGCCTGTATACTCCGCAGGGACCTGTCATCGCCCCAGGTCAGGTCATGCAAGGCGCCGTCCCCAGGCACTCACTACTGATCCGCCACTGTGGTGCCGTCAGACGACTGGGGCGAGGTTGTCCAGCTTCACCGGAAACGGATGCTTGCCCGGTGCGTCCGCGATGGATTCGATGATTGCGAAGTGAGCGCCCTCGTCGACGCTGACGATCGTGAACACCGAGACGCCTTCGGTCCCGATTCTCACTTGGCCGCCCTGCTGCACGAAATGCTCCTCTGACGAGATGCCGATGACTGTCTATCTTCTCAGCTGCTCGCCGACGAATTTCCGCCTGTCTCATTCCACGACGTCGCAGTGAAGGGGTTCGCCAGATTCGCCGGTATCGCGGCGATCGGAGTCGACATCGGGGTCAGCAGGTAGTCCGCAGAGTGGGCGTTCTGCATCGCCCGCGATGTCGCTGCCGTCGATCCAGCCTGTCGGGTCGACTTGGTTCCTGCCGCCACCATCCGTGTTCGACTTCCCTGCACCTGAGAAAAAGTCACGGGCGCGTGCCTCGGCTCCATTCCACAGCGAGAGGCCGGGATTACCACCGACACAGCCTCCTACGATCGCCCCGATCGCCCCGATCGACACGTGCGTCACCGAACCCTCCGCCAGGGTCATGGATCAGAAATCCGACCACAAGGCCCTTCCCTCCATCCTGCGGAGGATCGTTCGCCAACTCGGAGCTGTCCATTGAGGGCTCTTGCAACGATCGACTTGACTCTCCTGTTGCAGGAGACCCCAGAATTGGCATCACATACCAAAACGGACCCAAGGGAGCCTTGCACCGCATGATGCGCATCGGAGAATTCGCCCTCGCCTCTGGCCTGACCGTAAAGGCACTGCACCACTACGACGACATTGATCTGCTCAAACCCATAGAGGTCGCTCCGACCGGCTACCGCATCTATTCGCCGACACAGTTGCGCCCAGCCGCAACCATCCGGGCACTCCGAAATATCGGCCTCTCGCTTGACACCGTCGCTGAAGCATTGAACAACCCGGACCGTATCGATGCCTTCATCGATCAACACCACACACTCATCTCCCAGGAACGCGCCCGTCAGGATGCTGACGCAGAACAGGGATCCGCGTTGATCGATTCACTCGGACTTGACTACACCGTTCATCGCCGCACCATGCCACCTCAACCCTGGGTCGGAGTCCTACTCGAGATCCACAACCTCGAACTCCAGCCAGTCGACTCCCCTCTGGCCACCTTGCAGGTCGCCTTGAACGACGCCGGCCACACAATCACCGGCCCCTGGTGGACAACATTGCGTCAAACTGCAGAAGCAGAAATCGTCGAAGTTCTGTTCTGCTGGCCGACTGCTCACGTCCCCACCGAACCGATCGAGATTGCCGGAATGGTCGTCGAATCGGGCACACTCTCAGCGCGCGACGAACTGTTCGTGACCCTCGAAACGTCCGACGATGATTCAGATCTCGACGATTCAGGCGCCGAAGCCGCACAGATCGCGATAATCGAACACGCCGAGCGGGAAGGACTGAAGCTAGTTCACGGCAGCATCCGCCAGGTCGGCGATCTCACCGGCGACGGCACACATGAAGCCATCGAACTCGTGATCGCCATCCAATAGCCAGCCACCAGAGCGGCAGCAACTCTCCGGCCTCGACTGACTCAAACTTCAAGCATCAATGAGACGGCAACTACCCCGGCCCAGAGCGCTACCACCGTGCACACGACACGAACATAACCGGGTCAATCCTCCACACCGACCGCCAACCCCAAGTGCGTAGCGACACGGTCCGCAAGGAGCGAATACTCGCGATCGAGCCGCGTCCAACCCAGCGGACGCGGAAGATAAACCCCGCCAATCACCTTCTCCTGCAACGAAAACTGTTCACGCGTCAGATCGATCTCCGAACCGTCCGGCAGACGATTCCACCAGTGAAAGTCCACTCGCTCACCCCGCACGTGCACCTCGCCGCGCACCAGATCGCCACCGAAATAATCGTGCACCACCACCGCTGTAGTCGCGCACTGCCCGCGCGCCCGATTCGCCTCCGACCAATCCTTCACGTCTTCGGGAGCGCACGTATCCGGTCCCCACGCAGCATTCAGTGCTTCGGCCAACCCGACCAGAGAAACGGAATCCATCGACGAAAACTACCAGCACAGACACACCGCTCACCGTCGACGACTCGACGGAGCCTCCTCCTACGGCCAGACCAACGCCAACAACAGTCCGCTCCGATCAGGCCACACAGAACTCATTGCCCTCGGGATCAGCCATGACCACATGGTGTCCCTCGACTCGAGCCAGAACAGTCCCTCCGGCAACCGTCAACCGTCGCACTTCGCACAGAACTCTCCCCCACTTCACCTCCGCAGGGCCCTCCCCCGAGACCCGAAGATCAAGATGCAGACGGTTCTTGGCCGCTTTGGATTCAGGAACCTGCAACAAACACAACCGAGGAGCTACGCCCGACGGATGGCGCAGCCACGCACCACCCATCCCATCGGGCTCCTCGCCGAAACTGGCCAACCATTCCTCACGGGTCGAAAACGGTGGAGGAGGCGGCTCATCGACATATCCGACAGCCGCTTTCCAGAATGCCGCCAAACGATCCGGGTCTGCACAGTCCATCGTCAGATCCACCTGAGTGAGCATCCGCCGATGCTACAAACCCGAAAAGCCCTCCCTCGCGACCGCTCCGCGCTTACCTCCGCAACTGATCGACTCAGTAGGCGCTTCGCGCGCCCTCTGCCCAGGCCAGAGGCACAACTTCATCGGCGCCACACACGCCACTTCCGAGCACAAGATGCGAATGCCCCTTAGCCACGTTGATCGGTGGCACCGGGCTGCGCGCGGTACAACTGACCAATGAGGAGCTACGCCAATCGCCATCGGATATTGATCGTGTTCACCGTGATGGTTGTCGTAGTGGGCTCGTTGTGGTGGACGAAAACGATCGCCTTCACCCGATCACTAGCCATTTCCTTCAGTTCCGAACCGTTCCAGCTCGTTCCGCGCGGTGATCCCGCAGACATCACTCCCACAATCGCCGCCAGCTTCCCGTTCTCCGAAGAGACAGTGAGCCTCGTCGCGGACAGAATCGTCAACACCCACGGCGGCAACACATCCGACTACGAATCAACCCTCACCATCACAGACACAATTGATTTCGCCGGAAAAGTCGTGACAGCACGCGGACGAACACCGCTCGCCACCCAACGGATCGCGAACTACGGCGCACAAGCACTGAGCGAGCTGATCAACGAAGCCACCTTCGCACGGACCGGCCAAACAAATGTTTCCTTCATGGTGCTCACCCTCTAGATCGCCGCCGCTGTCAGCCGAGCGCGCAGCTCACCGAGATCCACCACACGCACGCGACGAAAACCCGCCTCTATCCCCGATCAACCGGCATCGACCACTCGGGTTCAGACGGCGGTTGTCGCCGCCGCGAATAAAACGCCGCACCCATCAACACCCACCCGACGACCGCGATCACCGACGCCGCACCATCGAACACCACCATCACCACGCGCACGTCCTCGGACATCGCATAAGTACACGAGGACCCGACAACCGGCAGCCACACCCTCGACGCACTCTCCAACGCAACAGCGGAATCGGATGCGCACAACTCATACGAAGACCGCCCCACCCCCACAAACGCGAAAGCACCGAACGCCCCACCACCAACACCAAGCCCACACCAAGCAGCACCCACCGACGCCACCGCGCCCCTCCCCCGCATGCCATCACCCACGCACCATAAGCCGAGCAACCACGCAATACAGCCACCTGCTGTGCGGCGTAAATTTGGAAGGGCGCTGACCCAGTCAGGGCGACGCGAACCAGTCCAACGATTGTCCATGCGCTCCGGCGTATGCAAGCGCTCTGCCGTCGAGGGTGACGACGAACTGGCCGCGGGTTTCTGAAATCGGCTTGGAAAGTTGATCGACGACTGACGCGATCACCCCGCCGCCTTCGTTGGAGATCCAGTGGCACGGCAAACCGCGCACAGTGTCCTCGAATGACGTTCGCGCGTCGAGATCGAGGTAGTTGAGGACCGCGCTACCGAACACAACGATCGTCGTGTCCTGTGGAGCGTCACGAACCAAGCCTGCGATGGTGTCGGTGAGATCCCCCGCGACCACGTGCGGCGGCTCTTGCCGCGCAATGGCAGCGGCAGCTCGGAGGCGATCCAGCCGGTTCGTCTGCCCCGGCCAGACAAGGCACTCAAGCCAGCGCATGTCGTCGGTGTCGTTGACGTCGAGCGGATTCAGATCGACTCCGGCCCGGTAGACCACTGTCGGAACGGCTGCGGGCAGGGGCGGGCGACCCGTCGTGACGCATGGCAGAACAACCGGCGAAGGCCCTGATGCGGGGTCGATGGAGGCTTGCTCATCGCCGTAGCGGTAGCTGAACCGGTCCGGATACAGGCACAGCCCGGCTGAGGCCCCGACCTCGATCAGGGACAGCGGTCCCGGAAGCTGCGAGAGCACTGGGAGCAGCGCTGCTGCTCGACCGGCCTCGTTCGTCTGAGTGCTGCGCACCAGCGCCACCTCGCGGACCGCGTCCCAGTGTTCGACCATCCAATCTTTGAACAGCAGGAACAGTGATTCCTCCACGCCCAGGTATCGGGCCGCACCAAGGACGAGGTTCGGCTGCCGCTTCTCGGTCGGCAACTGGTCGATCAGAGCGACAAGCTCCCGATCGTCGGCGATGCCCAGGCACCACCGTTCGTAACACGGCGAATTGCCGCGGGCCTCGTACTCGGCGAACAACCGATACCGCCGCGAAGTATCCATAGCTGATTCTTACCCGGCTGCGCCACCCAGTGCGCCGCAGCCACCACCAACACCCGATATCTGATGGGTTGCCGAAACCCATAGGGACACCCCGACACGGCACCACTCCCCACACCACCGAACCCGAACGCCCCACGGGGCGGGCCCATCCGGTTGTGAACAGCTGATATTTCAGCCATACGGCGCAGAGCGCCCAGAGCAGAAGCGGTGAGGCGCTACCCGCCTTTGATGTGCGACCGAAACGCGTTTACTGCACGCCCTCATCGATCCACAGATCGGGATACGAAATCTCCCCGAAACGCTCGACAGGCCAGGGAACCAGCTTGCCGTGGACAGTGAAGGCAATGCTTCTACGTGGCGGCTTCCGGCGTGGACGAACGTCGACAGCACGGAAGGAGAACCCATCCTGCTGCACCGATTCCCAGTCGAAATCGACTGTTTCACCGATCTCAACATCTCCACTTTGCCCCCTGATTTCAAGCGACTCTCCAGCGGCGAGTGGGGAGTGTTGGAGCGTCCACAGATTGCTGTAATAGAACCAGCATCCGCTCGGAGTATCCGTAGAGTCGATGACCCCCCAGCCAGCCTCTCTATTCCACGCCGCCACCACACCTACGCTCGTCATCTCACAAACTGTAACGGCCTCCGCCAGGAATGATTACAGGGCGCGGGGTCATCCTCGGGAGCTCACGTGGTTCGAGTGCAGCTGCGCAGTCGATGACCGACGGATCGCTGTACCTGCAATTCGGTAGATAGCGCCAGTGCAATCCGCCGGCGCCCCACACACCCCAACAACCACCCCCGGGGACATGCCATCACCGCAGGTCAAACCCTAAAACACCAACACCCGACCCACCCACACCAACCAAACACACCCCACACCGACATCCACCACCCAACACCAACCAGGGGACGTGTCATCACCCCAGCTCAAAGGCGCGGAAACTCCCTGACATGCGCCGAGGAATCACGGCGCCGCCGTCAGTTGTCAACAACGAAGGTGAAGCCACCCGGCGGCAACTCATGTACGAGGACCTCGTTGCCGACACCGGTGACAATCGTCAGGAAGAACTTGGGCTCACCGTCGACCTGGACCACCGAATTCATGCTCACCCCACGTTGGCGTGGAACGCGCCGGAAAACCACTTCCCCGCCCTGCACCTGTGCACCAGGATGAAGCGACCGTGCGGTGTCGAGGACAGCAGCGCGGACGACATCGAGGTCGACAAGGTCGTCATCAGCAGTGATCAGTGAAGGCTGAAAGTCACTCAGTGGGAACGGAAGATGCAGCGGCGTCGGATCCGGCTGCGGCGGCAGCGGAGGTCGATCGGAGAAGTCGACGTCCCACGCCAACACCCCCTCGGTCACCGACGGCACCAGATACGAGTGCTCGTCCCCGGACTCGACGCTTCGGCGAACCGAATCCACGTACTCGGTCAGGGAGCCGAACAGGGGACCGCCCTCGTCCGCTGCCTCCGCTGCGAAGTAGCGGATGCATCCATGCTGTTCGCCCTCACGGGTGTCGACATAGAGAAAATCTCCCGCCCCGTCCTGCGCGAACGGAATGTATCCAGGGACAAACATCTCAGCCGTTTCCCCTGCACGCTGCGCCCGAACCGTGGCAGGCCAATCCGGCCCCAGATCATCGATCGGATGCAAAATTTCACTACAGAGCTTGTGCCGGGCCGCCACCTGTTCCAGCGACAGCAGCTCCACCCCCGGCAAGCCTTCACCGACGAACTGATCGTCTTCCGAACGGAAAGCCTGGCCGTCGTGCAGAGCGAAGAACTCACGCAGCTCCGCAGTCCACGAAGCGGTCGCGCGTTCAGCAGCTTCCCGCTCCGCCAGAACCCGAGGCGCACGCACCGCCGCCGCCGTGACCGGTGCGCGGTCGCGAAGGACGTCCATATATGCCTGCCATGCATCGGTCAGTGTCATGGTCCGAATCTATCGGCGTACAAGCACGACCGTCATCGACGCGACGAAAACCCGCCTCTATCCCCAATCAACCGGCATCGACCACTCGGGTTCAGGCGGTGGTTGTCGCCGCCGCGAATAGAACGCCGCACCAATCAACACCCACCCGGCGACATCGAACACCACCATCACCACGCGCACGTCCTCGGACATCGCATAAGTACACGAGGACCCGACAACCGGCAGCCACACCCTCGACGCACTCTCCAACGCCACAGCGGAATCGGATGCGCACAGCTCATACGAAGACCGCCCCACGCCCACAAACGCGAAAGCACCGAACGCCCCACCACCAACACCAAGCCCACACCAAGCAGCACCCACCGACGCCACCGCGCCCCTCCCCCGCATGCCATCACCCAGGCACCATAAGCCGAGCAGCCACGCATGCTGTTCATTGCGTCGAATGGGCCCAGACCTCCCGGACCTCAACCACCACGAATAACCGAACGAACCCACCACAGAGCCCGAAAACGCCCCTCACCGGACGGTCAGGGGCCTTTCTGGACCACGCAAACTGGAAAGGTCCGGCCCGGTTGCTGCGGGCCGCACCATTTCGATCAGACAGTCAAACCGATCGACACAACCCGGTATTCGCTCTTGCTCTCCGGACGGTGCGGCAGGTTCTCACCGGCGTTCTCTGCATTCCGTTCAGCGGCTCGCTGCACGGCCCTACGGATCGCGCGATACAAACGCTGCCGCTGCACCCCTCGAAACCTGCGCGAGTGTCCGTTCCACCAGGTTGAGGCACTATCAACGGATGACAGACGATACGTATCAAGTTCGGCGAATGGTGCTCGGAGAGAACGACGCGAACCGGCTCGGAAAATGGGCATCGTTATGGGCGGACCTGATCCACGTCGACATGGTTCTTCTCGAGCGGGCTCAAGTTACCGATATTGCCGCCAATGCGTTTCACCGCCGTGCGCTGTGGGAGTCGGCAATCGTCAGCTACGGACGGATGGGTGTGAGCGACAGACGCCGCAAGCTCGACTATGACGATTTGCTGCGTACCGCCCGCGGTGAGCGCGGCATTGAGTTCCACAAAACTCTGATGAACTGGCGCCACGATCATGTCGCGCACCGGCTGTCGCGAGACCTAGAGACGGTGGTCGTGTTTGCGGACTACCTTGACCATGCGCCGGACGTCCTCGATTCGATCGGTGTCTCGGTCTCCGCTGCCGGCGGCCCGCCCGATTCCTCCCCGACATTGGTCGAGTTCACCGCACACGTCAAAGCATTGCGGGACACGCTGTGGGAGAAGTACCTGGCCCCGACTGGCGAATTGATCGCAACTCGCGGACCCAGCGGGGGCATGAAGTCTCTTGAAAGCGAGGCAGTTGATCGGATGACTATTCAGTTGACGTTATGGTCTCGTGTGAATGGCACAGGGATGTAAAGGCGTCTTTCATCGATTGCGGCGCCGGAAGATCAACCGCCCGCCTGGCAACCAACGGCAGCCGCCGTGGAGCGTCTCGGCTTCATACGGGGCGCTCATTCTAAGGTGTACGGATGAAAGCTGAGCCGGGCGCAGCACGAGAAGTGGGACGCGCTGTATGTGTGGTCAGTGGGGTTCTCGCAATCATGTGTTCGACAGCATCGCTCGTACGAACCGAATGGACCGTAGAGCGAGCCACGAACGACTGGTGGACTCTCACAGCGCTCGGCGGCATCATCCTGGGCTGTACCGCGCTCGGATGCAGCATCGTCAGCTACCGGCGTGTTCATCCGCGAAAGACTGCTCTCACGTCGCTCCTCGCTGCCCTGCTCGGGGTGACGGTCACACTCGCACTGGTCTCAACTCACGCCGACGTCGACCTCGGATCGCTCCCGGCATGGGTGTCCGCCGGCGGGGCACTATTTACTGCCGGCGGAGTTCTCGTCGCCCTACAGTCCTATAGGGCGACACTGCGCGCCAATCTGGAGGATCAGGCGAATCAAGTCCGGCTACTCGGTGTCTCATGGCTTCCTAGCGGTACCGAACATGGAAAACAGCAGTGGCGAACCGAATTCAAGAACAGAAGCGACAAACCTTTGTACAACATCAAGATTCATGGGTTCAGAGCATCAGTAGAGGAAAACGCAACCAGTGTTCTGATGCGACCGATCACCACGATCTTCCTTGGAAACGGCGAGGAGCAAGGTCATCCGCTGAAAGTCTCCGATACCGCATATTGTCCAGAACTGGCCACCGGCGAAGGTTGGCGCACACTGTGGGAATCCGACGTCACCGACACATCCGCCCCGAGTCACCATTACACCATCATCTGGTACTCGGTGCTGGATGCAAACGGTCGATACTGGAACATCGCTGACAATTACGAACCCTCGAAAGTAACCCGTTCGGACCGGCCGCTTCTCTGATCCATTCCCTCGCACTTCGCCGATCCGGCAACTCACGATGTCACACGCACCTCAAGCGCCCATCGAGAAGGAACCCAGAACCAGTGACAACCCCAGCTGCCTCACAGGATTCGCCTTGCGCCCGAACCGACAACACACATCCGGACTGCCGCCCGAGTGCCGACGAGGAACGGGCCGTCGCGATCGTATCTGCGCTAACTGGACTCGACTTCGAGCGAGTGTGCGAACGATCGACACCGGGACCGAAGCCGGACTACCGCACAGCATCGTCGTCACCGAAGCCTTCGGCGGTCGAAGTCAAACAGTTGACCAGCGCCGCCGTGCGGCGACACCGAGCTGGACGCGACAAACATCTCGGCGCCGAACCATTTCACCCAGCACCCTCTCTGACGAGAACCTGGCTGGTATTTCTCGACACCACTGACGCGCACGCGACGTTCGGCGCAGACAGTCACACACCCGTGTTGAAAACCCTGCTGCGTAAGCTTATTGCCGAACTCGAACGTCTCGAAGGCAACGGCGAGACCGACGGTGGTCGCGACCCCGCGATTCGGCAGCTGACCCACTCGTGGGTCTGCTCCACGGTTCCGAACTCGCCCCTCGGGCCCGGAATCATCACCACAGACTCCCACGGCACCACGCGCACGACCGACCTCGAAACCGACGTCGTCCACTTCCTCAGCGAATGGCTCAATTCGGACCTCGCGGCAAACCTACGGTCGTCGCTCCGTACCGAATCGGGTCGACGGATCGCCGCGCTCATCGCCGACAGCGACGGACCCGCCGCGGGCATGATCCGCACACTCTACGAGAACGACTCAACACCAAGTACACCACTGACGCTGCCCGCCGAGATCGACGCCGTGATCCTGATCGCCGGTACCCACGTGCTCGACTACGACATCGACATCGGCTGGCAACGTCGCACAATCGACTTCTAACCTCGTCCTCACTCAAAAGTGATCACTTCAGATGCCCTACGCGTTCTAGGCCAGGCCGAATCACTGACCGCTAAGCGATGGGGTTAAACCAGTCTCCTGCCGCACGAGAGCTAGCAGAGTTGTCGTTCATACCAGGCCCGCCTCGCAGATGCGACCGCATGTCCGCCCCAAGACCAAAAGCCGATCGAGTTCGACGCCTCAACATGGCCGGCCACGCGCCTGCCACACAGCGCAGGTCCTTGTGTCCGCGAAATATTCAATCGAGTTCGCAGCATTTAACAACGCGGTTCTACACGGAGCAAGAGGCTTGCAGGACCGCGCTTTTGCTAGTCGTGAGGAAGCTGATTGGACCACTACTTGGGGGCCGTCCGTCTGATGCGGTTGCTCACCCCTGGTGCCATCTCGGAATTGTTGAACGCCATCTTTCGAAGTGACCACACTGACCGATATGTCCGGTCCTGACCTGGCACACCGGCATACAAGGTGTTGGGTCACTCCAAGATCGACAACAGCTACGTCACAGCCGTGCATTAAGATCCGATCACGACACGCCTTCCCTCCATTAAAAGACTCGCGTTGGACATCAACGCAACCAAAGTCCGGCACAGACAACGCGTAGGCGATTCTTCCGACTATCTTGTGTCCCACTCTACGGAATTGTCTGCTTATTACGATATTTACCATCTTGCCGAGGTCGCTTATGACCCCGTGGCCCCCGACAAACAGGCGCAGGCAATCGCATACCACCTTGAGCAGGCTAGAGGCGAATTGGCGCGACAGCTATGGAGCAGGCAGATTTTTGTCGGGGTAAGTGCAATAGACGAGTTGCTGTTCATGCATGTCAAGCTGGGCGCCGCCGAACCGGTCTTGGAAACACTGAAGTCGATACGTGAAAGCGAAAGTAATCGTCGAGGTATGGTTGTATTTCCGCTCCATTCCTTCGGAATTCTTGCCGCTGGACTCTTGCGTCCACTTGCAGGATCTAGCGCGTTCATTGTTAATCCTTCTCAACATTTCGCCATTAGCCCAAACGAACGATCTAGCGAGGACTGTCAATTTCCTTAACGACGTTGGGCCCCGGCTGGGAATTAAAAAATCTGTAGATGGATCTCTCATCCGACACTGGCGCGAAAGTCGTGATGCGAAATGGCTCGAACAGAATCCTATTCTAGTCGCGGGTGTCGCATCCACGTCTGGATTCTATTACGAAAATGAATTCCTTTTACTCGGGCGGTTGCAGGCATGGACCACAGCCATCGTAATGCTCGCAACTCTGCAACCAAGGGAGAAAGACAGGGCAGGAATTTTCTTTAGTTCCTCACAGATTAACAATTGGGAAACGCTCGATATACACCACTACCTTGTCTTGTCACACACTCGGGAGAAGAACCTTGAAGGTCGAGCGGTTCCGGTGCACAAGCGCCTCCAGGTGAGAGAATTAAGCGAATTGGCCGTCGACGTGGATCCGAGATACTGGATGCGGCAAACAGATCGAGCACAGTTCGTCTACAACAGTGTCGACAAACTATTTGCAGGATATTTGAGACACAGCGTCGGTTCACGCAAGGAGACTGCGCGAAGTAGAGTATATCGTAAAATTACTGAATCAGTCGCCTATTTTCGACGATCATATCAGGGCGATGACGAAAGCTGGACAGCAGTTGTGAGCCTCGCCACAGCATTCGAGATGCTACTTACCGATTATTATGCCCCAGGAATTGCAGATCGACTTCGTCGCCGGACTCGATTGCTACTCAAAGGCACACCCGGCACGAGGAAGTATCAAGCGGCTGTCGAGGACCTTTACCACGCACGAAGCGCCACGGTTCATAGCGGACAAGTCGCGCAGATCAATCTCCACGACGCGCGAAGCGCATTCGTCCTGGTCTTTCTCGCGCTGATGCAGCGGCTTTCGAACCTCCGCGACAACCAATCCGAGCCACTCGGCTTCCTGACGGGCGACTTGTGACTGTGAGGTCCACGCAGCGATGGCAAGTTCTGTGAACGACGGTCGAAACCTAGTCCATTCCCGACGGACGGAAACTAGACCACGCCGATGTATTCATTGTGCCGCGTTGTCCGCTCTCACGGACAGCAACGTATCGATTCCGGTGTTTCTGAGTCGGTAACACGCCCCTTTCAACGTCAAATCCTCTGCGTGATGGACGATTCGGTCGATCATCGCGGCCGCGCCCGCCTGATCGCCGAATACGTCACCCCATCGGCCGAACGGCAGATTCGATGTCAGAATAAGTGAGGCATGCTCGTAGCGACTCGACACGAACTGGAAAAACAAGTTCGCAGCGTCCTGTTCGAACGGGATGTAGCCGACCTCGTCGACGATGATCCACCCGATCTGTCGTAGTCGCGCCAACTCTGCTGGTAGCTTTCCTCCGGCGTGCGCGGCTTTGAGTCTGGCTACCCAATCAACCGCCGTCGCAAATGCAACCCGATGTCCGGACTGGGCCGCCTTGATTCCCAGCCCGATCGCCAGATGCGTTTTGCCGGTGTCTGGAGGCCCCAAGAGCACCGCATTGCGTGCCCACGTCAGAAAGACTCCGGTTCCCAGATATGCCACCATTTCTCGGCTGAGTGAGGGCTGGAAGTCGAAGTTATACTCCTCCAAAGATTTTGGTGTCGGAAATCCTGCTGATCGGATCCTGGTTTGAGTTCCGGACGATCCCTCGCCGTGACTTCTCGCGACAAGACTGCGGCAAGGTAGTCCTCATGGCTCCATCCGTCGCTACGGGCTGCTCCGCTAGCTGCGGCGCCGATTCCCGAATACGTGGCGCTTCAACGCCTGGGCGTATCGATGTCCTTGAGTGGATCCACAGCGCCCATCACTGCACCCAATCATCATTAATCGATGCAGTACAAGGGAATTCGACTCCGAATGCTCGATCATAGTCGCCCAGGTCCCGAATCAACCGGTCCTCGCCGGCGGCAATCGGCATCGGCTGTTGGAATTGTTCTCGCAGCCTGGCGGCTGCTTTCACGTGCAGGGGATCAGTGACGGTCAGCCCCCGAGACCACCGCCGTTCGTGCTCGGCCAGTACTCGACCTTCACGAGTGACCGCGACCTGGCGCAGATCGGCAGCGACCTCGACCATGTGTCCGATCGCCCAGGGGTCTACCGAGTAGTCGTTTCCGTGGACTCGGACGTAGTAGTCCCGAGGCAGACGGATCTGCGAGCGCGCGACGGTAAACGGTGGAACCGGCGGCAACGACAACATCGCCGCGGTATCGACAGACACCAAACCTGTTGGGCGACCGCCGATCCGGCGGGCAACCCTAGAATTCGCCACCGGGAGCCAATCGGCCAGCTGGCTGTTGAAGTCCTCAGGTGAACAAAATCTTCGACCGGGCATGAACGAGGGTTCCCGAAACTGTTTGGCGCGCTCGACAATTCCTTCGAATTCTTCGGTCGTAGGGTTTGAGCTGGATTAGTGCCGTGGCGACCGTTCCGACGAATGCGGTCACCGGATCGGTCAGCCGGCCACGGCGGCCGATCCCGGACTCGTTGCCGCGCCAGAGCCGGTGCGGGATCGCGCCGAGATCCTGCGAGAGCAGCTGCCACATGCCGGCAATCGGGTCCGTGGTGACCCGACTGGGCAGCATCATCGCGGTGATGAACCGGGAGAACGCAGCGACCATCACCAGCACCGGCGGGACACCGGTCTGGCCGTCGCCGAGAGGGATCGATGCCGGCGGGAACCACAGATCGCACTGCACGACCTGACCCGGATCGTGATCGAGGCGGTCTGCTGGATCGACCGGGGCGTATTCGGGTCGGATTGCGCGGATTCGTTCGCGTAGCCAGCTGATCGATCCGCCCCATCCGATGCGTTCGGCGATCACCGTTGCCGGCATCGTCGGATGTTGTGCGAGCAGTGCCCTGATCTCCGGTTCCACGGCGCTGATCGCAGAGTCGACTGATGGTCGCTGACATTTCGGTGGACCCTCGCTGCTCAGAGCGTTGGTGACAGTGTCACGCGCAATGCCGAGTTTGGTAGCGATGGCACGTTTCGACAGCTTTTCGCTGTGATAGAGGTGCCTGATCAATGCCCAGTCTTCCATGGAGATCACCCATTCAATCTTGGTTGGGTGGCCTAGTTTTGGACCGTCGTTTCTGGACTAGTTTTCAACCATCGTCAACAGAAAAGTCGCACTTGCAGCACGAGGAGACTTGACTGGTTTCCGATTGCCGCATCTGCGAGCGAGCACTCGTACCGACTGTGCACCCGCTTCGACAAAACACCGCACGTCGGACAGCTCGCCGAAACAGGCAACGGCGCCCGAATACGGGCGCCACCCGCGGTCACATCGACCGCATCGATGTCGACACCCGCGAGATGCGGAAGAAGGACACGCAGATCCCAACAGTTCTCAGAACACCAGAACGATCATCTCCCGCAGATTTACACTCCTGCCGGAACGACACGCGGCGCGAGGCAAGCCATCACGGAAGGTGGGCCAGAACCAGTTTTCGACCGTCGTTGACAGCTCTGTCTGCCGCAGAATTGCAACACCATTGTCGTCTGTGTACCCAAGAAATTCGCACACCACAACAGATGTCGGCTGGAAATCAGTGGGAATGGTCCCTGCCGGTGGCAAGGTGACCGTCAGCGACTCCAGTGGCCGTACCGGCATAGGAATGACCTCCGCGCGAACCTCCCGTGCCAGGCATGTGGGGTCGTCGACGACCTCCCCCGGGATACTGCCGCGGGGTCGCGTCGCTCGTCGAGGACGTAGAAAGTGATAGCTCCCCGACCGCGAAAACAGCAACCGAACCTGCCACTACGAGCCTTGTACGAAATCGCCGCATACCCAACACTATGGCCGACACAGCTACTGGACCGTCGTTCACAGAAGCGCTCCAAACCGTTTCGAAACTACGCGCTTAGCCATATCTCGATCAAAGTTTCCCTGCGCCTTTACGATTCTGCCGCCTAGAATTTCTCTCGATTCGCAGACGAACCGTATCTGGCTGGTTAAGCACCGACAACAGATACAGGTAGGGAAGAAGCGTTAGATCGTCTGGCAATGTGCCGTCATGGTGGGCTAGAACCCTTGCATTCCGATCGACTTCACCTGTCTTCCCGCCGAATCCGTGTGTGGCATTACGCCGACCACGCATAACGGCCGCGACCGCCTTCCCTACCTCCAGGTGCTCGATGTCGCCGTTATCGTCGATGATGTCAACAGTGCCGGTTCCACGGGAATTTGTGATGAAGAAGCCATCGGCGATGGTGGATAACGCGTGAACGCCGGCCCGTGCGCGAGGCAAGAGCACCTCCCTCACTTTTGCTGGCATCGTGCTTTCTAGCCGGTCGAGTACTTTGCGCGCGCGTTTCGGATCGCAAAGCTCACTCATGTCGGTACCAAGAAATACCTCGCTGACGAGGTCGAGAGCGGAGTTTGTCATGATCTGGCCGCTGTAGATGTCTCGCCAAGCCATCATCGCAGAAGAGGTTCTGTTGAAAAGTTCTTCCGTGTTCAACATCCAGTTCTGATGCTGATAGGGGAGATAGAAGCCGTTTGCATCCGTGAATGTGACTGGACTGCTCAGATAGGTGAACATCTGGTCTAATTTTGTCGCCCACCAGTAAATCGCTTCCGTCCATGCTTCTGGTGACGACGTTTCGATATGGGGACGGAATTTACTCGCCGCATGGCGTGGCAATAACTGAAGCGGCTCGGCCGGCATAGAATCCACCCCACTAATTGCCGTGCCGAGAACGTAAATGATCGTGTTTCCTAGCCGCTGGCCGTGAACTGCCCAAATATCCGACACCGTGCAGCTGAGAAGCGGGCCAAGGTAGGTGTCGTCGAGCAGGCCAGGCCCAGCGATCGCCTGATTGGAGGCAAAGAATGAACTCTCCTCCTCGGCATCAACCCCTCCAGCTTGGATGCGATGGGCCAAGTCAGCGTCTTGCTCGAAGCGCATCACGAAGGCCGGCAACTTGTATCGGAAGTAGATTTTGTGGTCCACCGAAATCCAGCTCACTGCTAGATCAGGAAAAACTGGAGGACCTTCTTCAGGGAAAGTCCTGAGCGTCTCGTACTGTTGTTCTACCGCTTCCTCCAGATCCGCATCGGTTGCCAGCACGACGTCAAGTTGGGTTCCGTACAGAAGCGGGACGATTGTTTGCGGGGCACTCATCCGCCGCGTGATCTCTTCACGTTCTGCGGTCACATCCTCCGCGGTCACCGCCGGACGAGGCAAATCCTGAGGTGGCGGCTTCAGCAGATCGAATTTGGTATCGCGCAACCACGGCGCCGCCAAGGTGCGAACCTCGACCAACCGTTTTCCAGTCCACCGTCGAGCACTCACAGCTTCACGCAGTATCCATTCGCCGGGCGTGTCCCCCGGAACTGCATTAAGACCCATCTCTGTAAACAGTGCGATGAAGTTGCTTTTCGCCAGTGCTTCCGGCAGTCGAATAGTGACGGATGGGTTTCTGGATGCTTTGCTCACGAGCCTATTGTGGATTGCCCGTTTCCGGCTTCTGGCGGGGCCGTCTGATCCACGCCGTAATTCGCCGTTCCTTGATTGACCTGCCGCTCGCGAGCACTACCAATCGATTCGCTGGACAAATACCCCATACGGCTTGCCAGGGAAGGCGACCTCGTCGCGCCCAGAGCATCGAGCGGTCGGCAGGACTCCCATTCGCCAACATTGGATTAGCTTTCCTCGCCGACGACGAGTCACCCTCGATCGAGGTACTCGTGAGTTCGTCTCGTCCGAAAAGGCTTGGGTTGTCCGTGGCCATGAAAAAGTATCCACAGCTGGCCAAGTGCAGTCTCAGTGCTCGAGGAAGGGCTCCGGCACGGCCGGTGACACCGCAATCCGATCGCTCCGATCATCGCGCGCTGTACCTGCGTTGCATCCAGACCAATAATGCACGGCCTACTGGTGCTGGCGTATCTTCCACACCTGGTCGGCCGGTCTGGTTGGGCTTGTCCAACCATTGAACAATGAGGGTCCGAGCATTGCACCGATGTCGACTACAAAGGCCGCACTCGACTATCGACAAACCAGATTACTGCGACCAATCGACCCATCCGCAAGAACATTCGACGATGAGAAATAACTCGTCATGGTCGTAGTCGACGACACTGCGCCCCTGAAGCTTCTCGTTCCCGCACTGAGGGCAGAACCGTAGACCGAACGGGTTTCCCGCTGTTTCTTCATCATCGACGAGGTGTTGCCGATAAGCACGCGCCAACTGCCGGTAGTCCATCTTCACTTCATGAGTGGATGCGCCAACTCGCTGCCATCTCACGCCAAACGCGAGATACGGCCCGCCCCTGACGGCATCGGCCAATACCTCGACAGCTAAGAGGTCGGGAGCCTTGAAGGTATGAATGACCGGCAGCAAAGGCTGGGCGGTCGTTATGGAAACGGTATTGGCCCTGATCGAGCCTGCGAGCTGCGCCGAGGTGGTGGCTGCGACTGTGAACTTGTTGTTGGAGGTCCCGTCATCGTTCACTCCGAAGACGACCACTCCGCCTTGCGGTTGACTTGCAAACGCGGCAAGTGTTTTCGTGGCAGCCTTGGAAGCACCGGTCGTCTCCTTGAATTCAACGGTCTGACCTTCACCCTTCGCGATCAACGCGACCAACTCGTCCTTCGTCACACCTCAATCCTCCGATCGATGTCAAGTCCACAGGCTCGCCCAAAGTCTCAGAATCAGCGCTGGCCACGGGGTCCCCTCACGACGACGTCTCCCGTCGATGGCGGAATGAGAAGATCGACGCAGTCATGTGGAGGGACCGTCTCGATGGATTGGGTGGATAATCGTGCGGGAGGACAACCACCGACGGATGCCAGCATCGAGACTTGATTGAGCACCACCGTGCACTTGCACCAGGACAGCGCTCATCAACTCTTTGCGTAACCGGTCCAAGAAGGTTCGTAAGCACACCAAGTTACGTTGCGAGAGAACACATCCGGGGAACTCGGTCTGCGAGTCGACGGATCGTCAGACGATCTGCCAGACAAACACGATGCTCTTGCGTCACGATTGTCGGAGTTCGCGGCACCCTAAGAATTTCCCAGCCGCGCCCCGATGCTTGAACCGACGACACTAGGTCAGCGATCGACGAAATTAAGCAAACCACGATGTTCACGCACACGCTCGATCACATCATCGAATGAGGGCGGATCCTCACCGTAGAAGAGGTCTTCCATCGCCTTCTCGTGTTCGCGGCGCAACACCGACGTATGTATCCAATCGCCCGAGAAGATCACCGATTCCGCGAAGCCTCCCACCGGAGGCCTTTGGTCGCTGTTGTTCGGGAAGTCCTGAGACACCTCAATACAAGACTCGACAATCTCGGTAGTCTGCTGCACATCAGCCAGAAGTTCGCGAACCTCGGCGTTGCCGAGGAGCGCCCACACGTCGTAGAACTGGCGTCCTATCCTGGTGAAACCGTCTGTCGTGTCTATGTCGTCGGCTACCCGCACAGAGAAATTGTTCATCCGCAGAAGCTTCTCGATCAACGTCCGGCCCGGATGTAGCATCCGCACAGAGAAACTGACCAGATCGACGTACTGATCGACCGCAACATCCGCATCCGCCAACTCCCGCGCAAGCAGACTTGTCACAGGTCTCTCCGAGCTCGGCATGGGACCACCCGACTGCCCGAGTTCGAGCATCAAACGTCTGGGATCTGCGATCCCCGATGTTTCGATGGCCGACGGAAGCGGGAGTTCGATATAGACCGTGCGCCAAAAGGTGGAACCACGACCGTCTTTCGCATTGTTCCCACCCGATCCGGGCTCCGGCTTTACCTGCACCGCACCCGGGATCGCATCGGCAGCAGCCCGACACATCTCTTTCAACGCGCGCTCTGTCGCGCGCTTGGTGTCGTACTGCCTCGTCACCAATAGGTCCAGATCCTCAGAGAACCGCTGCACCAAGCGCATCTTCTCCAAGCTGGTTCCGCCCTTGAACACGAGATCGCCCGGAGCTTGATTGATGACAGCACGAAGCGCCTCGCACACCCAATAGTCCTTGGCGACAGCCAACTCCGAAATATTCAACCGTTTGGCAGCAGCCGCGATGGTCTGCGAAAAAACTGCTTCGCTCTCCTCACGCCACAACAGCCCACCGGAAGTACTCACACACGCACCCTGAAACCTTCGAGAGCCTTCTTGGTCACCCGAGGATCTGCGATCGGGATCGTCGCGCTCAACGACTCCTGACCACAATCGGTCAGCATCGCGCTCAAACGGGCACGCACCGCAGCCGGTTCCGTCGATGCTGCGGCCGCCAGCTTCGCCGGACGCACAAGATCGGACGTGAGCACCTCATCCAACCGTCGCCGGGATGATGACGCGTCGAGCTCGCTGACCGAGAGGTCCCTCAACACCTCTAGGAAAGCCACCTCAAGACCCGTCAAATTCGCCGCGGCGCGACCGGAAGAGCTGTTTCTACCGGAAAATTTCACCCGAAAATCACCCACCGGGACGCGGCAGGGCACAGCGATCTGCTGGAACCTCGGGACCTGGGTCGACAACCGCAAGGCACTCGCCGCAGACAGGCCTGCCGGCCCAACCCCCCGCTGAGTCCCGAGGAGCTCCGAAACCAATGCAGCCTCCGGTGGGGGGCTCATACCCAACGGCGTTTTCACTCCGCGCCAATACAGACCCCGCCGCACCCGCTCGAGTTCTCCCTCACGGACAAGCTCGGAGAGCACATTGCTGATCGTCTTCGGCACTCCGGAAAGGTCGTTAGGACGCCAGAAACGCTCAGAGGATGCAAGGATTTTCTCACGCACGGTCCCCGATTTCACCGGACGATTCACGCCCCGCGCTTTCATAATCCGCACCATGACCGACCCCTCCATCTGAAACATACATGATAGATGAATTGACCAGGTCAAAGCAAACAAGTTGATACGAAAAACACCCGCGGCGCTGCGCGCCATCGAGGATCGACGCACCTACGGAGCGCCTCAGATGCGATCTGGACATGGGGGGAGCCGACTGTCGAAAATCCGATCGACTCCATGATCAACCCGGCGGAACCCAGTCCCTCCGGGTGGTGAATACAAGGGGCCGCGATCGCCGACGACTGCCGCACAGACAAACCATGATCCTGGCTCGTTCTAGGTGGGCACTCGCTTCGCTGTCGTCGACGCAACAACGACAACCACATCGTCAGGAGAATTCAGCCGGCCAGAAGCACAAACTGCATACGGTCTCCTGTGCGCGCTTCATATTTGGCCGAACTCGTGTGTCGTCGATCGCCTCCACCCCCAGATCGTTGTTCTTCAAACGACTGTTCTGATTAACCTTCACCGCCCAAACTGACCACGCTGACTTACTCAACTCCGCCGCCGCATCCCGAACGATGTCGGCGAAATCGCTTTCAATGAGCTCTGTCAACGACGGTCAACGATCATGTTTGACCTCAAGCCCCGGCAGCGTACGAATAGCTGGCATCAGTACCGAGCGCGACATCGGGTCCGGTCTCGGGGGCGTCACTGCAGCGCGGTTAGACGGTACATGTGGGCATCACACGCTGAGGATGTGCTGGCGGTCCTCCACCCCGGGCAGCCGTGCATAATTGAAGGGCGCTACGGAGAGTTTTCGCTCGGGTGCAAGCACGGGCAACGCGGACCCGGACGCCATCGTCCATTGCTGATCAGTATGGAAGGACGATGGGTGTGGCAAATACCGATCCATTCGAGCTAGATTCGCAAGAACCTGAATCGCCGGTCGATCTTGAGGCCGTCCACAAAAAGCTCGCGGAACTTCTGATCGACGACGCGCTCATTGAGCAGGTCTGCAAGCGAGTTCGAGGAAACGCGATAGGTGTACTTCTTTATGGCAGTTGGGCGCGGGGCGATGCATCAGCCACTTCTGACTTAGACCTTCTCGTTGTGTCACAGCTCCGCGCCGACTCCGGTATGGAAGGCAAGTTGAGCCTGAGCGCCTACACCCCCAACCAACTGGCCGATGCCCGAGCTACCCTCTTCGGGATGCATCTGGCGCGGGACGGGATTGCCTTGCATGACACCGCGGGCCGAATGGCCGAAATCTTGAGCACGTTCACCCCGCCTGACTCACAGAAGCTACTCCAACGGATTCGCGAGTTCTCAATCGTTCTCGATCTGCCACGTGAGGAGCAATCTATCTATCTGCCGGGTCTGTGCCAGGTCGCTCGGTATCTACTACGCACGGCAATCTACGCCCTGGCTCTACGCGATGAGCGACCATGCTTCTCCGTCGAGGAATTGGCAGTGCGGTTCAATCAGCCAGAATTGACTATCTTGCTGTCATCGCATCCAGAGCAGTATCCCGCTCCTAGTCTCGGTGTCCTTGACGATTTGCGCCAACGCCTGACTGAGGTAGTAGGCACACCCGGCAACAACCCGTTCGGATCTCTACACGCGCTCATCGTTGGCTCATCGACAAGCAATCCTGACCTTGAGAAGCTCGCTACCTTAGCTCTCGGCGTGGACGAATCCCTGCCTTACGCTGAGCTTCCGAAAGTCATTCTGTGAACGAGATCGGGTTCATCGGTGATATTCACGGTTGCGTTGAGGAACTGGACGAACTCGTAACAGCGGCACGCTCTCGCACCTCCCACCTTGTCTTCCTTGGCGACTACGTGAACCGTGGACCGCGCTCTCGTGAGGTAATTGACTTCCTGATCCGACTGCAGCAGACCAAGGGACTCTCTACGTCATTCGTTGTGGGGAATCACGATCAAGCGTTCCTTGACTCGCTTGAGGGAGACGGTTTTGACAGCTTCTTGCGGATGGGGGGAGCAGCCACGGTTGTGTCCTACGTCGGTGCGCCGCGAGCCGACGTGCTGTCCCAGCTTCGGGAAAGTGTTCCCGTCCCTCACGTTGACTTTCTGAAGTCGCTCGCAAATCAGGTTGTGGTAGACGGTGTTACTGCAACGCATAAACACCGGGCCCATGAGCTCGACACGTCAGAGGACACCGAACAATTCCTAATCTATGGTCACTCTCCTCAGCGTCGTCTTCTCCCCCGGATCGAACGCGATCGAGCCTTCATCGACACCGGTTGCGGAACGCTGCCAGACGGCCGCCTGACCTGCCTATTCTGGCCGAGCCTCAACTGGACTCAGTCGAAGCCTTGGAATCCGATTCGCTGACGAGAGTTGACTATCAGGCTCCCGCTACGCTGAGCTTCAGGGAGATTTGCTCGATGTCCCGATCCAGCAAGACACTCTGAGCCTTCCCAGCATGTACCTTCGCTTCCCGCAGCAGCCCCCTCGCGCGTGAGGTCTCTCCTTTCGCGAATGCCACCTCAGCGAGCAGCCACGTCGCTGTACCCAGACCGGCAGCGTTGTTCGACTTCTCGCTCTTCTCCTGCGACACGAGCGCATGTTTCTCAGCATCAGTCAGAGAGCCCTCGACTACCAGAAGTCGCGCAAACAGTGCGTGCGCAATGCTGACCCCATCGGAGTTCTGGATTCGTTCATTAATCCCAAGTGCCTTCTCGATGTACGCGCGCACCCCATCGGAGATATCTTGCCGCAGCACCGACTCCGCGAGACCCGACAATGCGTTGGCCATCAGGTGATCATCGTAATCACCTCCCAGAAGGCCGACCGATTCGGCGAACCTCGATTCCGCAGCGGCATAGTTGCCAAGGTTCATTTGGCTCCGCCCCAGGTTAATCGCAGACTGCGCCAGTTCTTTCGGGGACCCGAAATTCTCACGCAAAGTGTGTGCCTCTTCGAAAAACTGAACGGCTGCATCAGGTTCCGCGATCTTCAACAAGGTCAATCCGTAGTTGTCAAGCGCGTAGCACAGTTTCTGATTGATGGGTTCTGCGCTTGCCCGTGCAGTTTCGACGGCCTCGTGCAACAGGTCCCTGGACTGGGTCAACTCTCCACGCTTACGATGAATCACACCCATATTGGCTAGAGAGTTTGTTCTATAAGCGACCGCTTCGGCGTCGTCTCTGGCCAGTAGGGCGGGGTCTTTGAGTAGCTGATTGTTAAGTATGAGAGCCTGTTCGAGCCGCCCTGTTCGCCTCATGAACTGGGCGTACTCGGTCAATGCCTCGGGATCCCCGTCCTTTATTGCATGAGAGAAGGCCGCTTCGGCCTGCATCAGGTGCCCAGCCGCCACCTTCTTCTTCGCCGTCTCAAGCAATTGCATCGGTGTTGAGTCCGATAGCTCATGCATCGGTATCGAGTCCGATGGTTCGACTGGAATCATCTGCTCCTGCAACGTGATCGTCTGTGGAACGCGAGCTCCAAGGGGTTGAGCCGACCATGCAACGAGATTTCGCGTGATGACGCCCGACAGACTGTCGTCCGAATCGAACGTGTCAAACAACAAGCCCTTCGATTGCTCCAAGCGGTCACGAAAATCCATCACCTTGCAGAGTTGCGGGCCTGGGTCACGGAGACGGCCGGCATCAACCGTCTTGAACAGAACGAGGAGATCACGCATGCAAGCATCAGCTGATCCCAGAAGCTCCAAGCAACGATGGAACTCTTCCTCCGTACCCGACGAGTAGGGCCCGTCGAGGCTTGGAGGAGAGCCCCAGTGATCTCCCAACATCAAGATCATGAAGTCGCAGTCGTCGATGTACGGATTAATTCTCGCTTGCGGCCTTCCGACGCCCGCAGGGAACTGTTCCCAACCTCGGACGAGAAAGTGAACCCGGGCTGGGTTGGCTCGTTCCTCATTGAAGGCGGAGACGGTCTTTCGACAAATGTCCCGTTCGTGCGCGAGGTTCCCCGGCGACGCCAAGAAGATCGGACGACCTGAAAGCTCAATCGGCATAGAGGGACCCTAGCTGTGACACTGTCGCCTGCATGAGGTCCGGGTGGTCGTCGACGTACCGGACACCGGTGCCGCCAAGACGCCCAGCTTCTTTCATCTCTTCGTGCTAAGTCGTGCCACCCCATAGGTTGGGCAGATGCAAAAATTTGCGAAGCACTTGGGCACGGTGGCTGCCCTCGTCACCACTGGCTTTGTGGGTGGAATATTCGGCAGCATCACCGCTCGAGGTGGCTGGAATACGGAGGTAGTTGGACCGCTCTCCGCATGGGTGGCAGCATCCGCCACCCTCATCGCTGTGGTGGTTGCCCTCACCTCGTCTCGGAAGTCAATCAGGATTGCTCAGCGGTCCGCCCTGACCGCGGAGAGATCGGTGGAAACTGCCGAGACACGTGCAATCCGCGAACGCGAGTTTAACCATCGTCGAGATAACACGAAGGCCATCGCGGACATGTGGGCACAGATTGGATCCATCCGACCGGCCCTAGAGCGCTCCAGACAGGCCGCGCGACGTGGCGACCAAGCCGAGCTTCGGACCTCAGATTCACTCCTGCGAGACCGGATCGCCTCGGCTTCCGGTGCGGTCTTCTACGCAAAGACTGTGACTTTAGAGGCCGAAGTTCGTTCGGCAATTGAAGACATGTCCAAGCAGTTCGACGACTTCGAAACGTCCTGGAGCGATGGCCCCGGTTGCGGGCCTGACGATGCCTACGAACTGACGAAATGGTTCGACAAAGTCATTGCGGAGTACGAGAAGGCGGAGGCGTACCGCGGGGAATCGAGTGATTTGCTCCGCCGGCGATTGCCGCTGATCGATAGTGCAGAAGCTGAGATCGCGCACATGTTGCAGCAGCAATCTCCAGCCGCCCAAGCCAGACTGAAAAACCTATTGGACACGATACTTACGGGACACGACCTCACTGTGACATGGGGGCAGTCACTGGGTCCGAAAGCGCCCTGACTGAATCGCACAGCAACCCACGCTCCGTGAGCGAGGTGCGTGACAACGACAAGCACTGTTCGATTCAGTGTTCCCTGTGATACAGACTCGCTTTCGTCCTCAATCAGCGTTCGGACCTGCCGCATGATCCTGATGCAGATGCGTTATCCAGGTAGACCCTGGATATACGCATCGATGCACTGCTGCAGTACGACGAATGAGAGCGGTACGACGTCATCAAGGTCGAGTTGCTCATCGTCGTATTCGTCGAAGCTTCCGATGTCCGCCTCGACCTGCATCCAAAAGCGATGGATGGATTTAAGGATCTTCAGCGCATCGAGAAAAAATCAGCATCGATGTCCCGATCAATATCCACGATGAAGCGCGCGAGATCGTGGGTAAGAGCGTGTCGGTGCTCGTAGATCTCGTCGAGCGTGCGCCCCTGCTCTTCAGTGATGGCGTTGTTGGAGACCAACCACGCGACTGAGCCCTCAAACGCGTTCGCCTTGCGCCCCGGCTTGGTGACCCGGTTCCGAACTTCTACTTCGTAGGATTTGTCGTAAATTGGGCGACCGTCGTCGTCCCATCCCCGGCTGTAGAACTGACGAACGTTCTCCAAGATCACCTGCTTGAGCATCTCGTGAGTGAGCTGGAAGAGTCCAGCAAAAGCGAAGGTCGAGCGTAGCGATTCGGGTGTGAGGCGGTCCTTCAACTTCTGAAGCTTTAGGTCATTCTCATCGATTGGGGACATTGGAAGGCGCACCCATCCATGATCTCATTGCATTTTGCAGCGAGGTTATCCGACTTAAGCACACTCAGGCTTCGCTACCGCCCACCGAACTGCAAAAAACGACGCTACTTCGCGGGCACCGTTGTCGAGGCCACCTTCGTGCACACTGACTCAGTGGAAACTTCTCAGGACGCCGACCAAGATGACAACAAATCGTGGCCTGGTCCCCATTCCGACCTGCTGAACGATGACCCGGACTGGTGGCTCGTTGCGTGCATGGACTGGCCGCGAGATCGATGGATCGGCTACGTCACGGGGTATCGCAAAGCGGCTGCACTCATAGTCGACAACGTTGCCGCTACCGGGCGCGACCAGGACTACCTCGTTTATCCCTTTCTGATGTGCTGGCGCCACCACATCGAACTTCAGCTCAAGAGTCTGTATCTGCTCCTGCACCGTTGGCATCGCTCATCCGCCGAACCAATGCGAACCCACAAAATCATGACGCTCTGGCGCAAGGTTCGGCCGCTACTGAAGCAGATGGATTCCGCCGAAGATCCCGAGATCACTGATGTGGCGCGAATTCTGGCTCAACTCGAGGGATTCGACCCGTCGTCCGAGCATTTTCGCTACCCGGTATTGAACGATGGTTCGGATACGTTGGAAACACTGGGCCGTATCCATCTCCGCGGCTTTCACGAAACGATGGAGGACGTCGCTCATTATCTCGATGCCGTAGACACGGGCCTGCGGGTGATGATCGATGACCGCGACGATTGCGAGAACGATACGGCGCTGTGGAGCGGGGAATGACGGTGCTCCCCGCGAGACACCCAGCCATGAATGGCTGCGCTGCACACTACGTGCAGGCCAATCGGGGTTCGCTTGCAACGCGTCAACCGACTTCAAATCCAAGTTCACGATCGAGAATACGGTTGCTGTAGCGACAGCCTCGTTTCGATCCGAGTCTTCGTCAGTTTTTGGTGGCGATGGCGACCGCAACGCACGCGGCGGCAATACTGAAATAACATGTCGGCGCTGAGGCCGAAACCGCCGAACGCTAGAAGCAAACGAGTTGGACTGCACTTCACAATCCCGCTGCAGGGTAGACGACGAGACCGTGCTCGGGGCGGCCAGTGTCCGGGTTATTGCCGCCGAGAAGGTAGATCCGCTTCCTGTCGTCCTCGGCGAACTCGGCGAACTCGGCGAACTCGGCGAACGCTGCTCGCGCCCATGCTTCCGGCTCCCACAGACCCACGTGCCGGCGTGATCCTGACTTACTGTCACTGCTCGCCACGGTCCCGGAAGCGGCGCGTCCCATTGTCGCGGCGGGGCGTCGAATCGGCGGGAGGTGATCACGGCGGTGACGTTTTCGGCCGCGAGCGCTTCAGCCACGACGATGCTCAAGGTCTCGTCGCCGGCGCCAGTGGCAAACGAGGGAAGGTCGAGATGGTGCGCTTCACGGATACGGGCAGCCAGAAGGGCTCGGTCAGCGAAACAGCCCCTCTCTTCACACTTTTCCCTGCATGCGGCGACGACGTCACAAATGTTTTCGCCCTTTCGACGAACTCGACGAATGGCTTGTCGCGCAACTGCCAGCCGCTTTCGAATGGATCCGATCGGGACCCGCCGTCCGCTTCGACCAAGAATTTCGCATAGCAGTCCAACACGCGCAGCAAGAAGGCGCGTTCACGGAATACCTCAACGCCGAAGCTCAAAAAGAGATGTCCGACAACATGGACTTCTTCTAAACGCGAACGCTTCAGGACAACATCCACAGACCGGGCCCAGTTCGGGCATGCGGGTACCGTTCTCACCGCCGCAAACACTGGAGAAACGGAAGGGAAAAAGAACTGCAATGGTCGTACCGAGGTCGAAGGCAAGGCAGACGAACCCCACAGCACGCTCAATTCTTGTCTGGCTATCTCTCGGGATCGGAGCCGTGATTCTCCTGTCCGGTTGGGCCTCAATCACGGCGCCCGGAGTCGGGCGCTACCTCGCCTCGGCCCGTTCGACCGGAACATCCGCTGGCGCTGAAACCGAGGTCGCCAATGGCTCTTCTTTTGGTTTCGTCCTGCTCGCATCACTGTCCGTGGCTGCGATTGCCCTCGTCTTTTACCTGCGACGCCGAATCTCACCCGAACACACCTTGTCAGCGCAGTCAGGGCTGCGCAGAGCCGCCATCAGTGCCGGCATCAGCCTCGCCGCGGTCAGCATTTCCCGACAAATCTCCGGAGGCATTAACAGCGATTTCCTCGGCGCCCCTGGGCCGACCGAACTTGCAACAGCCTCCGACTGGTACAGCGCCGGCTTCACATTGATAGCCGGCGCCGCTGAGGAGCCGTTTTATGCGGCCCTACCTATCTTGCTCGTCACATTCGTTTGCCTGCGCACCCGCTATCGGATCAAGCCGTGGCTCGTCGCCGCCGTGATCGTGGTTTCTGGGATATGCCGCGCCCTGCTGCACATCTACCAGGGCGTTCCTTGGGCACTCGACGCCGTCTTCTGGGGGAGCGTGGCCGTGTACACCTACTACCGCTACCGATCCCTCATCGGCCTCATCATCGGCCACACCCTGCACAACGCGACGCTACTGGGAATTTCGCTCGATCTACCCGTACTCAAGTGGGTCGCCATCATCATGACTGTTATGGCCGCGGCATCATTATTCTTTCTCGGCCCCACGACCCGCTGCTATGTCGCAGACAAGAAAAAACACCCCGAACCACGTCAGTGCACAGCCGAATCGACCAATGATATGCCCCCCTTCGAGCAAGAAACGCTCGCCACACGCTGACTCCACCATCGCCTCAATCGAAAAGAAGAGGCTAGGTGTTGTCCACACTGCTCATCGACTGCAGAAGCGGTTATTCGCATCGCGCCCGTATGACAGCGCTCATTTTTCGTTCCCTCAGTTCGATCGCTATGCGCTTTCGTCGTTTTCACGTGCCGTCGACACGCGGCCGATTCCCGAACCACCCATGTGTCGCCCACGCGAGTAGCAGGCAGCTTGGCCGACTTGAAGGATTTCAGGATGCTCTGACGGCTCACACCCAACTCTTCCGCCGCCTGCTGACGGATAAGAGCGCCGGTACCGGCGATTCGCGTTCCCCGTGGCAGCGCGGCTCGAACGAGAACGTCAACGGGCTGTCGTGACTACTTTCCGAAGGGACGGACCTCACCATCCATTCGCCGGAGCATCTGCTGGCCGTCGAGAACGAACTCAACAGCCATCCCAGGATCGGACCTCCAAGACCGTTGTCCGACAGAGCTGTTCACGGCTCTCCTAGTGTCACAAAATCCATCGGCGTTGCGACGTCGACTACCAAGATGCCGGAAAGCGGTCAAAATTTCAGATGCCGTTGACCGCGGAAGTCGTTCCGGGAGATCCAACGGATAGTCGCGACGATCCATCGACAGTTCGACTTCACCGCGCACTCACGACCCGACGGCGGACGAACCTACTCACCAGATAATCTTTGCGAGACTCTCACCCACATGAAGGAAACCACCCGTGACCACAGCTCAGCCGGACCCATTCTCCCTAGTCAACGTTGAATTGAACCTGGGCGACTCGACCTATCTGAGCCTCGCTGCGATTTTGTACGGCGCGGACACCCAGCAATGGTGGAAAGACCTGGGCGATCTCCTCTACGGGCGTCCCGGCTGGTACTGCGAGATCACAAACACCGATAACAGAATGCATATGATGTGGTCTTTCGGTGCGGTCGGGTCCTCGCTATTCAATATCTCTCTTGAAAACGAACCAGGCTATTCGTTGTTCGATTGGGATGCGGACACTACATTGCCGTTCACGACGATCAACCAGCTACGCGAATGGCTGGACATAAACGAAGACCGGCATTCCGATCATCTTCGCAAACTTCGTCCGCTCGCAGAGTCTTTTGACTGGGCAATCTTGAAGAACGTCGGCTTTGACCTCGATGTGACAGTCGATGGCGATGCGTGGATCGCGACCGTTCGTAAGCTCCCCATCACAATGAGCACCGCGAAGTCGCTCTCAGAGACGGTCTCTCAAGCCCGCGAAGCAATTGCCACCGCTTTCGACGCTCCTGCGAAGGTGGCACAAGACATCCTCGTGCGGGTTCATCTCGATCACGCAGCGGCCTCGGCGCTGGGCAGCTAGCCACAGACGCCCAACTGGACGGACACGCTAAGTAGCGACCCATGCATAGCACCCGAATTGGATGGTTGTCGACGGCAGGTGAAACTGGTCAGGTATGGGACTCCCCGTTGACTGCTCAATGGATTGCGGCGGCGGGTCGTCAATCGAACGCCGTATCTTCGATTGACGGTGAGGGCAAGAAGCGACCGACGAAACGGGCTCAGGAATTGCGCTTCGTCGACGCATAGTTTTAGACGTTCGTCGACCACAGATATCGATCCCGCCGCCATCGAGGCCTATTCGTAAATCCGTGAGATCTTGGCCTGCGCTGTGGACCGCGTTGCTCGTGCCTTTGTGTCGCAGAGGGAAGGCGTGCTAGCCCACAAGCCTGAGTACGGGAAGATGCTCCTGTGTGGAAACAAAGTTTTGCTTTCGCTTTTGCCGGCGCGCTAGTGGCCGTTACGTGCCTAGGAATAGGTCGGGTGGTCGGCGCACTTTCGTTGTCCGGCTCCCGATTTACAGGGCTTCTTGCGAGCACGAGGGATCTGCTGTCTAACCAGTGGGTGTATACGGCGATAGGCGGGGCAGTTGCGGGACTCTTGATGTGGTTGATAGTCCGCACTGTCAGATGGTTTGTCGCTTGCCTCAATGCCCCTATGAACCTGACTCAGGAAGGCGCAGTCGGCGACGACGGTTCGGAGCCGGGTCCGGCTGATGGAACGCTCTATCGCGATGCTTCAATCACGTCGTTTGACGACGACACAATAGGCCGTGAAACGTTCGCTCGCAGAGTGGCCGCTCGAATCGAATCAGCCCAGTCCGGTCCCAGCGTTGTCTTCGGATTGGCCGGTCCTTGGGGTAGCGGCAAGACTTCCGTGCTCACCATGATCAAGCTAGCTATGGACAAGTCCGACACATGGACGGTTGTCGAATTCACTCCCTGGTCGGCAAACGACCCACACGATCTCATCGGTGAGTTCTACCAAGCCATTGCTGACGCCATGCCGGTCGATAGCCCAGCGGGTAGAAAGGCTCGCAACCTACTGATGTCAGCAATTCCGACGACGACTCAACTGGGCAAAGTTGCGTTGGAAGGGTTAATTGATTCCAAGTTGGGCGACGGCACGTGGAGCAAGATGGCAGGCACTCTCTCCGATGACGTCGCCAGCCGTCTCGAGGACTTTGCAGCGCCTGCGCCTAATCCATTCCGCAAACAGTTCGATCAAATTTCTGAAGCCGTCAAGAAAACCGGCCGACAGGTGCTGGTTATCGTCGATGATCTCGATCGACTGCATGTTGACGAATTGTTGACCGTATTGAAGTCGGTACGGCTGCTCGGCCGGTTTCCGGGAGTGCACTATCTACTGTCGTACGACCGGAAAACGGTACTGGATCTACTGAGCGCGGCCGATATGGCGAGAGAAGGCACCGGACGTGCTGAGGCCTATCTGGAGAAAATGGTGCAGTACCCATTCGCACTACCGCCGCTTCAATCTGTGCACGCACGCCGGGAAATTCGGGAGCAGATAAGTCGGATTGCGGCGGCAAACAGTAGTTCTTTGACTCGCGTGCACCCGATCCATGGCCGCACAACGGATCTCGTCGACGAATTGACCAGCCTCTTACCCGTTGACAACATGACACTGCGGGCCATCTATCGGTGGACCGGGCAGGTCGACACCGTTCTCACACTGTTCGGGCAGCGCGATCTCGACCTCGTCGACACAGCACTCGTGACCTACCTCCGCTTACATCACGCGAGCGTTTACGATCGGCTCACCTCATGGCGATCCGAACTAGTAGGGACCCCTCCCCGAATGATCGACATGCGATCGAAGCACGCGAGTGTTGAAGACTGGTTAGCCCGCTTGACCACAGAGCCGAATGCACTTCCCGAAGCCGACGCGGCCGATGTGTACAAAATCCTGTACTACCTCTTTCCCCGGCTCCCGCAGCCGACGGCTTCGCGCACCCGTTCGGATGACGATGCTCCACGAGTGCACCTCGGCGAATACTTCGACCGTTACTTCGCCTTTGGGCTCCCCGAAGGCGACATCAGCGATCTCGCTGTTTCCGCCGGAATTGAAACGCTCCTCGATACCGGTGAGTTGCCGACCGGAGAGCCACTCGATGTGTCCCTTCGCGCCGGGGGTGACATTGCCAATGTCACCCTGAAGAAACTCCGTCGCGAGCTGACACGGATTTCGACCTCGGAACTGCCAACACAAGGTAACGAGCTGAAGGCTATCTGCCATCTCAAGCCGATATTACTGGGCGAGAATTCTCGATTCTCCTACCTTGGCGAGGGGCTACACATCACCGTATCCCTGCTGCAACGGGCGATGAAAAACGAAAACGGTGATGCACGAGAAACGGTCAACACGTTGCGCCAAGCTTTCGACCTCCCGAACGTTGCAACCGTTTTAAGTATGTTCCGGTCGGGAAACGCCAATTACTCCGGTGAAATAGAGGCGGCAATGCAGGACGTGCGGGACGAAATCCTGGACATCTGCATGCGAGACTTGACAGAGGACAACCCTCCGGCCGAGGGACAAATGCTGAGCTTCACGGATTACCTGTCGCCCAATATGTATCACGAGCTACGCAATCGGATCGATTCGTCCGATCTCACACAGCACGACGTAGCCGCGCGGATGGTGCGTCGAACCAGCATCGGCCTGACCGGTCTACGCGAATTTTTCATTCGCGAACCATTCGAGACGATTTTCCCGCGGGCTGAATGGGATCTGAACCAGTTCCCCCCAGCCTGTACCGCTGAGGATCTTCCTGAGGCCGACGACTATTCGCTCGAAGCCCGCCGTACTCGCGCGTCCTACGCGGTACGTCAGATAGTCGCCGAAGCGAGTTAGTCTGCATGTCGCCAAAAGGACAACTGCGCGGCAGGTTCCCACGGCCGCGTCGCTGCGGCAAGTCTATGGCGTCGGTGAATAGCCATCGTGGGTGAGACTATGAGTCCGGCGCTGGTGCAATGGCGACAATCGACATCACACACCTTTCTGCTCTTTCGTTGGCTCGACCTAATTCGCGGGTACGGTTTGTCACCATGCCATCTGGAGGTATTTCAGCCGCGTACGGATTCCACTACCAATACTTGGTAACCGCCGTCCACATTCTCCGACGCCTTCGTGAAGATCTGAGCCTGGTTGGACGAGCAACGTTGTCCATCGAGCCGGAGTCGGTGGGTGCCAATGGTGGCGCTGACGACATCGTTGACTTCTCGATCGAGATAGACGGCAAAGTTGCACAACGAGTTCAAGTCAAATCGTCACTCACTCCCGCGAAGTACCCGCTGCAACCGGCCGATGCCCGCGAGGTATTTGCCCGACTCTGTGCCGGCGAGGATCCAGGCCGGGCGATTCTGCTGACCAATCGACCACTTTCGCGGGACCTTCTTCGCCAGTGCGCCGAGGAAGTCGTCGACGTGTACGGTTCCGTATTCGGTTGGCAACCAACGGTGGCCGGTCGGCCTGAAGTGCAGGATCCCTCGGCGCCAAGCATTGTCGTTGATTCGCGGACGGTGAGGGAACTCGAGCAGGAATTGGCGATCTTGATCCGTGGGTTCCGCAGAGATCGCGCGCTAGGACAGGGAGAGACCTCGAGCCACCTGTTGGGCGCGATCGTCCGACATCGAATCTTTAACGCCGCAGCCGGCCTGCAGCCCCAACGAATATCCGCGCTCGACCTTGTCGAGATGCTCTCGATGCCTGATCCGCAAATAGCCCACATGGCTGGCGCTTTCGACTGGGGAATTCCGATCACCGGGGTGCCCAGCCTGGAAACGACTGTTCCCCGCCTACAGATACTTGATGAGCTGACTGACTTCCTGGGGGCCACCGCCGTCGGACGTGCACCACAGATCGGAGTTCTCGTTGGACATACCGGCACCGGAAAATCCGTGATCGCCGGAGACTACTGCCACATCAATTTCAATACCTACGAATTCACCTGCTGGATCGACTGTCGCGACGAAGACCTCGTTAAGGCACGCGTCCGTGAGATCACTGAGCAGCTGACGACGACAGATCTGAAGCCAGGCACGGAGGTAGCGCCGCTGTTCACCGGCGCGCTCGGACGGCACCGTGGACCGTGGCTGATCGTGTTCGACGGAGTGTCCAATCGGGCGGACATCGAGAAGTACCTTCCCACGATCGGCCATGGGTCGGTACTGGTTACGACGACTAACAGTCTCGGTTGGTGGTCGGCCGCACGCACCATCGAGGTCACCGCGTTTTCACCGGCAGAGGCGATTGCATGCTTTGCGGACTACGCCGGTATCGCGGTGGCTGATCTGCCGGCGGTAGCCGGTTCAGTAACGGAGATAGTCGACCGTCTCGGACGGATCCCGTTGGCCGTCAGCATGGCTGGTCTGTACTTCAGGAACGCCGAGGGTCAGCTTTCCGAATTACTCACCGACTATTTCGCTTCTCTTGACGCTCTTCAAGACGACCTGGCCATTCCGGCAGGCTATGGCCGGACCGCGTTCGCGGCCATCCGATACGCGGTGAACAACATCGGACGAGGAGCCAACTCGCCATACAAGCAGGCTGCAAAGGGAGTCCTCTACTACGGTTCGCTACTAGCGCCCGAGCTGATCCCGTTGAACCTGATCATCCCGGCGTCTGCGGCAACGACTCACGTCGATGTGGCCGACATGCCTCGCCCAGTCGAGATCGAGAAGACACTCGCGCGTGGTGTCGTGAGCGTCCTGAGAACGCAGACGATCGCTCATCGGGTCGCGAATCCGGACGATCTGGGTCGGTCCACACTTGCAAGCGATACGATCGTGATCCATCCGCTCGTCCACGAAATACTTCGCACTTCATATCTCGCATCGCTCCCAGCGGGTCAATTGCAGGTTGCGGCAACGACACTCATGAATTTTCTGGTTCCATGGCTTGGCAGTATGCGCGCGGAGGGAAAGATCTTCGCCCTTGAACAACTCCGTGTTCACGCCGAGGCACTTCTAGCGATCGTCGAGCACAACGAACCCCTCGCGTCGTATTCGTTGCAGCACGATCGCGTGTTCAAATTCGTCAAGTCCGGGCTACTGATGGAGCTCAGCGCCTGTTTCGCCAGTACTGCTCGATTTGATCGTTCGATCGTTCTCGCGTCAGCGTCCACTCAATTGCTCCTCAGTATGGAGGGTGAGAACGCCGCTCGAACGCTCGCAGTGAAACCCCTGACGGATATCGTGGTCGACCTCTCGCTGGGAGAGGCACCCGCTGCCATGGTTGCGGCTGTCGGCAGTCAACTCGTCTCGCTTCTTGCTACCGAGTCAAAGAGCACCCGTGCGCCGTCAAGAAAGCTTGCCTACGAAATGGCTGATCAGGCGCTCCAGATGGTCACGCGCACCAGCGTTTACCGCGACTTTCCATCGCTCCAACATATCGCTTCCTCACTCGAGAACATCGCAGCATGTAACCCTGAGCGGAGCACAAGCGTCTACGGGCTTCTCCAACGAGTAAATGCACTCGCGAAGCGGAAGAACTACGTCGAAGTGCTCGCGATGATTCCCCAACTGCGAGCCATCGACGAATCCATCTACGACCAGATCACGTTCGACGCGCTAGAAGTGACCGCCCAGCTGTATGTGGGTGAATACAGTGAAGCTCTCGCAGGCTTGGACCGGCTACTCGCCATGCAGCCGCCGGCAAACCATCTAGCTCTTCAGATACGTGCTGGACTGATCAAGATCGCGCAGGGCGTGCACGAAGTCGCAGGCGTGAGCGGGAGCCCCACCGCACTTCGTAACAGCTACCCACGCCGGCTGCAGAATCGGATCGAAGAGATCACCGAGCTACTTGATCTCACTGACCAGCAACGATCCGCACCGAGCCTCAGCGCGCAATCAGGTATGTCCCCGAACTCGTTGACACCTTGACCTGTCAACGAGAAGTCCCGGCGGTCCCGGGCCACTTATCTGCATGATCAACTCGATCGACTACATCGCGATCGCTGCTCCGAGCGAGTCGACGATCTTCATTGTCTCCACCGCCACGGTGGTGATCCACTCGATCAACTCGACGATGTAGGTCGGGTCGTTCTGCTCGTCGCACCAGTCATTCGGGTCGTGCACGATGGCCGACGCTTTGTCCGTCTTGACCTGGTAGCGGTCGATGATCCACGCCAACGCCAACCAGGCGCCGAGCATGTACCGCTCAGCCTCCTCCGGGATGCCGCGATGGTGACCTTCGGGTTTGTAGACGAGTGTGGTGCGGTCGTCACGTTCTTGCCGGTATCGGGGTCTTTCTTCTTGCCCCACTTCATTTTCGATACCCGTCACGTCTCACCGTCGCCAGTGGATGCACCCGTCTTGAGTCGTACATCACGGGGATACGGCTCGACCATCTCGTAGTCGACGTGCAGATCTGCCAGGCTATGACCGGCAGAGACATTCGTTGGTTAGCTGCCAATTTCACCGTGTGGAAAGTCCGATCTCGATTCGTTGATGCTTCCCCACCTCGCAGTCGCCGTCGCCGTGTGTGCAAGTTCGTTTGCGGAGCAGGTCGAATCCGGCGCGTCCGTACATTTGTCGTTTGAGCATCTTGATTCGGTTCACGGGCCTTCGACAGCGCCGGAACTACAGGGCAGGGTCAGCCCGTTACGGACGGCGGCGTGGTCGGTGTCGAGGCCTCGAACGAAGCGATGCAAGTGCGGCAGATCATCTGCTGCGACGGCAGCCATCCACGAGTTCAATTGTTTCCAAGGCGTTCGGTGAGCATCTCCGCGAACGAAGTGACATGCCCTGCAGTTGCTTCGAGATGTGGGCACCTGGCGAGGATCTGTTTGAGCCTGATCTGCTCGTCGTCGGTGAGGTTGTCTTCGGTGACGCAACATCTGTGAGGTGATCCGACGGACCTTCGGAATTTGCCTTTTGGCTGGCGCAGCGCAGATGGTGCGCAGCGGTCTCAAGTAGTCGCGGACGGAGCTGTAGCTGCCGCGATATCCCAATGTTCGAAGCTCTTCGTAAAGTGCAGCAGCGGAAGTGCATCCGTCGTTGAAACGCTCGTGCAGGTGGACGGCGAACTCTCCTGTCGCGTCGCATGTACTTTCGCGGCGGACTGCCTCAGTTGCTCCGACGCGGTGCGTTCGATCGAAGGTTCAGGGGTGCTGTCAAGTCGTTTTAGATGCAGCAGTTTTCGGTCACAGCAGGGCATCACATAGAGCGGTCGGTCAAGCAGTGAGGGACTGTTCGGTGACCTGATCCCACATCTGGACTCGGGCGGCTAGTTCGGTGCGGTGATCGGTGGCGGTCATCCGATGACGGGGTGGTCGCAAGTGCGGAGAAATGCGACTGAACGAGGCCAGGAATCGTTGGGCCGCAACGACAGTGCGGAACCCTTTCATCGCCCGTTCGCGTTGCCGGGTCGGTTGGTGGGAGTTCTCGCACCGATTGTTCGAATACTTGTTTTGCCGGTGCTCACTTGTCGACATCGTCTCCCGGTGCGCGACCTGGTAGGAGGCGAGTTTATCGGTGACCAGTACCCGCGTCCGACGGCCTTGCTTCTTCAGAAGCTTCCTGAAGAACCTGGTCGCGGCACTGCCGTCCCGCTTACCATGGATGAGGATGTCAAGCACGTTGCCGTCTTGGTCCACTGCCCGCCAGAGATATTTTCGGACTCCGCCGATCTTGACGAACACCTCGTCGAGATGCCACTTGTCGCCAGTCTGTGGTTGGCGTCGGCGCAGCCTGCGGGCATATTCGGGCCCGAACCTTGCGCACCAGGTTCGGATCGTCTCGTACGTCACTTTGATTCCACGGGCCGCCATCAGCAGCGCGACCTCGCGAAACGAGAGGGTGAACCGGTGGTAGAGCCATACGCAGTGGGAGATGATCTCCCTCGGAAACCGGAACCCCTTGTATACGGATGACACCTGCAGATCATCTCAGTTCAGGTATTTTCAACAACTTGACAGCACCGGTGAGACTGGCTTCGAGGTTGCCTGTGACGCCTTCACGAACGCCTGTGCATGACTGTTCGCCGGAGTCATTGCACCCACCGGGTCATAGACAAAGAGACGCATCCCAACTTGATCGGCATAGGTCACCGCATCCTTGGTGTATCTCGACGCGGCAAAGAAGAACAGTTCCTTCGATGTATCCGTACCCCGAGATCCGAACAACTGCTGCATCTCGGGTCTGCTGGCTGCTGCACCCTTCCACTTGAACTGCGCCAACGCTCGCTTCGAGCTGACATCTATGCCACCGTCAGCGCCGCCAGTTGTAGCGACGGCATCCAAGTAGTCCCATGACTTCATGACCTCGGCGGCGTTCAACTCAGCTTCATGTGGAGTGGTGATGTACTGCATTTTTTTCCATGTTCGCACACATGTTCGAATGATGCCATCGTCGCAGATACAGTGGGACGTAGTTGAAAGGAAGCCTCTACGTCCCGCTGCTAACATCCGGAAATGATTCTTCTTACGGCTGAGGCCGTAGCGACTGCCACTACAATCGCGCCAACACCGACATGGGTTCTACTGTCAATCTCGGCTGCTGGTGCAGCGCTTGGTGCAGGAGTTGGCGGGTTCGCAACTTACAAGACCGCGCGAGTCACTGACAAGCACAAAGCACAGCGAGATGATCAGCTCGCATTGAAGGCCGAGATCCGGGCTTTGTCCGTCAAGTTCTCTGCCACATGTACTGATCTCTACATGACAACAGTTGACTCCCAACTGAACTCGACCGAGTTGAACGGACAGATGGCCTACATCGCCTCTGTGTTCGAGATGATGAAGGATCACCAATCAGGCTTGATAGATGCAGAGGAGGCAAGCAAGCGCGCCAGTGCATTCGCGCAAGGACCTCCAGAGAACCCCATGGATGGACTTCTCGGGAAAATTACCGCACTAACCGAAACGCCAAAGAAAATCGCACCCTTGACCTTGATCATTAATGAACTTCGGCTTGTCGCCCCAAACGATCTACTCGATCGTGCCTCAACAGCCAGCGAGCTACTAATTCGTCTGGTGCTCAACATGGAAGGGCCAGAAAAAAGGAAAGAGATTGGCAAACAGTACGAATCTGCCAGCAATGACTTCACGAATGCTGTTAGAAAATACCTCGATCTCCCCGCATACGTCATAAAGAGCGAGCGCACCACGCGCCCGGTTTGACCCAGATTTGAAACAAGCCAGCCGTAATTGATGAGCGAAAGACCGCCCTACTCAGGCGGTCTCGCGTCGTCCTAGTGTCGCGCGCCTAAAGTTCTTTGACAGTTCCGTTTGAGATACTTCAGGCATGCGGATTAAGCCCCTGATCTTGCGCGACGGCGACGATATCGAATTGGCAAAGCGGATGGGTCGAGATCGATCCCCTCCGGTGCGGCGCAGCGGGCGTGAATTATCTCGCTCGCATCTCAAGGAGAGTCGAATTCGTCGATCGCGGAATTGGTCGGGGTGTCGCGGCCGACAGTGATTTCCTGGCGCGCCCGCTACGACGCGGACGGGCTGGCCGGCCTCGAGGACGATCCGCGCTCGGGCCGGCCCCGGAGCCTCGACCACCGGGAGATCGTCTCCGCGACCCTGATGCCGCCGCCAAAGAAATATGGTGTCACACACTGGAGTTCACGCCTGCTCGCAACACACTTGGGGATCGGGTACGGGACGGTTGCACGCATCTGGCGTGAATACGAGTACAGCCTTGGCGCAGTGAGACATTCAAGTTCTCCACCGACCCCGAGTTGGTCGCGAAGGTCACCGACATCGTCGGCCTGAACTTGGAGCCACCGGAGAACGCGATAGGGCTCTGCGTGGACGAAAAATCGCAGATCCGAGCCTTGGATCGGACCGCGCCGACATTGCCGATGCAGATCGGGATCCCCGAACGTCAAACCCACGACTACGTCTGCAATGGCACCACCACCTTGTTCGCGGCGTTGGAGATCGCAACCGGAAAGGTGACCGGGATCTGCCGGCACCGGCACCGTCACCAGGAGTTTCTGGTGTTCCTCAAACATGTCGACCGGGCGTATCCGGATCAGGAACTGCATCTGGTGATGGACGACTATGCCACTCACAAAAAGCAGGAAGTGCGGGACTGGTTGGCGGCGAACCCGCGAATCCACACCCATTTCACTCCGACGTCGGCGTCGTGGATGAACCTTGTTGAGGTGTGGTTCGGCATCATCGAGCGCCAAGCGATCCACCGCGGGACCTTCCGCAATGTTCGTGAGCTCACGAGCAAGATCCGAGACTTCATCAACGGGTGGAATCCACGAGCCGAGCCGTTCGTCTGGACGAAAACCGCCGAGCAGATACTCGCGAAAGCTGACCGTAAAACAACTTCAAACTCGGGGCACTAGTTTAAGACATATGGAAGATTAAGTCACGAAGGTTGATAATTCCGTTCCAAATGTGTCAGCACACAAACACTGGTACAGTGTCGCAATGCAAAGAGACTATAGCGACGAAGAAGTGGCAATGAGTGCCAGAGATTACCTTCGCGACAGCCGGATAAGTAACATGCACCTGGACCTCTACCTGGCGATATCAATAACGCTCGGACTGGGAGTCTTAGTCTCTTGCCTAGCCGTTGCACTACAACTGCAAGAGTATCTGTTTTCAAACCCCACTGCTCTATCGCTTTGGATATTCAGCATCACTTTATCGTTGGTGGTCATACTCTATGGGTTCGCCGGGCATAAAACCGCGGTACGTAAAAGAATGTATTACTGGAGGGCTCTAGATGAATACAACAGGCAGTATGAAGAGTACCGTAAACTCCTAGCGCATCAGCGTGCATCTCACGATGTGCAGCTACAGGGAACGCGTCATCGCCACCAGTTAGATTCCGACGACAAGATCACCTCCGAATCTAGCGACTCGGGGGCGTGGCGTGACTAGCTCTAACCACCCTGGGCTATCACCTGACCCAGAAATGGGAGGAGTGTTCGCGGACATCGCGCCAACTCTGACTCCCACACCGCCGCCCACGCTGCTACCGACAATAAGTCAATCCCCCGCTGTTGTGCCGCCTGTTGCACCTACTCCACCGCCGACGCCACCAACCCCGCCAGCGCCTCCAGTCCAATCTGCTTCGCTTTTAGACAGAGTGGTCGTCCCGATTGCGATCGCCCTGATCGCTGGCGCCTGTACGGTATTGGCCACACTGGTTGCTGGAGCAGACAAACCCGCACCACTGAATTGCATGGAACAACGACAGCAAGCACTGGAAATCAGCGTGCAGCATCCAGATTTCCGTCTCCGCGAGAGTGATCCAGCTCAGGACCAGTGCTATATCAACCAACTGCTCGAATCGAAGTAATGACTACTTGATCTTTCAGCGCAATAGAGGATCAGCTGGCCTTTGTTCGAACCTCTCCCGTGTCGCCTTGCGATTAGGTGACACGGATCACCTATCTCGCCCCAAAATATCACCATGGCAGCTACCCCAAATATCACATAAACTGTCGGCAGCGCTCGTATTCCGCAAATCGAAGACGGAATCGCGCTAACCCGATAGGGTTTCTCATGGATATTACGAATTTGTGGCGACCCTCAGGAAGCATCGCCCGGCGGGTGAACGCCCACGATGTGAATTGCACTCCGCGGTCGGAATGAATCAAAGTGCCGGGGGTCGGGCCCCGATTCGAAATGGCCATTCCTATAGCGTTCGTCACCAACGTCGCCGTCTGAGAACTGTCGATAGTCCACCCGCCGACCCGCCTCGAAAACGTATCCATGGATAACGTCGGGGCATCGTGGACCTCTCTCGGGTGCATCAATACCTGAAGTAAAACAAACGAACTCCGGAAAACTCGGGGTACATCAAGGTCTCCGGAAACTCCGGTGCGATTCATCCTGCGCATGTTTGGCGATGACTGATTGCCAGTATTCAACACGCGCCACGTTCGACATTTGACCGTTCGGCAGTGCGCTCGCGGTCTGAATAAATAAAAGTCCCGTAGCCTCCCACCAGTGCGAACAGTCCCCACGCTTGACGTTGATCTCCTCAACATCGTTCCAATCGCAGTGAGCTACCAAGACGATCCCGAGAAGTCCAAAGTTGCTCTGCGGATGATGATTGGCCGGCTTGGTTCCATGTGTCTTCAATATGACACGTACGGGTTATTCCAGCAAGATGGGTCTGACGTCTAAGATTCCCGAATGGTCAATGAGCAGGGTGCGTACAGCGAGTTGTTCCCGAACATCACGTTTTCTGAACCTGACACCTTTGAGACTGACTGCGCCGCCATCCGCGCTGCTGCCGCTGGACCGATCCTCCTTAACCTGCAAGGTGTCGATCTCGGATACGCACACGGTGCTCGCTTCGGGACCACTCTGGTAGAGAAACTAAAAACCCACGAACGCCTGGACATAGCCAGTGACGAGGGCTTCAAGATCCGTGGGTACATCTACCTGATCGAGTTCGATTCGGGCTGGATCAAGCTTGGATACACCACCGACCCGTTGACTCGGATAAACAAGCACGTCAAAGGTCTGTGCAGAGTCCACTCGCTGAGAATCAACCAACTGTGGCTATCAGTACCAACGCTCTACCCCATGAAGGTCGAGGACGAGCTTCGGCAACATGCAGTGAAGTCTGACGGTAGGCGAGTCGATAGGAAGACCGAAGACAAGATGGGTGAGGGCGAGACCTTCGATGGACTCGACTTCGACACCATGGTCAACGCTGCCGGCCAACTGGAATACACGCCCGTCACAGCAGAGAACATTGCCGTTGCGCTGGCTGAACGGCGTAACTACCAGTATGAGTTTGATATTCGGCACGCGATCTACCCACACCTGCGAGAACATCGCAGCTTGGATGGGTTCGTTGTGCCGATCACGCGCTTCGACGGACCAAGCATCAGCAAGGCACCACTGACCGAATGGGATCTGACGACCGTCGATGGACTCACGCACCTACTCGATACAGGCATCATCAACTGGCGGGCATACCTAGCGGACGAACCTGAGCCCGTCGCGGCAATCGAGGTGCCTCAGCGGGTCGGGTTGATCGCGCGAGTTGTTCGGATGTTCAGACGTGATCGCCAGCGGTAGAGGCGGTTTCAATCGGAATACCCGCTTACTCATCCCACTTCTCTCGACCGCATTGACACCAGTTGCGACCTTTGAAGAACACGTGTTTATGACAGCCTGATTCGAGACCACCTGACGGCCAGACCCAGACCCATCTGCGACTCGCCGGACCGGTAGTGACGGTTTGAGCTGAGCCCACCTCAGTGTTGTGGCATCTGGCTTTTTCGGATGCCAGCAACTGCTGGAGGGCAGTGATGGAGACTCGAATGGAGTTGTTCGCCCGCATTCGACGTGATGCCCCGGTCGAGGGGTGTTCGATTCGGGAGTTGGCCCGCCGTCATCAGGTCGGCCGGGTAACGGTGCGGATGGCGTTGGCGCAGGCGGAGCCGCCACCGAGAAAGACCCCGGTGCGCTGGCCAGGTTTCGCTGTGATGGATCAACCCATCACCGACCCGATGTCCGCCGTGATCGCGTCGCCACAAGCCATCTTCAACGCCGTGGTGACCATTGCCGTGTCCTTCGCCGTCGAAGCATGCCACCCGACGATTGCCCGAGAAAAGCAGTCGATCACGAATACGACGTAGACGAACCCCGGCCACGTTCGGCAATAAGTGAAATCAGTAACCCATGTGCGGTTCAGAGCTGCAGCGGTGAAATCACGATCGAGCAGGTCGGGTGCCCGCCGACTGTCCTTACCGCCTGGAATCGTGGTTCGGTGCTGCCGGCCCCTGACCACCCCGTTCAGTCCTTCGTCGCGCATCAAACGGTCGATGATGCAGGCAGCGACGTGGTGGCCTTTGCGGCGCAGATAGGCCGTCATCTTTCGGCGACTGTACAACCCTTCGGCAGTGCCGATCGTGGACCGCAGTTCCTCGGTGAGGTGGGCGTCGGTGACCGTCCTTGCAGATGGCGGCACGGTTTTCCAGTTACGGTACGTGCGTGGGGCGACCTGAATTCCTTGTGCGGTGAGCACCCTGCAGATCGACTCGACCCTAAAATTCTGTGCACGCATTTCGTCGATGAACTGGACTATCAGCGGCGGCGAGGGTCGAGTTCCCTCGCGAAGAAAATCGATGCCGACTTCAGAATTTCGTTGGCTTCCTTGAGATCTCGGTTCTCACGCTCGAGATCTTTGATGCGTTCCTGTTCCGCAGAAGTAGCACCGGGAACTTGGTTGGCATCAATCTGGGCCTGCCTCGTCCAGTTCCGCAACGACTCGGCGCCGGTACCGAGTTTCGGGCCTATCACCTGACATGCCGAGTACACGGACCGATATTCGTCGGGGTGGTCGAGGACCATCTTGACGGCTCGCTCACGCTGCTCGGGCGGGTAACGCTTGGGCATGATCTGCATCCTTCACAAAAAAGGAAGCGGCATCAAACTCGGCACGATTCACGAGTTCCCTCCCACAGGTCTGGATGTTTGTTTTGACCGAATTCAACCGTCCACCCGCGCAGACGGGTGCTGCTCGGCGCCGCCTCGACGACGGCTGCGGACGCCGGACTCACTTACGCTCAACCCGCCAAAGTCGACGCCTATCTGCCACCGGGGAGACAGTCAACCGCCGGGTGGGCGGCCGAGCAGGCCCATGTCTGCTTTGGATTTAACATTCGACATTTCGGATTCGGACAATCGATGACTGAATCGCATGTAAGTGTCTATATTGGCCGGCCCGGGGCTGGCTCACAGGATAGGTGTCGTCGCTACAACGCCGTGTGACTCATGAATCGCTTTGCTCCTTTTCAGACGCATTGGCCGGGGTTTGTCCACTCTGTTGTGGCGGCGACGTACGGTCCGGTCCTGCTTCGGTGGCTTGATGAGAAGCTTGTCCGACCCCGTTGCCGCGAGATCGTGGCCCATTGCAGGCCTGCCTCGAAGTGCCCTTTTTCGTCCGACGGGCGACAACGACGTCGCCCGTCGGAAAGTACATCCGTCGCTATACCCATCGTCGCAGATCTCGTGGTGTTCGAAGAGCCGCTTTGATCTGACGTGAGGGGATACCAACACTGCGAGCCCCGCAGCGATCAATACCTTCAGCGACCGGCCTATCGCCGCGCTCGATTGCTACCCTTGGTCACTCCTGCCTTACGGAACTTCGACACCATCACATGCAGCGCTTGGCTGTCATGTGTGACATCGAATCGTTCGATCACCTTGCTGTCGGCGCCGAGGACGCTCACCGCGTGAAGCTCAGCGGCCCAGTCGATCCCAGCCACCACACTCGATTCCTGCATATGCACCTTCTCCGCCTCGTCGGGATGCTTCACCAGGTGGCAGGCGTTGGTGCTGGTCGCTCACTGCACGGCGCTCGAAGCGCACGGCTCTATCGCCAGTTTCAACGCCGGGCCGCCGGGTCCTGCAGTACTTCTATCGGCCCTCGAAGGGCGAGTATCTACAGCAGTGGCCCAGCGGCTACCGGGTTGCGCACCAACCACCATTCCAAAAGGCCGTCGGTACGACCATTGTTGTTCAGTGCGCATCCCGGAGTTTCACCCTTGGACGCCGAGACTTGTTCGTTGGTCGACGAGTCGAACGCGAACGCTGCGTCGACGGTCCGTTCGGAGGATCACCTTCAGCCGTTCATTCGTTTCCGATGTCTCGGCTCTGGAGAGAGCGCCCGCAAGTGTGCGGCGCACTCTTACCTCAGGATCACGGGCGAGCCGTCTTGCAAGCCGCTCGTGCTGCGAAGTGTCGCGACCGCATAGTACCGCGGCGACCTGCCGAACAAAGACGCTACTGCTAGCCGCCAGCTGTTTAACCGGGGCGTCCGCGGCAAGTGATGGCGGGAGTCCGTTTAGGACGTGAGCTGCCGAATAGAGATCGTCTGCCTTGCCGCTTTGGAGAAGGTCAAGTGTCTGATCCAAGACCCACGAGTACTGGTCATTGGTTTCTGCTGACGTTAGCGCGAGAAATAGTGCTGGGCCGCGAAGGGACGTCGGTCCAAGATCTACGTAGTCCGTACCGAGAGGATCGTTCGGGAAGGCACCATCGTGGGCGCTCCCGTCCTGTTCGCCCTCTACGAATGCGGCACAACTTGAAAAAACCTCTGCGCGGGTTGAGTTCGGAAGAGCCTTGACCAAAGTGCTCGCTCCGACCAGAGCATCTCGCCGGTTCTGCGCTACCTCGCCGTTGTCGCCTGCGATCACCAGGAGCTTTCGCAGGCAAGCTTCGCGGTCAGAAGCCTTTAGCCCCAGCACCAGAGCTGCGTCAGCCCCTACGTGGAGTCCATTATTGCCATGACTTGGATCGGGCTCGGGGCGCTCAAGAATCCGATCACGGGCAGCCTCGGCGGCAACACGAAATTCAGTGCTCTCTGGGGCGATAGCCTGCAAGACTTCCGTCGCCGGGTATCTGTCGTCAGCCGCAAGCTTCCGCACACGCTCGTTAAGCGCCGCGCGCTCGGGATCGGTGAGAAAGGAATTGAGATCGGGCATCTCGATAGCTATGGTGTGTCCCTCGGCGCCCAACAACGCGAGTACATCAGGCTTCTTCAGCGCCATCAATGCGTCGTGAGTGTCATTGTCGGCGAGATCAAAGAGGCGCTCCAGCGCCGCCAGTGTCAGTTCCGGGTAGGTGGTCGCGATCGATACGCACGCCTGGGCGTGCGCGGCGTCGCTGTACCGGTACTGGTGACGCTTGCGCGGCACGTCGTCCTTAAGGAGATCCAGAATCTCCTTTGCCTGTTCGACGGACCCCCGGCCAGCCAATGCACAAGCAGCCTTTGCAGCTTCGAGCGACAGGGATTGCTGCAGGTCCTGGAGTAATTTCCCAGATCGCCCGCATCGAACCAACTCCACAAGTTCGCTCAACCGAGACGATGCCACGCTGTCGTCGAGAAGATCGACTTGTCCACCGAGAATTTTGCACCGGCCTCGCAGCTCCCACCACGGTGCTCCACTCAGTGCACCGACGGGCAGAAGGTCGTCACCGACCGCCTCGATGAGCCTATCGAGCTTCTTTGTGCTACCGGCCTTCATATAGCACGTGGCTGCGCGGTCCGGCTCAGAATTCTTCTCGTATAGATCACCAAGCAATTCCCACGCTTGGCCTTCCTCTGCCCAATGCGCCGTGACAATACTGTCGACAAGCCACCGTCGGGTGGCGACCATTGCAGCAAACTCCGGCTTGCGCACAATTTCATTGAGTGCATTCTCACGGACATTTCGATACCGAGGCAAGAGACGCTGATCTGGAGTGATTCTCAGAGACTGTGCTGACCAATGCTCTTCGTCTGGGCCAAACTCCAGCGGGCCGTACGCAAATTTCAACCGTCTAATTGAGTACAACCACCATGCTGCATCCTCGAGCAAACCGGCCTGTACCCCGATATGGACCGCATCGCGCCAGTTCTTTTCGACTTTACGTACAAGACTCTTCGCGCTGGATACAGGGGGGTTGAGCGAACGCCATCGTGCTTCTCGGGCATGGACAAGTGCGGAGAGTTTCTTGTCCGATATCTTGAAATTTGCTGCCTGCCAAAACAGCTCGTCTCGTTCCTCGCCATCATACTCGGATACAAGAAGCCGCAGCCGAATCACCAAGTCGTCGACGCCGTGAATCGGCGTTCGTTTCGACTGTACAAGTACCCCTCTGAGCAGGTCGTCGAGCTTGAAAATTTCAGCGGCCGCGTCCGCGAGCATCGACTCTCCCAGCAACAGCACGAGAAGAGGCTGGTACTCCGGAACGAACTTCAACGATGCATCTTGAAGAGCTTCGAGGAATGCACCTGATTCGCCGACAGGATTGCCAGAGATCTCTGTAGCTGCACGTATCAACTCAACGTGACGCCTGACCTGGGCCGACCTTTTTCGGAGTTTGCCGCTCACGCGAGAGAGAAGATCCTCTCCGACAAGTTCTTCCAGTTTCCTTCTCATTCGGTCGGCCGTGTCGTAGTCCGCGTGATGGAGGCTAACTGCCGCCAGACCGCCAGCGAGCGCAGCTGCCTCCTCAAGTCGTTCTGCGGCGACCAGTGCATTGAACTGCTTTTCGCGAAGTGAAACAGCATGTGCCCGAAAGCCCTTGTCATGAAGGATCTCGGCCGCAGACGCGAAAAAACCGGCCGCCTTCTGCGGATCGGAACCTTCAATTGCAACAGCCGCCTCGTTGAGGAGCGCTGTGACGGCGCCTGTCTCCAGCGGACCGCCAAGCAAGTACTCAGCCTGCAGCACCCTGTCAGGAGGAGATGCCGCAACTCCACGTTGCGTTACGTCCGTGCAGAAGTCCCTGGCGGTCTCACGCGTCCAGAACTCTGCCACGATATCTTCACGCCGTCTGAGAACGTCGTTGATCCTCTCCGAACCCCACAGCTCCAGTTTGAGCTTCGGATGTTTTTTCTGGAGGGCATCGCGCTCGTCGGTGAATTCAGTCCGCTGAGTTGAGGAGCTCATTGCCACGATGAAGCGGTAAACCGAAGACTTGAATGGCAATTTGCCCTTTACGAACGTCTCAACCGCCTTTCGCAACTTAGACGGGGTGAAGGACGTCCCAAAGTAGTCCTTACATTGCACGACACTGTAGCGCCCGTCGGGTTCCTCAATAGCAAGATCGATTCCGTGCTGCGTCTGCCCCTGTGTGCCGTACCTGTAAACCTGAACGTCCTCTATTCGGATCAAATCCTTGCTCACTCTAAACGTGAGCTTCTCGAATCGATCCCACCCGATGTTGAGGTCTAAGTCACCGCCGAGTAATCGACGATCTGACATGGAACCATTGGGCAGCATAAAGACCTTGCCCGGATCATCCATGAGCTGTACCCAGTTCGCTGGTTTACTCGCCGTAGTCTTGATCGCCTTCTTCGCGGTCGCCTTCTTCGCGGTCGCCTTCTTTGCCGGAGCGTTCTTCGCTGCGGCCTTCTTCATCTGAGCCTCGTAGAAGGATTGCTCGATCCCGGCAGGGATCCGGCCGCGAGAGGAAACTTCGTAGCCCTCATCGACAGCCCACTCGCGAATTTCCTTGGCCGTCGCCTTCGCCGAACTTGAGGAACCCCTCGGCAAAGCCGCCATCTTGTACTCCTTCTTGCAGGGTAATTGTTGAACGCACACTATCGGCAGACTTATCTAGACGATCAGGATGCTCTGGGACAAACATTGCGCCAAGCTTAGTTCGGCCTATGACTGCTCGAATGCTCTCACAGCCTTCGGCAGAGGAGATGCACAGCTTGAATTCCGCCCAGTGCCACACGCTCTCGGTCGCATGTCGCCGTGGCTAGGCCTTGAACGAGGGCATGCTCGGACATCGGGATGCCCTCGGGGCGGTCGTCGATCGCCGCGGGCGGGCAGAACCGCCAACAAAGCTGGTGGATGTCTCGCGATAGTGTTCACTTGAGCAGAAGGATCACACCCGCGCACTTACGTGCCTGAACTGCAGCGAGGAATCTCTTGTAGGGCGATGCGATCTACCCGAAATGTTTGATCTCGTTCACGACCGCCTCCGCCGACTCCTGATCGATTCCGGTGTCGTCTGTCGCGATGAGTACGTTGCGGACATCCTCGGTCCCACTCACTCGGGGTGGGACCGACGAGTAGCCCATATCCTGTACCACTACCATTCCGTCCAGCCCTGCCCGCTTCGCTGCTGGACCGAGGTCGAGAAACCTATGTTTCCGTTGTCGACCGGCCTTGGCTTCGACCGCCACACGCTTGCCGCTCGGCAGAGTCACCACAGCATCAGGGCGGAGTGCGGGGAAAGCCGGGTGACGTTCAACCGCGCCAGTCCCGAATGCCTCCACAAGCAGTTTCTCCACGTTCTGCTCATGCCGGATTGAGTGCGCCGTCAGCAGATTAGATTCGGAGGCTCGTACTGCCGGAGCATGGGACGCCCCGCTGCCCGTCGACGCCGGCACACTGATCGGCACGCTACCGGTATTGATTGTGGCCTCCCATTGGGAGATGGCCTCTTGGTACTTCAGGTACGAGTCGGCAGCCGCACCGCGAACAGCCTCCGACTCGCTTGCCATGAGGTCTTTCATTGCCACAACGGATACGACTGCGTCCTCGATTGCTTCGTGCTCGATACCGTCTTTCCCTATCCGTTCAGGCACTCGCCCCGTGAGCATCATGAGGAGGAAAATTCCTCCGAGCAGCAGCAAAGCAGTACTACCGGCTTGGTTCGTATTGGCGAAAACTGAGTAGCCACCGGCAAGACCGAAAGCCAGGCCCAGCAGCCCCGACGCCGTTCGCGCCCTTTTGTTTAGGGAAATAGGTCGGTACCGCTTCGGTGCCTCGTCAGTCATAGAACGGGACTTTAGGGCATACACCCAATATCACTGCGCAGGTAGTGGCAAGAATTCGAAGGACAGGTCGGTTGTGCAAGACTCGTCGATCACCTCAGGCCACATCCGCCGCCGGCGGACGGATCTAATCAGTTGGAAAGTTCCTACGATGCGCGGACACCTCCAGCGTCAGCCTGAGTGAGTGAAGAGTTCGACAAAGTGGCATCGTGACACCCATGTAGAATTTCGCCGTGTCAAAATCGGATAATCGGTCGGTGCTCCCTTGGTCATTCGGCCACCAGAGATTTGGTAATGATGAGCTTCCTGATCACCTACTCAAGATTTCCAACTACCACGCCTTGGCAGCGATTTCCGAGTCAAATTCGACAGACGCCAGACGCTGGCTGAACTCCGCAGTTCATGCGGGTAGTGCGATTGAAATTCTTGCCAAGTTTTTGCTGGCTAAGGAAAATCCGACGCTGATTCTTGATATGAAGAAGGCATCCGACGTCTCGCTGCTGCATACCATCGGCCGAAGTGACGTTGGAGACACCGATGATGCGATGAACTTGCAGACTCGTGGGCCGGATTCGTGTTTCAAACTCATCGCCGCGATTTGGGGATCGACCAAGGTTAAAGAGGGTTGTGCGAGGCGAGTGCTCAATGCGCGGAACGCGGCAGTTCACCTGGGGCTCCTGGATCGGGCGCAACTCCAAGACGCGCTGGTTGAGTTCGCGGACGTGATGACGGAGATGCTACGGCTCGCAGGTCTGGATGAATCAGGCTTCTGGAAATCGAGTCGGGCAGTGGTGGATCAGTTATCGAGCGCGAGGTCTCTCCACATCAGGCTCAAGATCAAGCTTGCCGAATCTGAAAGGTACGCGGTAACGCTCGGCCCAGTCGATGAGGAGGCAGTACGATTGGACTTGCGGCGAGCGACAGACCCTGCAGTTGTAGAAGAAATGATGCCCAATTCGTCCGTGATCATGAGAATGCGGTGCCCGGTCTGCACCAGAGTTGGTCGTACATACTACTCGACATCGGAATCAGCTCCCGAAGAGGATTTTGACGGTCCACTGATGGTACAAACGGTGGCGTCCCCGGTGGGATTCCGATGTGTCACTTGCAATTTGGAGCTCAACCTGGGCGAACTGAAGCAGTTGAACCTGGCTGGTGATTTCGAGCTCGATGCACGCGAAGCGACCGACGATGAGATTGCCATGTATGACGCACATGTAGCGGATATGTATGCGCAGAATCGCATCGATTTCGAACGAGGCCGTTGATCACCGGCACTGGATGGTTCTGGACGAGCTCACAATATCTAGTTGCAGAGGCAGGTTCGAGCTCACACAGCCTGCCAAACGAGAACCGTGATCGGTTCGGTACACCCCAATCACACTGCCGTACAGGGCAGTTTACGAACTGTTCTGGATGATCGCGGAGAACAAGGAGCTGCACGGTGACACCTCGGCGGACAAGCTCGATAAGCAACGCTCGATATCTCGATATAGTGCGTTCTCCTGGGGCCGTTCTAGGTGCATCACCAAACAGGCTTTCGGCTCTTGCAGGCACCCTCGATCTGAGGAATTTGGTGCATCAACCTGCGCGAAGCCGTTGGCATCCTGAAGTCTGGATTTTGCGAGAAATTCCGACTAACAGAGGCAAGGCATGAATGATGCTACGACACTGCTGTTCTAGCTGTCAGGACTGCGGGTGGTCAGCGCGACCTGCAGTCCTGACAGGAACTGCTTGATCGATGCGGTGACTAAAGACGATACCGCCGGAGCGTGCCCGTCATGCGGGGAATTCCCCACCTCCGTCAAACAATGCGCAAGCACCACCCTGAAAGACACATCGTAAGGTCATTCCTTCGGTGACGGCGGAGACGGGTATTGCGTCGTCCACGGCGCTGTCAGGTGTGTCGAGATAGTGGCCCAGCACGGTCGTTCCAGAGCATGCCCGCGTTCGCGCGCAGCGGTAGCCATCGAGCGTTGCGATTCGACGAACTGGCGCAGTTCTTTCGAGTAGAACGCGCTCTGTGGTTCCTGCTGTGGCCGGTTTCATTGATGATCTTCGTCTCCGACTCCGAGAGTTGGTTCCATTTGTTTGGGTGCGGGTCGACGTCCGGCGTCCACCACATCTGCGCATGCACCGGTATGCCGTCATTACCCAACTCCACGCCGAGACAGGGGACGGACGTGTCGATTTCGCCGCCGACCTGGGGAGTCGCCCCACATTATCACCGCGCCGTCCTGCGAGAGATTGCCGAGCGAGATGCGGCGCCGAAGTTGTTGCGTGCGTTGACCTCTACCGGATCGACGCGACGATCATCACAACGGGCGGCGATCTTTCACAACAACACCTGGGCGAACCTGCGCGAGTCAGCTGCGCGACCGGTGACTGCAAAATGAACCGTCGAAATCTCCTCCAAATCCAGCGCGAGACCGCACGCGAGTCCCGGAGTCTGCCAGCAAGACGACTGTGCGACTGCGGTACTCGAACCGGGCGCCGCACGAATGCCGACACGCTCGTATGAATTCTTTGCAGAACCGGGTCATACAAGGACAACGTCAGAGCCTGGGCTCTGGATCAGAGGGCCCGCTAGCGACCCGAGGGACCAGTCCTGGCGGCGTCTCGTCTGCAGGTGCACGGCGAAACGCCTACTGGATGGCGGTACTCAGACCGTCGAGTTCGGCGTGCACGTCAACAGCAGCCCAGATCTGGGTGCGCATGATCTCCGAAAGGGCCTCGAGCGCGCCGAACGCAGTAGCCGACCGAGCGCACGGTACGTGTTGGCGTCGGTGGTGCCAGTAATCTGCTGAGCAGTATCGGCACTGGTGATCAGTGTATCGAGCAAGGCATTGATGGTAGTCCGGTTCGCGGAATTGCTACGCGGACGAGCAGTTCCCCGTCAATGTTCAGGAAGCTCCAGCAACGCATAAGCCGACCCCTTCGCTGCCTCGCTGGAGCCAATCGCAACACCAGCGAGTACTTGACGGCGTCGCCGGCCGGATAGTTGGTCAGGTGATCGAAGTAGCGGCGGGTGTCGGCGAGCATCACCGACACCAATAGCACCGTCACCCGACGAGTCAGACCCTGACCGCGTCTGTCGCATTCCCCTTGTATCAACGATCACAAGTTCGGGATCCATCTTGAACTCAAGGGACGTGAGGAGTTCGACGAGGTTGTCGCTCTTATCCTGGTCGAGAACGGTGAACCCCTGGATGCTGTTGTTCGGTTTGTATCCGACCACAGCATTGCTCTGCGGAACCTCGATGATGAGCTGTCGAACGCTGTCGATCGCGTACATCAACTCCCAGGTTTCCCCTTTTTGTTGCGCTTCCACAGTTTTTCGGCGATCGTCTCGCTCCGAAACACGTGGCGAATACGCCCAGCCGAGAAGATCGTCTTGTCCTTGGCGAACAACACCAGATCGCCGGCCTGAAGCCTGGCGTGCTTTTTCACGTTGCCGCCGTTTTTGGCCCGAGTGGTGCCCCATACCTGCAAATGCCCTGCTGGGAACGCCGCCCGCAGCATCGCGAGATCCGGAGACGCAAGCCCTCAAATCTTTCGAGCGCAACGAAGTTGGTGACCGTGTCCTCGTAGTGCTTCTGAGACTCCTTGTTGCCTGCGGGTTGCAGCAGGATCAATGTCATCGATCATTTTCCCTTCGAACGCACTATATTTCGCAGATTAGCTACCCGGCGTCTTCCGCCGCGCACTGTGCGTGGTCCGACTCCCCCGACGTGACGAGCCTGTCGTGTATCCGCCGAAATATCCCCGATTCGCGTGACGACGCTGTCTTCCCGGGCCTCCCTACAGAGCGCCGACCGGTCCGGACGGTTGCCACACCGCTTTCATCGCCGACACCCGGGACTCAGGCGGGGCGATAGTGGCGAAACCGCCTTGGCTGTCACGAAAGGCGCACCCGATCCCGTAGTTGCCGAGCCAGTGGATGTCGCGTGCACTCGGTGCACTCTCGAACAACGCTGTCAGCGCGTCGACCTCGGTGGTGGCGTGGATGACGTAGTCGAGGAGCTGCGCCAACGCTTCCCGCACTTTGGCGTGTGAGGCGGAGCTTTTCGCTTCGACAATCTCCGCGGCACCGCCCTCGGCAATGGTGTCAGGGAGCAGGTAGATGTCGGAGAATCCCACTACCGATTTCAGGCGCTGCTGACTACGTCGGTCACCACTGGCGCTGAGGAAGTTCTTGTAGTCGACGACGAGTCGCGCCTCCGCGCGATCGGCCACGAATGTGCGGGCTGGGGATGATCCGGTGGCGGAATTGGTGTGGTGGGCTTCCGCCCCGACAATCGCGCCCTGGTCCCACAACGGGGCATCGGGGATCCCGGCGGCTGCGAGTTCAGCGGTAGCGGCGTATTCGGTGGCCGTTTCGATCAGCAGACCGTCGAGGATCCGCGCTGCCCGATCATTGTCGTAGAGCCGGGCGCCCATGTAGTTGTCTCCGCCCTTGGAGTTCGGGGCGTCGGTCAACCTACGGAGATCGGTGTAAGGGATTTCGGTTTCTTGAAAGCTGATCAGCGAGTACACATTCAGGTAAGGACCGTGTGTCTCCTGTGGCGGCCACATCGCGTTGCCTGCGTCCGGATTGCGGAAGCTCAGTCCGACCTCTCCGATCGCCTTGACATGATTTTGTCCGGTGAACAGAACAACATCGCCGTGCTTCAATCGCGACATGATCTTGTCCTGATTGCGCGGGGTCGCCCAAAATCGAGCCGACCCTTCCGGGTGCACAGTGAGCAGGTGCTCGTACTCCGCGACAGACAGCGCATCACGGAGCGCGCCGTTGTCGAATGGAAACGGCTGCGCCAGCGTCTTGCTGTAGTTCTTCCGTGCCTGCGGGTTACCGAAGGACGGTTGGATCAACACACTCGTGCTCACTCGCCCGCCCCGGGCAGTTCGGTGTACTTGCGGCTCGATCCCCGGCTCGACGCGACCGGATAGCGGCGTTCGTTGGCGTCGATCTTGGCGACCGCAGCGGCGGCGACATCGATACCGAGAAGACCCGCAGTAGTGTTGAGGGCGGTCCAGACACGCTCCAACCGGTTACCCAATTCAGCTCTGTCGATCCGCGACGGGAGGGCGTGCGATGCGCCGTCTTCCCATTGGAAGACTTCGAGCAACAGACCCACTGCCCCACTGAGCCGGCACACCGCGCGTGCGAGACCGAGGGAAGCGGCGGCCGAACTATCGACCGGCGCACCGTGTCCCACCGTCTGCGGGAAGCTGCCGGGTGGGTTGATCTGCACCACGTCGTAGAGGCGGAGCAGGTAGAGGGCGACGTCGGCGACCTCATGGCGCACGCTCTCGAGACCCCCGGGGGTGAGAGGTGGAGGCGTCTCGAGGAAAAGCGGTTCGATCTCGGCACATAGTTCTCCGACTTCACCGCCCAACGCCATGGACAGGTTCTTCGGCGAATGGAACTGTTCCCAGTCACGTGCCTGCGCGAAGGCCCGTTGCCGGACGATTACTTCCTCGACGGTTGTCACGAGTGCTTACCCTAGCGACATTCACCGACACGCAAGGCATGAGATTGCGGGGCAGGGTTGACGGCGTGATGGTGCCGCACAGTTACAGGTCACTCCCCTACCCGTGTATCTCGTCGGGCGCAGTCAGCGCCGGCCTGATGCAAGTTCAGCTGCAGTCTCTCTTTCTGTGAATTCCCGCAGTGGTCGTGAGAGACGGACGGCGACAACGGCCGTGCAGCAGCGAAACTCGCACTGCCGGGGTAGCAGCGGAACTCGCACTCGATGCATTCGAAGGCACTCGTCTTAGGACTGCAGAGGTGGTGGTGACGAATTGTTCCACCCCTCACTGGCCGTTGAGCAAAATGAGTAGCAAGTTGCTGTCGCGCATTGCAATTGGAGGCGAATTGTAGTGATCGTCGGCCGTCAGCATGACATGCTGACGGTGTCACCGAGATGAATTGGGTCGTCCACGCTTCGGGTTCCGACGCAGAGGCGGTCAACCGCAGCTTCGGTGGCCGAACCCTCGCAGTGCGCAACCCCACCCCGCATCGCTGCGAAGCCCGTACGGCAGCATTATCCAAAAAAGGGACGTCGGTCACATTCCACTCAAATCGCCATGGTTGAATCTTCAAAAATATTGCTTTGGAATTGCTGACTCTGGGAGAAATCGTGGCCACGTTATTGGTGTTCGTGGGTTTGATCGCGCTTGTCGTCGGCGTGATCGCGCTGCTACGCGGTCACATCGGTGGGGCTCGAATCCCGAACCGTCGAACTGCCGTCATTGTCAGTCTCGTCGCGTTCGGTGTGATGCTGACCGGCGGCGCACTTGCACCCGCCACACCAGCCCCGACTTCCGACCGAATTCTCACCACGTCGACGTCCGCTCCCGCACCGACCAGCTCTTCGACTACAGCAGCCCGAACAACGACAACCACCACGCCGACCGCAACACCGGCCAGCCTGACAACGACAACGCCTCCCCCGCCGCCGCTTACGACGACACTCGAGCCGACCCCAACTCTCGCCCCGATGACACCGACCGAGGTAGCGATTGCTCCTTTCGTGCCGCCCGCCGCAGTACCGGAGTACACGCCACCCCAGCCGCCGTCGAGAGGCACGACCGGGGGCGGAAATTCCGGAGGCGGTGGGGGCGAATGCGCCGGCGGATACATCAACACCGCGGGCAACTGCATTCCCTCGCCACGGCAGGCACCCTCAGCGCCCTCAGGTGCCACCGCGAAATGTAGTGACGGAACCTACAGTTTCAGCCAAAGCCGGCGAGGTACCTGCTCGGGTCACGGGGGCGTTGCCAGCTGGCTCTAGCCAGCATGTAGCCCGGCAGTCTGCGCATCGCCGTGGCGGTACACCTCGGCAGACCATCGAATTCCACCCGCGGATGCGCGGGAGACCAACCCACTAGCACCTGAAAGGTAGCGCCGAAACGGATTCGGCCACCACAACAATGGCGACACTCGCGCGCGGAGAAAACACGACACTCCCCCACCAGAGGATCACCGTCACCGCATCAGGGGTCGCCGCCGGCACAGTGGATCTGTTGGTGTTTCAGCTCGGAATGAACGAGAAGGTGCGCTCCAACGAGGACCTGATCTTCTTCAACTCCCCTGCATCTCCTGAGGGTGCAGTTGCGCTCAGCGGTGACCGAGTCGACATCAACCTCCAACAGGTGCCCGCGGTGGTGCAGTTCCTCCGTGTTGCGGTCTCACTGGATGATTCTGTGACCGGGAGCCTCGCCACGATCGCAGGACTCGGTGTCACCCTCACCGATCCCTCGGGAACGCACATAGTCGCCACTGCATCGGGTTTGAGTACTGAACGCGCCGCGGTGCTACTGGAAATTTATCGCCGCAACGGCGCCTGGAAAGTCCGGAACATCTCCGCCGGCTGGGATACGGGATTGGCCGCGCTCGTCACCGAGCATGGCGTCACCGTCGACGAGGCCCCCGCCAAGACAGTCCCGGTACCGGTGAACACGAAAAAGAACACGAGCGGATCCGCTCAGGGTCGGCCGTTGGGTACGGTGCCTCGGATCCACAGCGCAGTACCGGCTGAAGCAGCCGTGCTCACCGTGTACCCGGTAAAGAAAGAGTTCGTCGTCAACCGCGGCGACACGGAATCGCGCTACAACGTCCCCGAGGGCTTCGAGATACTTCACCTCGACCTTGAGCAGATGTTCGACGTCGCGTTGACCAATACCGGAATCGAAGCTGAAAATACTTGGTGGGAACTCGGATTCGACCCTGCCGACGAAATCAACGAATACACCGCTCGCCGTATGACCTTCACCGTCCGACCCGGTCACACCCGTCCGCCTCACGGAATCCGGATGGTGTTCGAGGAACGTGGAATGAAGACTCAGTACGGTCATCGTCCCGATCTGGACTGGCCTGAATGGAGAGGTGGCGTCGGCAGCGGCCCGTGTGAGCTGAAAGAGCTGATCTTCCATATCGGGATGGCCACTACGAAAGCAGTCAAGGACGGTTACCAGTTCGACGGGCCGTGGATGTTCCGCATCATCGACGACCCCGACAAGGGGAAGTGCCTCGAAAGTTTCTGCGCAGCGACATGGATCAAACCGAAGCGGTGGCACGTAGCGCCGAGCTGAGCAATCCCGGCTGACAACCCAGATCGCCCGCTGTCATTTTCGGCTAGCCCCCTTCTGCATCCACCGGCGCGAAACATCGAGCCACCCAGACACACCCGAAATTCCATCAACTCAGGCCAAACAGGCGACGACCGCTCCAGGAGAGAATATGACTTCACTTACTCGCGGCCAGAACACACTACTGAACTCGCCGCAGCTCACGGTCAACGTCACCGGCGTCACCCCCGGCACGGTCGACCTCATGGTCTTCCAGGTGACAGCGACAGGAAAAGTACGAAACGACCACGATTTCGTCTTCTTCAATCAACCGGCATCCCCCGAAGGGGCAGTCCAACTCACCGGCCCGAGCACGGTCACCATCGATGTCACCAGAGTGCCCTCCAACATCAACACACTGCGCTTTGCAGTGAGCATGGATGACTCTGCGCCAGGCTCCCTTGCTGGCATTCGCGGCCTCGGTGCCACGCTGGGCGAGGTAGCGGCACCAGCGCTGGGCCTGAGTACCGAGCGTGCCGCGATCTTGGCCGAGATCTATCGGCGCGGTGATCAGTGGAAGATCCGCAACGTCTCGGCCGGATGGGACAGCGGCCTCAAAGGGCTTGTTACCGAACACGGTGTCGCGGTGGACGATGCACCGAACTCTCCTCCCGTCCGTCGAACCAAGCCCGCTTCGTCTGCGATTGTTTCCCCGCCGCCTGCCGCACCACCCGTTCCTCAGCAGCGCGTCCAGCTCAGCAAGATCACCCTGACAAAAACCACCCCCACCGTGTCCCTCGCCAAAGGCGATCAGAGCGCAACCATGCGGATCAATCTCAACTGGACCCGCGGACGTCGTAGTCTCTTCGGTGGCGGCGGTGCAGTCGACCTCGATCTCGCCTGCCTCTACCAACTCAAAGACGGGTCCAAGGGTGTCATCCAGGCCCTCGGCAAGTCATTCGGCAACCTCAACTACCCGCCGTACATCGCGCTCGATGGCGATGACCGGTCAGGTAACACCGCAGGCGGCGAGAACCTCCACATAAACCTCGCTCACCTGAGCGAATTCAAGCGCATCCTGATCTTCGCCTACATCTACGACGGGACCCCGAACTGGTCAACAGCCGACGGAGTTGTCACCTTGTACCCGCCACACGGTCCCGAAGTGGAAGTTCGATTGGACTCTCACAACAACCGCGCGCGTTCCTGCGCCATCGCTTTGCTCAAGAACGAGAAGAACGAACTGACGGTCACACGAGAAGTGCGCTACATCAACGGGACTCAATCCGAGGTCTCGAAGCCCTACCGCTGGGGATTGAAGTGGAGCGCCGGTAGAAAGTAGCTCCAAGACTTGTATTGCGCCCCATCGCGGTCGTCGCTCCTATCCGCCGTGCGATGCCAACTCCTCAGCGTGTGCGAAACTCGACGATGGAGCGGCTGCATAGTACGCCGTCGATATGAGTGAGATGCGGTTCGAGCAGACCTATTGCATAGACCTCTTCACGGGGATCCCCGCACCCGGTTATGCAGGAGCTCGCCATTCCTGCCAGTGTCGCTGCAACCACACCGTCTGCTTCTTGGTCATCGGAATAGTCAGAGACGCCCCGTGCAGTGAATCGTAGAGCGGGTACTTACGGATTTCTTCAGCCACGTCGACCGTCCCGAGTTCATTCACTGCGATGAGCCCGTGGTCGAACAGTCGGTGCAGGTCGCGGCGCAGCAATAGCCCTCCCTCGTTGTCGTGGACGCCGATTTCGGCGTAGCTGTAGAGGTGGCATGCTTCGAGTGCCGCTTCCGGCGAGGGCCCGGTGAAGGCGCAGTTCGCGCCGTAGCGGCGGAGCAGTTCAGCGCGGAATGCCGGTTGTCCGAGACGAACGCGCACAGGGCGAGTGGTGTGACCGCCGGCAAGTTGTGTGCTCGTCGCCTCGACGATCGTCAGTGGCTGTCCGGGCGTCGATTCCTTGATCGCTGCTGCGAAGTCGTCCCACCGAAGTTCTCGAATGCTGTTCTGCGAGTACGATTTCACGCACAACGCTCGAAGTTGCTTCGCATCGAGTGCGCCGGCAAGGTCGACCCAACCTTGGTCGTGTGTCGTGCGGAAAGTTTTGACAGTCGAGTCGGTGAAAGTCGGGGTCGGGAATTCATGTCCGCAGTCGTAGCAACGAAACCGCGGCTGAATGGTTTTCCGTTCCAGATAGTTGGTGGTGGCGCATTCCGGGCAGCGGCCGATGGGTTTGTTCTTCTCGCCGTGGTCGATTCGTTCGATGACGGATGCGCCGATGAGGTCTACTTGATCCCAGACGACGATGATGTCACCGGGCGATACTTGGCGTGAGTTGGCGACGTTACTGTCCCAGCTGTAGTGGCTAGCAGCGTCATCGTCGTACTTTTCCCCTCCGCCGAGTCGTCAGTATTCGGTTTTCGTCATCACCAGCCACGCCCGACGCGGAGCGGTATTCGATTTCTGGGTGGAGGCGAATGCGAATCCGAGTGCCTCGAGAGTCCGCACGACCGTCGCTTGGCCGCCGGAGAACTGCGCTGCGTCCAAAACCTTCCCGGTTGCGTAGCCGTGAGCGACGCCGACAATCGCTTTCGAATCGTATTTTCGCTCTTCGTATTGGATCTTGTAGAGACGAGCAGGAGCGAAACCGTGCTTGGCGAGGAACTGTTCGTGACCCAGCTCGTCGCACTCGCCAATAGCCTTGAGAACCGATTCACGTGTCACGTCAGCGAGGGTCACGGCGAAACCATATCGCCATCCACCGACATCACATCCGGTGGATGGCACGCACTTCGAACTCTCCCGAGCTTCTCTCCCGGCAGAAGATACCCGCGCATCTAGACAAGCTAGTCGCGCGGAGATAGGGCTGGCTGACAAAAACCAGTGACAACTTGAAACCTCCGTTTTCAGACGTTCCTCCGAACGCAATTCCGCGGGGAGTACTGGCCACGCGATCACAGACCAGTCCGGATTTCCAGCTGCAATAGTTCACCCACGTAACCTCAACTTTCTTGGAGAAGTAGCCGTGCAGTACATAACGACACCGCAAGAGGCTGAAGCGAACGCGGCCCTACGGATGCGTAAGCTCGGATTCACCGACGCCCGAGTATCCGCGGGCGGCGCCGACGGCGGAATCGACGTCCGCTCATCGGCTGCCCTGGCTCAGGTGAAATGGCGAGGAGGCATGGTCGGTCGCCCCGAACTCCAAGCGCTGTTCGGAGCCCGTGGCTCCGACTTCTCGAAGCAGTTGCTGTTCTTCGCTGCATCGGGCTATTCGCAGCACGCAGTCGAATACGCCGATCACTCACAGATTGCCCTGTTCGTCTACGAACCGACGGGGACGCTCGTGCCGAAGAATCAGCACGCTACCCGAATCCTGCATGGCGGACACCACAGCGTCGTCGGACAGGCTCCCCGGAACGAGCCGCCCTCCATTCCAGCACCAGCGTCGAACCCGAACCAGGGATTTTGGCCCCGGGTGGCGTGGCCGTTCTTGAAAACGCACTGGCGCATCATCGGAGCAGTCGTCTTCACGATCGGAATTTTCTCGAGTATCTCGAGCGTCATTTCGCCACAGGCGGGACAGACAAGCGCGGACGGCGTAGCCGCGCTGACCATGTGTCTTCTCGGCTCACCGCTTTTCTGGTGGCTGTACGTGACAGATCGCGCACGGAAGATATCCGAGAAACAACTGGGCAGCGGTCGTGACGACACCACAACGACCGGTCGATAGAGCGTAGAAGCGCAGCACGGCGACATCGAGAGTCCTGCAGTCCTCGATGCAGGTCCAACCATTGAATCGTCAGAAGACGCGGAGCCGGTCCGATCAGGCGCCTGCAACCTTCGACTACATCGAAATCTTGGACTTCGAATACGACATCGGCGGATCCACTATCTGGTGGCGATCGAATGGGGCACCGATCACACCGTTCGTTAATACCTCTGCGCAACACATCAGACATGGGATTAATCGATGGCGTCAACGTACGGTAAATACCCGATAAGGTGGCCTTTCCGTCGACGAGTGAATACTTCGTGTGCATCGCTGGTGCGAGTCGCAATTAGTCGTTGATATCGAAGGATTGAGGAGATGACTGTGAAGCGTTCCGCGGTGGGTACGGTCGGTGCAGTGTTTGCGGTCGCAGTCGTGGCGTTGGGAATGCCGACCAGCGCAGTTGCCGATGACCAGATCCTGGAACCCGGAATGCCATGCCCTGCGCCGGTTGTCGATTGCGGCGGTGGGGAACCCGATCCGTGGGAGCCGCTGCTCACGTTCGAGGGTCACTTCTACTTTGTGCACCCGGACTTTCCTGGTGGGCAATATGTCGCGACTGAACGACCGGACAAAGATGAGCGTTGCACCTGGAGTCGTTACGACGATGCCGGACTTGTGGAGTCGCACAGTTCGTATCGAGACAGTCATGTGGTCAACTTGACTGTAGGGGACGCGGCGATGTCGTCTACGAACTGTGGTGTCTGGACGTTGGTTGATCCACCTCAGCCCACGATCCCATCATCGGTCGGCGCGGGAATGGTCCCCAATCCTGCCGTGGTGTTGCCCGCAGATTCGATTGAGACATACAACTTTTCAATGAACAGAGGGCCGCGAGGCGTATATGTATCCTCCGGGCGACCTGATGTGAACAGCGTCTGCCAATGGGAGACTATGACCTACCCGATGGGTACCAAAGACAATATTGTAGAGCGACATTCGGTCCGCCAAGATCGAATTGTCGTGGACACTACCGATGAGAAGATCTGGTACTTCCGCTCGTCGAATTGTGGAACCTGGACACTTCTAGAACCCAAACAACAGGAACTACCGTCCGACAACTCAAGTACGTCTGCTGGTTCGCTGGCTTCACTGTTCGGTTCCTAGCTGATCGAGACTCCCATACACTTCGATCAACGAGAATTTGTGGTACATACTGAACGAATTTCGTTATTTGGCAACACTTTACGACGTTTACAAAACTATGTATGACGACGATGATGCGTCCAACGAAGCATCAACCACATCATTGACACACTCCGAACGTTGTCGACCCCATCTACCCCGCACAGCACCAGCTCCTTTGCATCTCAATCCAAGGCACAAAGCAGCTGGTCGCTACCGCAATCAAATCTGAAAGTGCCTATACATGAAGGAAATTCACTTCCGGATCAGGCCGAGCTTTGTCGATCTGATCCGCCGCTATCCCGCACCAACGTTATTCACGTTTCAAGTGTCAGCACCAACGATGCTCAATTTGTTCTTGTAGGTCGTCCGCCAGTGCCAATCGAAGTAGAGACGGCTCCCTTTGCGCGACACCCATTTTTCGCAGCGTCGACCCTTGATCAGCATTCGTACATAGTCTTCTTCCGGGCCGCCCGCCCGCGTGGTGGGACTGATCACGATGTGGCCGTTGGCATTGACTCCGAGGTCTCCGGATTCGTAGAGAGCGTCGCAGCCGAAGACGCACGCGATCATAGCGATGCTGTCCACGTCTAGGCGTTCGGCCTCGGTACAGGCTGAGCGTTTCTTGATATGGGCGGCTCGGAGGAATTCGCGGGCGAACTCACGACCGCACATATCGCAGGTCCCGGTGTCGCCGGGGATCAATGATGCTCGAAGGTACTTCTGCTCTTGCCGGAACACTGCGGTGTAGGCGCGGTCTGTTGCAGCGATGCCTGCGTGGACCGCCGCCGTATAGCCGGCTTGGTCGATCGCAGGAGTCCGTTCTGCGTCCTCGACTCCTAGGTAGTCGAGCAGTCCAGCGCTCTGCTGTTCGGTAAGGACGTCGAAGGCGCGTTGGCTGGTGTTCCTCCAGTCGGGCTTGGTTCGGATGAAGGGGATCAGTTCCTGGTACGGCACGTTGATAGCCCGGATGTCGTCGATGAAGTACAGGTACTTGAATGGTTCTCCCTTGTCGAGGGACCACAGTGCGCCTGCGAGATCTCCGTTCTCGACGGTGTAGGTGATCGTGGCCAGTGCAGTGAACGATTTGTTCTGCCCGCCTGTGTAGAAAAGGACTTTCGCGCCGTATGACAGCTGATTCCAACGATTAAACTTCCGCTGGCTTTCCCCGGGGCTCACCCCCCAGAGCCTTGCTTCGCCGGCGGGGTACAGCTTCTGGAGTATCGCCATCTGCTCAGCCGGGATATGCGAGCTGTAGGCCGAGAGGTTGATCGGATGCACCACCGTCTTGAGGTAGTGCGTGACGGCCTCCTTTGTGTTCGGGGTCGCCGGCTGCAATGCCACCAAAGTCATCTACGTCCTCCTCCTGCGCGCCACAATTGTGCAGTGTTCACGATTACGGTCCGTGGCAGCCGCAATCTGGCCTCGATTGATCTACTGTTTCACGCGCTTTAACGCGCCGCATTTCCGGATAGTTGGATTCCGGCCAGTGGCTTTCGGACTCTGCGCCAATTCTGACTCCGGCCGCATAGACTTTGCCCACCTTACGATTTCGTGCAAGCTATATCGCGAACGATGACCCGAGCGAACGCTGCGACGCGACCTACCGACGGGACTGCCCGAAATCAGCGTGCACTCCAGCTGGCAGTATTTCTGTAAACCGTGCGATACAGGCAACTTCGTCGATCGGTAAACGTAGGAACTCTGCCGTACCTCCCGCATCCCACTGCAAACTCCACGGTCCACCAGCCTCGGCGCTCGACATTGCTGATTCGGGAAGTAGTGGATAGGCGAGGATCCCTCGCGGCCGGACCACTCGACCAGAATAGGAAGCCAGGTAGCTGGTGAGCTGATACAAGTCTTCACGATTCACCGGGAATGGGTCGGCCAGCCGCTTGTACTTAGCATCGATGATCGCGTCAGGTTGTGCGAGGTCACCGACGATGAAGTCCGGCAACAGCCGACCCATCGGGCGCGCTCCGCTTGCGGAATGAAGCAGATGACTCGATGTCTCTGCCGTTGTTCCGTGTGTGACGTGGCGCCCTTGCACTGCGCCGCGAATACAGTGCAGCAGGAACAGCTCCCAGAGTTCCGCTACGTCGAGCAGAACACCATCGTGACTATCTGCCGAGCTGTCACCGTGCGGTCCCCTGTTCTTCGCGATCATCCACGACAGATCTGCAACTGCTTTGTACGGCAGCGTTATCGGGGTGTACCGAACCGAGCGCAGTTCCCGCCTGGACGGCAGAACGGGACGCGGACCTGTCTCGGCACGAAAGTGCGGAATCAATTCCTCAATGCGTGCGCCTCGCCACCCGGCACGCTGGATGCGAGCGTTCAGCACCCTGTCGGCCAACACGATCGCCCGGGTCACGGGATTGTCGACCACTTTCGGTTGGGTGATCGAGGCCAGGTTGGGGCTTCGCTTCATGCGCAGCGGCAATGTTCCCACCACATCGAGTCGACCCCGTACGGTCGGCCCCTCGTGGCGGCGGGTGGTGCGGATTGCCGGCATTCCGTGCCTTGACGCATCCACCAGCGCGCGGCGCCACGCTGCGGCTTGCAGTTCAGCGATCAGGAACGAGACCCCGTTCTTACCTGCAGCGCGCGGAACGATTTTCAGGTTCAGTGCCGCACTTGCCCAGGCTGAGATGACGGGGAAACCGAGACGTGGACGGATCTCCAAGATCCGGTCACCGCGACGGATTTCCCCGATATAGCGGCCCGCCCGCCATGTCCCGTCCGTTTGGCGAGTCAGTACAGGTTCGGCCTGATCGTCATGCTTTGCGAAGGAGGACTTCATCGGGACCACCAGCGTGGAAGCATCAAGTTCTGCGACCAAAGCTGCGAGCCACTTGTCGTCGTCATTCCTCAATCTCCCGGTGCCGGGAACCTGGCCACCGAGGTCCTGGAAGACAATTCGGCGGGTCATCGTTTCAGGAACGATGATTCCAGCGCCGACAATGAGCTCTCCCGATCATCGGTTCCTGAAAGATATTGTTCGAGAAGTGGTTTCAACGAACGGTCCCAGAGATCTCTCAGTGGCGCCCTCACATGCCCGGCCGGAGACCACAGATATGTGCCCGATTGTGGGCGGGAGCGGCCAGTGCTGAGCCACCGTTCGAGGAAGAACGTGATGTCCGCGAAGTACGTATGCCCGATCTGGTACGCACGGCCAAGTTCGTCCATGTGGAAGATCGCATCGTTGAGTTCCTGTGCCCGGTCGGCAAAGATCTCGATCTGCCCCATCGCGTGTTCGATCGAATACCGCTCCGGCACATCTTCGTCCCACCTGTGCCGGACGATCTCGAGCAGTGTGTCGCGCTCGAAGGGGCACTCCCTCCACAGGAATCGTCGGCGCAAAGCGAAATCGAGGGTTTCGACGGATTGGTCGATCTCGTTCATGGTGCCGATGATGTACAAATTGCTAGGCATCGCCAACGTGGTGGGCCCCTCACCATTGTTGATGCCAGGCAAGGTGACGGAGAAATCTCTCTTGTCCCGTTCGAGGAGAGAGAATGCCTCACCGAGCATTGCGGACAGGTCCGTCCTGTTGATCTCGTCGAGAACGAGCACGAATGGGAGCGGAGTCAGCCCATCGGGCAGATCCTGGCTCGCTATCCTCTCAATGAGATTCGGCAGAAGTCCTGGCTGGTAGCGAGTCTCCTCCTTCTCCAATCGGAGGCCGCGAATGAACTCGGCGTAGCCATATCCCGGATGAAGTTGAACCCACTCGACGTGATCTACAACGAGACGATCGAGTAAGTCTTTGTTGTCGAAGAACTTTCGAGGTCCCCAGCTTCGGAGAGCCTCCCTCAGGATCAGTGTCTTCGACAGCTCACGCGCAGTGAAAGTTTTACTGGTACCGGGAGGGCCGTACAGGATGAGTTGTTTCTTCCATTCGAGGGACTCGATGTCGCTGGTTCCCTCGCCTTCGCCGCCTGTTCGGGACTGCCAAACCCCTTGCAGCGGAGGATGGTAGAAATCGATGCTGCCGTCGATGTTCCCTCCGACGAGGAAATCGTCCTCCAAGGCGGTGCGGATCGCGAGTAGCTTGCGATCTGTCGACCAGTCGTCAGGCACTTCCCCATCGAGAAGCTGGGAGAACGCGTCCGCGATCTCGCGTTTGTGGGTACCAGAAGCGATTCGCTCGAACGAATCGGGATGGAGAAGGTGCAGCAGGATGTGCATCATCTCCCGCTGATTCTGACTCGGCGCCTCTCGCACGAAATCTTCGAGGGCCCAAGGATCGGAGAGCAGTCCTGTGCGATCCTCCACCGAGAGCTTCTTCAACCGGATCACGAAGTCGATAAGAAATCCGAGCTGGAGATCACGCCGCGTATTGAACCCGATACCTGGGTGTCCAATCACCGAAGACATTGCCAGGTACGGCACAGAGTCCCCATCGAGGGTGTATTCGGAATCCGCCAACGTCTTTTCGATGATGTCGACTTTGCCTCGGCGACTCACTGAACTGGTGAAAAGGAAGTGGACCAGAAGCAATTCGGCTGCGAACAGTCTCAGTTCCGGCGAAGCTCCCTCGAGCTGGACCTCGAACTTGCTGGCGAACGTCCCTCCCCCGTCTGAACCAACAATCGGATTATCGGTGAACCGCGTCGCCAAATCCGCCGCGATGCCGGAGGTCCATATCGCAGTTTCCTCAGACTGAGTCAATGAACCGTCTGCGATGAGGCACTTCGTCCGCCACAACTCGACCGTCTCATCGATGACCTGCCGCGATACGTCTCCCTTGAAACGACCCATACCTGTCCTATCGTCAGCGAATCATGTCCGCATTGGAAACCACAGAGCACATGCATTCCCCCGCCGAACCACCGTGAAGAACGGTAGGCGCCGTGAATGGAACTACCTTGGCAGACTGCACCGACAGATTGACGACGAACGGAGCATTTACGCGGATAGGCAGCAACGAGACAGTATTCGTGAACCTCGGAAGCTGTCCGACACAATTGGCCCACTTGGAACGAAGCGCGAGCGACGAGCAATAAATGCAACCCTGAAGATTGATCTGGTACCCCGGTTCGGATGGCACCTGCACTTGAAGTACTCACACATTGCATCACCGCTAGGAAGAATCCTGTATCCCGTTATCACAGAAAGGATTCAAACCCGGCTAGGATTATCGCAGTTGACACGGCAATCGGCGTGAACCAGCATCGTCACACACCCCGGTTCGTGTGCTCACCCCAGAGGAAGCAGGAGCCAACCACTGCGTCGCACAGCGGTCGATCGCATCAATGCCGACGGCGGTGAGCTCCGAAAATTCGAGCGCCTCGAAGTTATGTTCAAGGCGCCACACGCGGCTGGCTTAGACCGGTGTCCTCAGTGTCTGAGACCGCCGCTGTACCCATAGTGTTGCCAACTGGGCCAAGCGACTACCCGCAACTCTGTGCCAGATAATCCAGCGCGTGTGCCTGATCGCAACACTCCTCGGTAATTACGTTCGACAGGAACGCGCTCACCACTGCTCTGGAGTAGCGAGGAACCATGTCCGCGAGGTCCTTCCGTGAGTAGGCATTGCGCCCAGCGTCGAGCAGGAAGTGACACGCGCACTGAAAGGAAATCGCATCCACGTTGTTACACAGTAGATTCCGAATACACGGCACCGTCAAATCACTGCAGGGAAGGTAAATATCAACCTCGACAAGATGTGACACCCTAACGCTTCCATACACTCACCGCCCTAGACGACCATCACCCAGCGCCCGAAAACCTGACACATACACAGCGTTTAACATCATCGGCTGTGAAACTCCTCCGTATTGCCTTCCCCATTGCAATTGCCGCCGCCGTCGCCCTGACTGGATGTAGCAGCGCCAAGGACACCTCCCAGGAGAAGGCCACCGCAACATCGGCCGCCTCCACGACGACCACACCCGCAGTCGCAGCCACATCGACAACATCCCCCGCTCCCGCGCCGGCACCCGCCGTCAACAATGAGCCGTCGGCGGCCAACAGCGCCGCATTCGTCACTGCGTTTCGCGCCCAGTTCCCCGAGTTCGCTCTAGGTCGCAAAGACAACCCGATCAAGAACCTACTCGAGAACACCTGCCAAGAGATCAGCACCAACAAAGAACCTCACATCATCGTCTCCAACGTCGGCAAGCGAGCGGCAAACCAGGGTGTTAATCCGACTGCCGAACAGTCGCAGGCAATCTACGACCTGGTGGCCAGCCACTGCTCGAACTGACAGCGCCCGGAGTCAACCCGGTGACATAGCTCGATCCAGCGCCCTGGACGTCAAACAATGTGGGGCGGGGACTTTTCGCTTCCTGCCCCACCACTGTGTGGCCATTCAGCGCGAAACCGATGCCGATCACCGACACAGAAGCGCCCCGTCTTCGATTGTCGCTGTAACGCCGCGCACCTCCGGAACAGATATGGGGTGCAGATCGATTGCTCGCTCCGCGCACTCTCACGACTCGAAGGTTGATCATCCATGCCGGTACTGGAAAACATCGTGGTCAACGGAAAGCCCGTACCGGGAGTTGTCATCTTTTCTTTTGCAAGCGCAGTTGAAAGAGGAGAAGGCCCTGCCTTGTTGGCAAAGGCGCTCGGCGTAGACACTCCATTCAAGACCTATACGGCGGTGTCTCCGAAAAACTCGGGCGGCGGTGAGCATTTCATCTTTCGTGTTCCCCTGGATTGGACCCCCGCTCGGACGACAATGTCGATCGGCGACTCTGAAGTCTCGATCGCAACTTCCAATGCAGGCGGCGACGTGTCGTTTCTGTCCAACCTGGGTACGACCGCTCATGGCCCCGGCCGCCCTGACTGGAACCTGAAGACAATCTCGGACACGCAACTTTTGACACCGTTACCACCAGCGTGGCTCAAGGCACTCTCGCCCAAGTATGTGGTTTCTGTTCCCGTCGGAAAAGCTGGCCCTGCCGGTAGCGGCCAGGGTCCAAAGACCCACAACAACAATCGATCTGCCAGTACGACTTGGAAGGTTGCCGCGTCAGTAATGGCCGTCGGAATCGTCGGAGCGTTCGCCCTGTACACGTTCCACGGAGATGACGAGAAGATAGCGAGCGTGTCATCGCCGATAACGACGCCCACGACTATCGCAGCGCCGACAACGACAACGACGGCTCCGCATGTCACCGCAATTGCAGGTGCGACGACAACGACGCAGAAGTCTTCCAGCAGTAGTGGAAGCGGTTCTGGCAGCAACGATGCAATGGATCTGGCCTTCATCCAAACCCTCGACGAATTCGGCGTTCCCTTCTCCAGTGCAAGGAACGCTATTTCCGTGGCGCACCAATCATGCAGCTCGATCAGGCAGACACCGAACAAGGCCCGTGCAGTCGAGGGCGTGGTTGATATCGCGATTACGTCCGGCGCGTACACCACGTCGGAGGCGTACGACTTCGTAGGACTGGCGATCCTGGCGTACTGCCCGGAGTTCTCTCAGTACGTTCAGAACTAGCTCCATACGATCGTCTGAGGAGCGCGATTGCCATCGAATGGCATTTGCTCAGTCACCTCGATCGGCGATCGTGTCGGCATTTCCGCCCAGGTGGTGTCGTCTGCGCAGTTGCCACCGACGGGCGTAGTGACGATGGAGCTGGTATCAGGCATTCCCTCGCGAAGGAGTTCGTCGAGACGGTATCCCACAGTGGTTGCGATACAATACTTTTCGTGTGAAGCATACGTTTCCTGCTCCCCACGCTCGGGCACCGGCACGCTCGACGACGCCCAGCTGCGATCGCTTTACCTCGTTTTACGGCGCCACGTGCTCTTCCACCCAACCTGATAACTGAGACGTCGACGCCAGATCCCGGAAGCACGGATACACACCGTTCACGACATGAGGTCCGCAGTTGATCCGGGATCTCGGTGGAGGCCCCGGATCGGCAGGAGCCGCGCAGTCGGACCCAAACGTAGGATCAGAGAGAGTGCCCTACCCGCTCATACGCCGTTACGGTAGGCGGATTCCCAGAGCCCCTCTGCGCGTCGAGCCCGCGTTGGATCCCCGACGCTACTGCGAAGTCCCGAACCGCCGAACTCACCGTTGACGATGGTCAGTCCAGACTGTTCCGTCCCACCACCGTTGCTGCCCACTGCCCTCCGGATCGAGGTACCAACCCGCCGGCGGACCTTGCGGTGCAGGAATCGGTGTCGGTGTAACGGCGACTTCGGCCACTGCTACAGCTGATCTCGCAATCGAATTGATGCGAGCCGCGAATCGTCGCCCGTCACCTTCATCGCTGGCAGGGAATTCCTCAACGAGAATGGTGCCGTCGGAGAATTCGATTGTCAGAAAGATCGAACTCTGGTCCTTCCGCGCTACTGCCCCGATCAACGCTCCGGCGCCACCACCCAAGATCGCACCACCCACCAATCTGGTCGCGGATACTCGCGAACGTGCGATCCCCGCGCTCTCAATCGACGCTTTGGCATCCTGTACGGGCCACGATTGTGAATTCTGGGTCAGGTAACCGTCACACAGGCTCAGACTCCGGAATCTATTCGCCTTGGCTTGCTCGGCGGCCGCGGTGCGGTTTTGAGTCCGCTCGAGCATTCCAGGTGTTGTTTCGTCAACTGTTCCAGCGGCGCCAAACCCGTCTACCGCAGACGCATTGAGCATCGCGACGCGGATAGCGTCGACGAATTTGTCGCCCGATTCACCCTTTTCGAGGTATCCGTTGACGTCTTCGATGACATCCGGGTGGTAGCCGGATCGTTCGCGCAGCAGGATCCGGACAGATCCACGTTTGGCGAATGTCTTCTTCACGTGCTCGACCGATTCGATCGCCCCGAGCGGGATAGTGCGTGGAGAAGCATCCTTCTTGTGCTTTTTGGCAGCAACACCTGAATGAATCAGAGTGACGGTTCCTGCGTGGACGTCGAGTATCGCCTCGCAGCTCAGACCTGTGTGCTTCATCGACTCCGATGTCCTCTGTTCATACTGATGGTGACACTGAGAATACCGGCTCGTACCGGTGCCATATCTGTGTGGATCCACTTGAAATCGTCGACAATCGACCCGCTAGTCGCGGATAGCGGTGTTTGGCGGCGAACTTTGACTTTGACCATAGAATCGTGGCGAGTATGAGATGACTTCCCCGTGCATGAGTTCGAAGTTTTGTCGAATACTTCAGACCGCTGGTTTACCGCGGTAAACGTCCCGATCGAAAAGTCTAGGTAGATTGTCGGTTTACTTCGGTACTGTGTGCCCAGTTCGTTTCCACTCGCGAAGAGGAAAATCTTGATGACCGATGTTTCCGCGGATCAGATTGCTCGAGAACTCCGCTTGAGCCCCGAGCAGATGCTGACCTTACGGGCCCTGCAAGCGCGGATGCTCCGCCACGACTGGGAACAGGAACGCAAAGGTGATGCGCGCAAAAAGAAGCAGGATCAACTTCAGCGTTTCGTTGCCGCAGGGATTGACGAGGTTCTTGCCTCTGATGCGCTAGCGGCGTCACTGGCGGAGGAATTGACCGCTTTCGCGCACGGTCATTTTCTCGACCAACTCAACGGTCTCACCACACTTGCACCCATACTCGCGGAGAAGGTAGGCACTCGGTCTGCGTCGGTGGTGATTCTTGCCGAGCTGATCACCTTCAGCCCCTGGTCCGATGGAACGACATGGTGCTCCGGGGTAAGGAAAACTGCACTCCACACTGCCGCACAAGATCTCACCGCTCTGCGTTCGACCGACCTCGACGCGATGAGCACAGAGTTCGAAAGTCTGATGAAAGCGTTGCGCCGCAAGTCGATCAAGTGGGGCAGGGTCGCAGCAGTCTCCGTCATCGGAGTCGGTGCCGGCGCTCTCACTGCCGGGTGGGCGGCTGCACCGATCGGTGCAGCCATCGGCGGCACGATGGGCCTGACCGGCGCTGCCGCGGTCTCGGCAGGGTTGGCGATGCTCGGCGGCGGCTCGCTCGCGGCCGGCGGATTCGGCGTCGCAGGCGGGACACTCCTGCTTACCGGTGTCGGCGGTTTGGCCGGCGCCGGTGTCGCCGCTGCCGGGGTGCGCTACAGCCCGTTGGGTTCGCAGGCGATCGCGAGTGAGGCCGTCAAACTCGACCTCGTCGCTCGCATGGTCCTCGCCGATGCACCGGACCGGGACGAGAAGATGCGGCGCGTCGTGGAAAGCCTGCAGGAGCGACTCAACGACGTGACCAACCGCATCGGACTGCTGGTCGAGACGATCAACACTCTCAAGCAGGAAAAGGCAGCCACCACCGCCGAGAACACCGAACTGCGCGCACGGGTGAGGGACCTCGAAGCCGAACTGACCGAAACCAAACAGGCGCAAACGACCTTGGAGTTGGTTCGTGAGCGTCTGCCCGAGAAGATCGACGCATGAGCGACGATATCGAGCGCAATCTCGACACCCAGTCACGTCGACTCGACGACATCGAAAACCTCATCCGGGCAACCCTCGACGATCAACAACCGGCGGTATCGCTCGAACATGGTCCCCGCCACCAAACCTATGACGAACTCACGACATTCAACGACGACCTTCGCGCGCAACGTGAGTGGACCGACGTCGATCTCGACGCAGCACTGACCGAGGAGCAACGTCAGGCATTCGAGTCGTGGCAGCAGAAGCATCGCCTCACCTGGTCCACCTCCGACCTCGTGGCTGTCGGGGCTGTCGGTGTCGTCGGGATGATGTGCACCTGGTTCGACACCTCGATCGACAGCTCCATCCGAGATCGACTCACACTCCTCAAGTCCTCCGGCATCGTCAGTAGGTGGGAGAAAGCCGGCAAACGACTCCCGATCGATTACATGGGGCCAGGTTTCGGGGGACGCGCACATCGCGTCAAAAGCGCCGGCCATGATCTCGCGCGGCCGATCGAGGCGATCAAACAGATCATGGCAGGTGAATTCAGCGGCACCGCATGGCATACCGGCGTCGCCACCCCGGTCATCGTCCCAGACAAGTTCCAGGACGTCGATTCCGCGTCAGAGGCGGCTCTACGGTTAGCTCAGCATCTCCTCGCGGACGTGATCACCCCGATGAGTCTTCCGATTCCCGGTATGTCCTTCCTCTACGAGAGCGACAATAAAGCGCTACGCGATTTCGCACTCCACGCCTACAACGGTCTCAGCGCAGGCAACGGATGGAACGTACGAAACGGGATCGCGTTACCCGCAATGACCGTCCTGGTCACAGAAATCTTGATACGCACCTACGTGCACCTCGACCTCTACCAGCAGACCGGCACCGCCCGCTTGGAACTTCCACACAAGCGCCGACGAAACGAATTACTCCTGGCAGCGCACAGCCTCGTATCAGCTATTTCGCTGGGAAAGATCGCAGCCCAAATCACCGCCCACTGTATCGCGGGAAACTATGTCCGCGCCGTGCATCCCTCGCACATCCGGCACGCGAACATTCCCGCACTCCTACGCGCAGGCGCACTCGCCGGAACCGTCGTCAACGACGCCTACCGAGCCTCCCAGATCCCTTCCGCCCGTTCATGGAGCGACTTGGTCACCGATACCGCCCAGCCCTGGCAATTGGACCTGGTAGAAAGCATCGAAAACTTTGCTTGTTCAGAAGTCACTACCGCGCTGGATCTTCTCGACTAACCTCACGAACTGGCTACACAGCCTCCAATACCAGGCTCACATTTTTGATGTCAGCGAACCTCTCGAACACTTGGCGCCAAACGAAGCAGAAAATCTTCAGCAGTTTCCGGACTGCGTCATCGTCGTCATCACCGTTTGTTACCGAAGGGGCTTCATGCACGACCAATACCTGATCAAGGGCCAGAACATCAGCCTTCCTGACGACATAGAACAGGTCGAGGTCCTGATCATGTGGGAAGACTCGACATCCGGAATCGATGCCGCAGCGCTGCTTCTCGGCGCCGACAAGAAAGTCGGCTCCGACGAAGACTTCGTGTTCTACAACCAACAGGAATCCACCGATGGTTCCGTTCGCTACCTCGGACGCCGCGAAACCGAATCCGGACCACACGAACGCCTCCTCGTGCACCTTTCCTCCGTTCCCGCAGGCGTCGAGGTGATCGTCCTGGCCGCCAGTGTCGACACCGGATCATTCGGGGACCTCGGCAAACTCACCCTCCACGTGCTCGACGGATCCGGTTCCCCCATCGCCGAATACGTCACCGCCGATGCGAGCACAGAAACGGCGTTCGTCTTCGGCGAGCTCTACCGCCGCAACGGGCTCTGGAAACTACGGGCGATCGGTCAAGGCTGGTCATCAGGACTGGCCGGGTTGGCAGAAGACTTCGGTGTCGATGTCGGCGACGTCGCCGCTCCCGACGAGACCATCACTGCGGCAATAGAAATAGTCGACCCCACAGCGCCGCAGCTCCCCGCAGTTCCGCCCGTCGTCGTCGAAGCAACCACCGCCGACGAGCCTGCAGCCCACGAACACACCCCACCCGATGCTTCGGCGACTTCGGCCGCACCAGCTGCACCCGCGTCGAAGCCGGCGCGTCCGCGCGGGGTAAGTACCGCCAAACCTGCGCCAAGGAAAGCGCCACTTCCCGTTTTCGCGCTCGCGGAAGCCGACACGTGGCAACCAGCACGCTTGTTCTCCGTCATCGGAGTCGGATCCGGCGAAGAACAAGAACGCCGCACCACCTCGGCACTGATCTCGACCATGCAAGCTGTTCCGCTGTTCGCCCGGGCCATCACCTCCAGAGTGGGCGCCCCCGCCGGATCGTTCGAGGGATACCTCGAAGTCCCCTACACCAAAGGCGAATCGAGAGTAGTCCCCGACGCGGTATGGAAGGTTGCACGCGGCACCCGACTGTGGACCGGACTCCTCGAAGTGAAAACCGGGGCTGGCAAACACACCCGCGAACAACTCGAGAACTATCTGGACATCGCGAAGAGGAACAAGTACGACGTGGTGATCAGTTTGTCCAACGATCTGCCCTCCGGGGCCGGGGAACTGCCGGTCGAGGTGGACAAACGCAAACTCACCAAAGTCGCGCTGCGCCATTTGTCCTGGGCTGAAGTCATTCACGAAGCGCGCATGACACTCTCGCACGGCCGAATCGACAACCCCCTCCAAGCCTGGATCCTGCACGAATTCCTCCGATACATCGAACACCCCAAATCCGGGGCATCGGAATTCGTCGACATGGGCCGGCACTGGGTATCGATCCGCGACGCAATCAGCGCCGGAACACTGCGATCTGGTGACCCGAAAGCCGCCTCGATCGCGGACTCCTGGATCGCACTCGCCCGCAACCTCGCGCTACGGTTCACCGCCGAGTTAGGGGTGAGCGTCAAACACGTTCTGCCGCGCCGCGCCGTCAACGACGCTAGCTATCGCACTGAACTCACCGTCGAGGAACTGGCGAACGACGGAACATTCACCGCGGTACTACGAATCCCGGACGCCGCAGGACAACTCAAAATCATCGCGGACATGCGCACCAACAAAATCACCTGCAGCACCCAAGTCACCGCCCCCGACGAAGGCACCGCCGGCAAACGCGTGACATGGATGCTGCGTCAACTCAAAAACGCCCCCGCAGATCTGCTGATCGAAGCCACCTTCACCGCGCCTGCCTCCTCCACCTGCGAACCACACACCGCGGTCCGTGTGACACCACGCATCCTCTGCGACAACCAGACCGGGCAACTCCACTCCTTCACCCTGATGCGTACCTTCGCCCTCGGCGGCAAACGAGCCGGCACCGCAGCCAGTTTCATCGGCAGCGTCACCCACTCCGCGGAAACCTTCTATGCCGACGTGATCCAACCGGTACGCGAATGGGTTCCCGCCGCACCCAAAGCATCCGAACTCGGACGCGACGAACACACCGACGACGAAGAAGCGTGAGAGCACGCCGCCCTGAGGGAGCTGGCCGAGCGAACGACAGAGCTCGCCAAACCGACCCGATGCACAGCACCGATCACCAGCACCGCACATCGTTGCGGGAATGACGACGGCTATCACAAGATCGACGCTTCTGGGCCTGATAGGCAGTCTCCACCACGACGGACACGCAACGATGGGCTGTGAGCGCCTTCCACTCCGGCGGCGTAGTCGATCGAGATTGCGATGTAGCCACGTGAGCACTCTCCCCTGGAGCGATGCCGGAAAACGCACGGCTGCTGCACTCTTCGACAGTCGTTCACAGCTGATCAGGAGAGAGGCGGAGCGACCGAACGAACTCCTGGCGCAGACCGGCGTACCGTACCGGAATGCGCAGCGCGCCGCGGTCGAGCTCCCCAAGCAGGGGCACTGGGTGCACCGACCGCGGTGTGCCAGTGGAGATTACGGGTCTCAGTCAGCTTCCGAAGTTCACGCCCGTCTCTGGAATAGTTGCATCTGTGCTGGGGATTGTCACAACCCATGATGCTTGTTGCACTGTGTAGACGGTGTAGGGGAACACGGTGAGGTAGGGCTCGATTCCTGGATAATCCGATATCCACATGCTCGTAGCTTCGCCACTACTGGTGCACGTTGCCAGAACCACGTATGAGCCGTCGGGGATGTCCGTCACGACCTGAGCGGTTGTCCCGGCCGGGATCTCGCCAGTGGTTCCAATCGTTTGACCCGCTCGCAGCGTGTCCTCGACCGGCGGCAGCACTCCTCCGGGCGCATTGCCGAGCAGTGTCCCGCAGTGCAGGGGCACTCCCGAATTGTTGGTGATCGTATTGGTCACCGTCGACCCCGATGCGGTGTACGCGAAGCTGACGTCCGCGGCAGTGGAAGCTGATGCCAGCGCGGGCGCGGCCATAGCCAGAGGAAGAGTTGCAGCACCGACGAGCGCCGCGCGTGTGATCGATCGCATTGAATCTCCTTAACGTTCACGATGAATCGTCATCACCGATCTTGACACTAAAACAGACCGACCACGCCGATTTCGGCAGATGTCGGTTTCTTTGTTAACAATCTGACCATCAGCAAGCACGCGGAGGTCATGCAAGATTCCAGGCGGATGTCGGGCGAGCATCCCCGATACCTGATCTCGTCGAAACCCCACATGGGGCAGGGAGGATCCAGGCCAAGACCGCACCGGAACAACACCAGCGGCGACTCCACCAGGCCAAAATAGATCAGTTCCACAACTCGCAGATCGCGCCAAGTGTCGAGTCGATTCTCGCCAATATCGGCGACGCAGTCGCCGAGGACATGATCAAGGAGCGCTAGGGTTCCGAGTTAGTCCTGCGTTCGCGGACACCGCGCCCATTGTCCTGACAGACACCGCCGGAACCAATCTCACGGGCCCGCACTACCACCGGGACGCCGGCCCCCTGCTACGGCGCCACATCCCGTAGTGGTGGAATTTCCACAGCAAACTTCGGACCAATCGGTATGTCCGTTCCGAGCAACCTGATAGTAATTACGACATGAAACGGACATTCGCCGCTGCAGCGGTTGTATCTGTCGCACTGATCATCGGCGGATGCTCCACTAAATCCACATCTGCGGAAATCACCGCAGAAGCAGCAACGAAAGCCTGCCTAGACCAGGCCGACAAACTCGCTGCAACATTCACCCAAACCACCATCACCGCACCCAACACCGAAGCAACCGACAACGGATATCGCATCACGGCCAGAGTCGAAAATTCCACCTCAGACGGCACAACAGTCAAGCGGGACTTCACCTGCCTCGCTTACCTCGGTGACAACGGCATCGAAACCCGAGAGGTCGACTGGACACCGACAGCCGGCCAAACAACTACACGAGCAACAACAGCACCGCAGACACTTCGCGAACAGTACGACACACGCATGGCAACAGGGAAGATCCAGAACCCTCCCGGCGCCTTCGACGAAGACACCAAATTCTGTGAAACGCTGCGCACCAGCAACGACCCGGTACGCATACTCGCCGAGGCAATCACCCGCCCCCAGAATCTCGACACCCCACCGCACACCGGATCAGCCGCATCAAAGAAATGATTCCGATCCTGTGCGCCGACCAAACCGCTACGATTCAGCGCGCCACCGAAGAATTCAACCTCTACCCCGGTGCCCAACCCGTCACCCCGACAACCAAACCCGTCGCTGCGGCAACCCCTACATTCGCGGCTCCGAAGACCACCGCACCGGCAAAGACCGAGCCAGGAATAACCGCTGGACAAAGGAACGCGATCCGAGCAGCGAAGGACTATCTCGCCTACACCGCCTTTTCGCGCCAAGGGCTGATCGAACAGCTTGAGTTCGAGAGCTACTCGGCCGAGGACGCCACGTTCGCAGTCGACTACGTAGCACCCGACTGGAACATACAAGCAGCGAAGGCTGCACAGGACTACCTCAACTACACCGCGTTCTCACGCCAAGGGCTGATCGACCAGCTGATGTTCGAGGGCTACACCAGCGCCCAAGCGCAGTACGGCGTCGAACAAACCGGCCTGTAGCGGCCTCACAACGCCAACATGCTGCAAAGTGAGAAACATTCAAGAATCCTCGATCCTTGATTTGAGTACACCGTCGAAGGCTGGCATCCCACGGGCGGTCGGATACCGGATTCGAATGCTCGATCAGCCGGTCTTCTATAGATCCTCCACGGACCGACACCGACGCGCCAATCCGATCAACTTGTCGCAGTTCAGCATTCGACAGCGTGTACCTCGCACACCTGATCTGATAGAGAAAGGGAATCAATGCCCGCGGCCCGACCAAATCTCTCAGAAGGTCTAAACCGTCATCCGCTCGTCCAGCAGTTCCTCTCCGGCCACGAAGACGCGCCTAGGCGTCTCAGCAGCAGAGCAGCGACGTACGAGAAACGGATCCACCAACTGCTCTCAGGTGGCACTCGGGTAGAGCCGGAGGAAGCTGCGCACCTATTGGGGATCCTGAATCAGGGGTCGATCAACGATAAGTTCAGCCAGGGCATCCACGAGAGCTCGCGCACGGTCCACTACATGACGCGAGGCGGTTTACTAGTACTCATCAACTCCTTCGACTGACTGATCACTATCAAACTCTTCCTCGTCCTCTGCGGGCTCGCGTGAAAGCGGCTCCGGTCTCCACAATTGTTTCCTGAAGGTGTCGGCCGTGGCATCAAGGGATGCCCACACGTCGCGGACCGCAAACGGGATACGTGGATTCGTATCCCGAAGTTCCTTCGGTATTTCGAGATAGCTAAGCGCCACTGCGAGAACACTTCCCACCTTCTCCTTGGCTCGCGTCATTTGCTGACTCGGTGTCGATCCCGGGTCTTCCTGGTCGTCGGGAGGAAATGGAACTTGTGTACCCGCGACGTCCCGGACCATATCGAAATCGCGAGCAATTCCATCGGCATCACGAGTGGCCAGACAGACGGTCGCTGACGGGAAAGTGGCCCCCTCGGCCGTGGACGGTGCTCAATGCCCTCTCGGCTGGCGTCGACCCCGAACGATACGAAATGGACCCGGTGCTGGCGGGTGCCGTCGTGTTGGTCTGGAGGCTGTCACATCCGCCGGTCTTTGAGCCCGTGAAGCGTCATTTGCTGGCGCACGGGTGACGCGAAGATCCGGACAGCTGATTGCGCTGCGCGATGGCATCGGTGTGTGCGTCTGTGATCTAGTCGAGTTCGACGATGAGCTGTTTATCGGCGACGGTCAGGGACGAGCGGATCTCACGCAGGATGACGCGGGAGGGTTGCGGGACATGCAATTTGGCGGGCGATGAGGAATCTCCCACGATCAGTATCTCGTGTTCACGAATTCTATTCGGTACCTGCGGAGCTGGTGTCGCTCAGCTGATGATGTCGACGAACCATCGGCCGTCGAGTTCTTTGGTGGTGATGGTCTGTGGGAACTGTGCGGGCGGCTGACCGGGACGCATTTCGGCCAGCGCGACGGAGTAGATCCCGTTCGTGATCGGTGTGATGTGCGCGCAGTGGGTGGTTCCTGTTGGGACGGTGTTGATTCCGGCTTGGATCTTCTCCGCCGATGGCAGGGAGGTGTCTGTGGTGGTGAGCGCCCGGACGGCCGCTCCGGAGCGGGTGACGTAGTAGGCGTACTCGAATGCTGCAATGACACCGGGGCCGTTTTTCTGGTCGCCGGCGTCATTTCGGCACGCGGTCGGATCGGTTTCTGCGGCCGGTTCGGCGGCGAGGGCGGCGGGACTGGTGTCAAGAGTCGGTGCCGGTTCCGAGGTGCTTGCCGCCTGGGGGATTCTTTCCGGTGTGCTCTCGTCGTCGCTGGAAAGGAGCCGCAGGGCGAACCAGCCGAGCAGCGCGACGACCACTATCAGGGGAGCGACGTAGCGCAGGCGGATTGAGCGAGAGCCCTTCTCACGCGGTGATGTCGGCGACTTGGGCGCGTTGACATCTGTGGGCGCTTTGGTGGCCGCGGGAGGGCTGGTGGGTAGGGAGGTGCCACCGAGTAGGTCGATTACTGCGGGGTGCCTTGTGGTGTTCTTCATCGCTGATGTCCTTCCGTCGCTCGATGAGCCTGGTTCTGCCGCGGTCGAGGAAGGTTCAGGGCGGATGGCACTGTGCCATCCGCCCTGAACGACTCTGACCGTGCGGGTTTACGCCGGAACGCCCGCTCCGACTGCATCGCTGATCAGCGAGGATGCAAGTCCGGGGGTGGCGTTGGTGAAGAAGTCCGTGAGTGCGGTGTCGACCTGTTCGATGATCTGCTTGCCTCCGGGCTGGGCCGCGACGAAGTCGCGGGCCTGCTGATCGATCGCCGGTGCAGCGGCGACGGTGTCGCGGATGGTGGTGGCCACGGCCTGTCCGATCGGACCCGAGGTGCTCCATTCTTCGAGCGTGTTCTGCGTCTGGGTGGTCACGGCGGGCTGATCGATGTCGGGGACGTAGTCGCTGACATCGACCGGCTCTCCCAATTCACCTGCGCCGTACGCTGTTGCGGCGGCGGCTCCTGCGATGCCGCCTGCGGCTGCGCCGATCGCCGCTGCGGGAACGCCGAGTACCGCTGCACCGATACTTGCTCCGGTGGCTGTGCCCACCACACCGGCGGACACGCCGCCGAGCGGAGTGAGAACGGGGCTGAACAATCCGAGGGCGGACGTTCCGCCGATCGTTCCGCCGATCAACGCGCCCACTGTTGCTGCGGGCACGCCGACGGCGGCGGCTCCGGCCAGGGCTCCACCTGCCCCACCCGCGAGCTGCGCGGCGGCAATGCGGCTCGCACGATCGACCGGGACACCGATTGAGGCATAGAACGTCGAGACCTGGCTCTCGATGACCGCGCTCGTTCCGTTGGTGCGGGCGAGATCTTGATCGGAGACCCAGTTCGGCTGATCGAAGACCCAGTCACCGATGCGGCCCTTTTCCCTAGGCGCGATGATCGGTGCGACGATCTCGACCGGGCCGGGGACGTGGATCTGGCCGTAATCGACCGGGGCAACGCTGTAGTCCGCCGGTGCGCTATAGGTGCCGGAATCGTAGTCCCAGTTCGGCAAAGGCTGCTGCGGAACATTCTGGTACTGCACTGGGGGCGCGACCCAGTAGATCGGCTCGGTCTGGACCGGCGCAGACGCGGGCGGCGGGGTGGCTTCAGTGGTCACCCCGCTCTGTCCCCCGCCGTCGGTGATGCCTGCTTGTCCTCCTCCGTCGGTAATGCCGGCCTGCCCAGGCGCTGCGATTGCCGATGGTGCGAGCGTGATTCCGGCGGCCACTGCTGCGGCCACGACGGCGGCGATGATGCTTTGGCGGGCGAGGGTGTGGCTGCGGTGTCGGCCGTGTTGGTGTGCGCGGCGGGTTTCTAGGTTGGCGGCGGCGGTATCGATGCTCATGTGGTGCCTTTCATTCAGGAGGGTGCGGATGGGTGCCGGCGGGAGGTATGGTGCGCGGCGCTGGCTAACAAGGGGTCAGTCGGCGGCGTGGGCGATGAGATCGATGACAGCCGAGGCAACAACGGTCAAGGATTCGGTGGTGCTGCGCCGGAGCTTCGAGGGCACGATGCGCTCACCGGACGCGAAGAGTGGTTCGAACGGCATCCGACAGACCGAATGGACTCCAGCGTCGAGAAAGGCGTCGACAACGTCGATCTCGACCATCGGTGTGTCCCCGGGTCCGTCGGTGATGACGACGATGGTGCGAGCCATCATCGCCGGGCCTGCGGTGACTGCGAGGTCGAGGAGCATGCGGTGCGCGGCTGCGGCCGCATCGCGTCGAAGTGGGACCGGTACGAGGAGGACGTCCGCGTGGCTGGTTGCCCAGTGCCAGCTGCCGGCGAGGCGGTTGTTGCCGGTGTCGGCGATGAGGATCTCGCGGTGCTGGGACAAGATCTGTGCCGCCGCGTGGGCGTCGTCGTAGCCGAGGCTGGATCCGTGGGCGCCGTTGTTGCCGGCGACGATGTCGTCCCCGCCTGGTTGGCGGGTGAGGTGCTGCGAGAGCGCCGAGCGTCGGATACTGCCGGGCTCGGCTAGCTCGGCGGCGATCAGTGAGCGCACGTCGTGTCCGTCGCGGGGTGGGATGCTGACGCGGTCGGCGAGGCTGCCGCCGACGTCGGCGACGTCGACGCAGACCGTGGTGGCGGCTCCGCGGTATTCGGCGATGATCGCGTTCAGCCCTACAGCGAGTGGGGTTTTGCCGACGCCTCCTTTCGGGTTGGCGATGGTCACGATCGAGAACCCCGGGAGTGGGCCGGTGATGGATGCGATGGCCGTGCGGTGGCGCATTTCGGCGGACTCGGGTTTCGGAGCGATCCGTAGGTTGAGGAGGGTGTTGAGTCGGCCGCGTAGTCCGGCGCGGGCGGGTTCGTGGAAGCCTGCCGCGATCTCGGGTGCTGCGAGCAATGATGTCGAGGTCGGTGTGCGCACCGCACGGGCTGGCCGGGCATGGGTGTCTACTCCCCTGGGTGGCGGTGAGTCACCGAGGGGTGTCACCGCCATCGTGACCGGTTCGTCGACATGATGATCCGGCTGCGTCTGTGGTGTGTCGGCGGGCGCGGGGATGGGTCCGGTGGGCAGCGATTGCGCCACCTTCCCGTCCGGGGCGACGGTGAGTTGGCGGGAGCGGCCCGCTTCCTGCACGGTGACCTCGACGGGTGAGCCTGCGTCGGCGGAGTGCTGTCGGCTGAACTGTGCGATCACCGCGTGGATCGACTGCCCGTTTTCGGCGGACAGTTCCACTTTCTCGTCCCCTGCCCCGCTCACGAGTGCGGTTCGCTCGGAGGTGATTTCGATGGCAAGGGTCGACATCACGCGGTGGTTCCGGTGAAGGCTCCGACGCCGGAGAGTTCGGTGTCCATTTCGAGGACGATGGTGTCGGCCTTGTCGAGGGCTTCCAGGGCGTCGTCGCGGGCTTTGCCGTCGGGGAGTACTTCGATGATTTGGCGGCGGGTGGCGACGGCTTTCTTGATTTCGTCGAGTCGCGGAGCGGTCAGTTCCTGGTCTTCGCTGAGTTTCGGTAGCCATGTGGGGATGGCGTTTTTGAGGACGCGGCGGAGTTCGGTGATGACGGGGTCGCCGCCGCCTTTGGGCGCTGAGAAGGGGTTGCGCAGCACGGTGATGTCGTCGGCGGTGGGGGTGATCGATTGGGAGATGCGGCGGCTCATGGGCGGACCTTTCGGGTGAGGGTTGTGCAGGTGTGTCAGCGAAGTCGAGTCGCGGGGTCAGGTCGCGGGTGCGGTGGTGTCGGGTTCGGGGAGGAGGACGACTTCGTGGGGTCCGTAGGTGATGTGGTTCTTGACCCGTCCGGTGCCGTGGAAGGTCAGGGTGGTTTCGGTGACGGCGCCGCTGTCTTTGTCGCGGATGACGGTGACCGCTGCGACGGTGGCCGGGTGTTCGTTGCCGTGTCCGTCGTCGACGAGGACGGTCATTCCTTCGGTGACCGCGGAGGCGGGTATCGCGTCGGCGAAGTCGTCCCCCGGGTCCGCAGTAGGCGTGTTGTCGTGGTGGCCGAGCACGGTGGGCTCGGGAGCTCGGCCGTAGGCGCGGGCCACTGTGGCGACAGAGCGCTCGGATTCGATGAAGTGGCGCAGTTCGGTCGAGTAGAACGCGATGTGCGGTTCCTGCTGGGGCCGCAGCCCGTCGATGATCTTCTTCTCCGAGGTCGAGAGCTGGTTCCATTTATTGGGGTGCGGGTCGACGTTCGGTGTCCACCACATCTGCGCATCGACGGGCACCCCGTCGTTGCCGAGGGCGACTCCGCGGCCGGGGACGGAGGTGTCGATCTCGCGGCCGATCTGCGAGTCGCCCCACAGCATCATCGCGCCGTCCTGCGAGAGGTTGCCGAGGGAGATGCGGGTGCCGAAGTTGTCGCGCGCGTTGCCCGAGGCGCCGCCGAAGAGGGACGCGTCGGGTCGTTGCACACCGAGCAGGAGCCGGATGCCGGCAGAGCGTGCGAGGACGGCGAGATCTGCCCACGCCCCGAGTGGGTCGAGTTCTTTGAGGAGTTCGCGGGTTTCGTCGTCGCCGGTTTTGGCGAGGCGCTGCCATTTGCCGGAGAGGATGAAGAACTCGTCGAGGACGGCGATCAGGAGAGGAAGTTGGGACGGCTCGATCTTCTTCACGTGGACGTAGTGGTTGCGGGCCATCATTTCGGTGTGCAGGGCACGCACGAGCATCGCGGAGCGGACGGCGTCGTAGACGATGGCGGCGCACCCGGGGTAGCCCTCGAGTCCGTCGAGTTCGATCATTTTCGGGTCGACGCCCAGGAACGGGATTCCTCGTCGCGATGCTTCGGTGAGCAGGGTGCGGATCACTGATGTCTTGCCGCCGCCGGTGGGTCCGACGATCAGGCAGTGAGGTTTGTTCGACTTGGTGGAGATGTCCCAGAACATGTTCACCTCCGATGCTGCGGTCGCGTAGGGCAGGTGGCGCAGGTTCTCGTCGACGAGTTCGAGAGGGTGGTCGACGCGGGTGGGTAGTGGGGCGCGCAGGCTCATCAGGAGGTAGCCCTCGGAGGGAAACCAGTCGGTGGCCCAGGTGCGGCCGGATTCGTGATCGCCGGCGAGGGCGGCGAGGGCTTCGTCGACCTTCTTCTGAAATCCGCGTGCTCCGCTGGAGAGGGTGGGTGTGAAGGTGATCTTGAAGGCGGTTTCGACGTCGCCGTCGAGCGCGGCGACGCTCACGGCAGGCTCTTTCAGCGGTCCGTCTTTGAGGGAGTTCGCCAAAGCCTTGTGCCGCGGTGATCGGAGGTCAGGCTGAGTCAGCGTGCGGGTGATGCGGATTCGGTCGCGGTGGGCCTCGTGGACGACGGCGTAGGTCCATGTGCCGGTGCGCCTGCTCGCGGAAGCCCGTACTGCGGTGGTGAATTCGTCTAGCTCTTTCGGACGGATGACGGCGCCGCGCGCAAGGGTGATGGCGGCGCTGCGCAGGGTGGTGATGCCGGGCGGGTATCCGATGGTGATTTTGACCGGTGTGTGGCGGGTGCTTTGCCGGATTTGGGCGTCGAGTCCGGCGCGGTGACGATGGGTGAGGAACCGTGCGATATCGCAGGCGAGCAGGCAGACAGTGAGAGCGGCGAGCGGCCAGCGATACTCGTGGACTGCGGAGACTGCGCGATCGAGCTGAGGGGTCGAGAACTGTTCGGCGAGTTCGAGGAGCTGCGGCGCGAGAAACGCGAGTGTTGTTGTGAGGACGGTAAAAGGCGCCCACGCCCTGTACGGACGGATGGACGACTCCCCCGCACCGCTTGTTCGCGCGTGGGATTTGTCGGATCCGAAGAGGTCGACGAGAAAGTCTTTGAGGGGGTCCTGCTGGCTTCTGCTCACCGTCTACTCCTTTCGCTCGAATCCAGTCCTACGGCGGTCGTCGCCGGGGTGTGTGGGATGCACTGTCACAGAGCTCGGGAAGCAATCTCAACCCGCCTGTGGATAACTTGTTTCGCGGGTGCATGGCTGGAGCGCGCGTCACATGTCCCGAGAGGTGATCCCGGGACGCGATAGACACCCACCGCCTCTACCCGCGGCGGGTTCTGGTTGTGACGCTGCGCATTACCGATCGCAGGACCCGCGACGGCATCGCCGCTACACCGCGTGGGGACTTGTTCAACCACCTACGCCACGGGCCCGACGACGATGTACATCTCGGGCGGTTTGTGTCTACCTGCGCCACTGTTCGCGAACCCCTTTCAAGCCCTCGAACGACTCGCTTCGTGAGGTACAGAACCCAGTGCGCGAACACCTGAGAACGGTGTGGACCACACCGCGACAGGCGCCGCGCGAGAATGATCCGGCGATACTCCGCACAGAACCCTGACCAGCAGTTGATTGAAATATGTTGGCGCGAAGCAATTTTGACAAGTACACTCCCCCTAGGCCCGAAGGGCCGGGGGAGTGACCCCGGAGGGGAAGAGTGAATCGAGCTCCTGAATTCCACCTCTGTCCGCAACCTCTCCGCACTCTCGATGCAGGACTGTTCGAGCATGGGGTGCGCAGCCTGCCACGCGTGCGTACTGAACACGCTATGCATGCAGAGCATGCACACCACGCAGGCGGTGGAGACAAACTGTTCTTCGAACTTCAGATCATGGCCACGCCGCGGGTGCCTCGAGCAAGCTCCAGCAGGGGTCACCCGCACAGCTGGCGGACACGTTCCGAAAATGGTTCTGCGCCAGATTGTTCAGGCGAACGAAGCCCACGAAGCACAGCGAGGGAGACACGTGTCGATCTCCAGGGTCTGCGGCAGGACCGTCGACAATACCCGTTCGCATCTCTCTGCCACTCCGCTGAAGGAACCCTCCCGGCGGCGTGTGAGGAAGACTTCCGCGGACACCCGCAGCGAAGACCATGCCGTGGCCGCACTCCCCCTGCATTCGAGTTAGTTCCCGCGATCGCCGAGAGATCCCCGACGGATGAACCGCGACACCTGAACACACACCCCCACGCGACGACACGCGGCAGCGCTGATCGACAGACGCGCCAACCGCGGAGCCGAAAAGTTATGCACAGGTCGCATTGAAATTCCTGCCTCCACTCTTCTATGTTTCCGCGCAACCACATTCGTGGGGTCTGGTTACACCACTGTGTTGGAGAGTGCTCATGTTTTCTCTTGCTTCCACCGTGATCGACGTGTCGATCCCGCCGACGCATCCACCGCTCGCCGCAGACGCGGTGACCCTCGCGCAGTCGACGGACGTAAATACCGGTGGTCTGCGCGCGTGGATCAAGGACAACATCGTCTTCACCATCCTCATCGCCCTCGCGTGTGTGGTACTCGTCGGCGGGCTCAAGGGCAATTTGTCGCGGGTCTTCACCGTCGGCGGACTCGGGTTGTTCGGGCTTGCCTACCTCGGTATCGCGACATCGGAATCGGCGGCCACGGGGATCGGCAATTGGCTTCTCGGGCTCGTCGGTATCTCGACCTGACCGCTGATGCCTGCGCAGAGAACATTCGAAGGGGATGCTCGGTGATCGACAACGATGACCTGATGTACCGCGTGGACCGGCACTACCTCGGTCCCACGGGTTATCCACTGCCCGTGCGGATCCGCTACACGGCCGGCATCGTCGGCGTGGTTGCTTTCGTGGTGGTGTTCGTGATCGGTCGCGGAATTCTGCACGTCCCGCTCGGGTTCAAATCGCTGATGGTGATGGCCGTGGTCACGGTGTGGCTTACGACCCGGATCGCGAAGTTCGTCACCCCGGACCGCCCACTGCGGTCGGTTCTCAGGGCCGCCCTCAACGACCTCGTTGCGCCGCGCCCACCGAAGCGCGGTGCACCCGTGTTCATCTCGCTCCCTGAGCGGTTGACTACAGGAGAACGTGGCTTCGTACCTGTTCGCCTCGACGGTAAGGATCACCGATGACCTTTCCCGAGAACGACATTGCGGCTCTGTTCGATCCGAAGCTGGACGACCCGGTTCCGGTCATTCCTCCCGGTGCCCTCCCTCCGTCGTGGGCTGCAGTGCAGTCGCATGGTCCGCAACCTGCGCGTGCGTGGTCCGAAGCCGAACCCGCACACGCACACGCACACGCACCGGATGGTTCTGAATACGACAACGGCGAGGACGACACCGACGGCCACACTTCCCCTGCAACCGATCCGGACCACGTCGCAGACAAAGTGCTCGGCCGTCAGCGTCGCCGCACAGGCAAGAAACGGGCAAAGTCGGCAACAGATCGCGACAAGGCAGCAGCGAAGAAACGTGCAGACCGCGAACGGAAAGCGGTGCGCCTGAAACTGACCGGCACATCAGCGAACATCACCCGCACCGCGACCACCTCCACCGCATGGTTCGTCCAACGCCAGGGGCCGTGGAATTTCCGCACCACCGGAAAGCAGCGCCGCTTCATCCAGGACGAAGCGATCATCCTGACCAACCTGCAGAAGGCCGGCGTCAACAAGGTGCATCGCCGCCTCGTGCGCACCCCGTTCCCCGTCGCACAGTGGGCAGTCGATCACGACAAGTGGGCGACCCCGATTCCCGATGTTCCGGGCGCATTGTCATGGGCGGACTACCTGCGCGGGCAGCAGCATGCGATGTTGTGGTCCAACGCGACGATCAAAGGCCGCTACTGGGGTATCGAACTGCCGCAACGCTCCTCACTCGGCCAGGGGTTGGACTGGACCGCCCGGATGCTGCGGTATGTCGCTCACTGGCCGCTGCTGGGCAGAGTGTGCACCGGGGTGAACAGCTGGGCCGACGACGCCTTCGACCGGGAGCAGAAGGCCCTTGCCGATCACCTCGCCACACTCGAACGAATCATGTCCGGCCGCGGAGTGAAAGCAACACCGGCCACACCGGCGGCGATCGACTACTTGCTGCGCCGATCAGCGACCATCGGTCTACCGCTGGAAGCTGGCGGTGCGATCGCCGGCGCCGGAGATTGGGAAGAAACCGACGTCGCCGCCCTGGAAGATCTCACCGACCTCTCCCTCACCCCAGGCGACGGGTACACCACCGTCTCAGGGGTCGTCGACGGCCGCAAGTACACCGGTGTGGTGATCGTGCTGACGATCGGCCGCATGGCTCCCCTACCGATTCCGGAACGGATGTTGCCGTGGCAGATCATCGGGGACCCGTCCGGTGAACCTCTCGAATGGTCCGATCGCATCGAGCTGCACGACAAAGCGAAAACAATCCGCACCATGCGCTCCCTGACCGGCAAGATCGAATCGCAGTTCGACCACTACACCGTCGAACACGATCAGGTCCCGCCGAAAGAGTTGGCGGAGCAGCACGCCCGCGCGCAGGACGTGATCTCCGACGTCGAAGAAGACCATTCCGGACTCTCTACTCGAACCACCGGGTGGTACCGCCTCGCGGTGGTCGGCACCGACCCCGACGATGCGCGGCAGAAAGTCTCCGATCTGCAGGAGATGTACTCACCGCACATCTCGCTCGAACAAGAGCACGGCCAATACCAGTTGCTGCGCGAGTTCATACCCGGTGAGCCGCAAGCCAACATCGCCAACAAACGGCACATGGATGTCGAAGCAGTCGCCGCCGGGATGGCGACCGTCAGTGACCGGATCGGTGACCGCCGCGGTGTCGTCCTGGGCGAGACCGGATCCATCTCGCCGCGCCCGGTGATCTGGGACCTGTTCGCCGCGCACGAGATCAAGCACAAGTCCGGTCTGACACCGATCGTCGCCGTACCCGGTTCGGGTAAGACGTTCCTGGCCGGCATGATCGTCTACCAAGCCGTCAGAGCCGGCGCGTACGGCGTCGTCCTCGACCCCTCCGGCCCGCTGGCAGCGTTGGCCGGACTACCGGAGTTCCGTGACATCGCCCGCGTCTACGCCCTCACCGGTCGCGATTCACGCGCTGGCGCCTTGAACCCGTACCGCGTGATCACCGATCCACGTCGCGACGATCCCGAGTACGACGCCCGCAACGTCGAGTACGCCCGGGATGCAGATCCGTTCGCGGCGGCGCAGTCGAAGTTCGATGCGGATATGCGTGCAGCCGCCGCCGAGCGTGTCGAAGTCGCCGTCTCGGTGCTCAAGATGATGCTCACCGAACGGCATCTGCATCTCGAACACACCGAACCCGTGCTGCACATGGCCGCGAACATGGTCGGCGGCGACAGCAACCACAACCTCCGAGAAGTGTTGGCCGCGATCCAATCCATGGGAGTGAGCGATCCGGACCAAGCCGTCAAAACCTGCGCGAACGGGCTGTACCAGCAGCTCAGTTTGATGTCGGAGCTGACCGAAGCGCGTGTGCTATTCCCGGAAGCGGGCACGATCGGCAGTGGAGCGGATGCATTCGACGCCGACATCCGACTGACGATCCTGACAATGCCGGGCCTGCAGCTACCGCCCGAAGGCACGCCGTCCTCGCAGTGGACACCGCAGCAACGGATGACGGCGCCATTGATGCACATGGCCGCGTGGCTGGCGAACAGACTCGTCTACGAAAAGCCTCGCCACGTGCGCAAGGTGCTCTTCCTCGACGAGAACAAATATCTCGAATCCACCGGTGCCGGCCGCACCCTCAACCTTCGAATTGCGCGCGACTCACGAAAATTCAAGGTCCGCGCCCTGGTCTGCTCGCAGCTTCCGGATGATTTCCTCGGATTGGACGGCAGCGACGACAAGACCGCCCTGACCTACGAGGTGTTCGTCGGTGACGTCGGCGGTGATCCGCATGCAATCGAAGGTGCTCTGAAACTGCTCAAACTTCCCACTGGGCAAGGGTTCGAGCAGTCCCTCGCTGAACTGGGCAGCGGCGGCGAGGACACTCTCGACGAGGACACCGACACCTCCTATCAGGACGAAGCGCGGCGCTGGATGATCCGGATGGCCGACGACGTGGAGCTGGTGCGTTCGAGCTGGATTCACTACGTGCATCTCGCGCATGTGTTCGCGGCGCTGAATTCCTCGTCGGCGAAGAACGCGCTCGGCGGCGCCGCATGAATACCCGCAGAGGGCTCAGAGCGCCCTCGGCAGAGCTGGATGAGGCAATCCCTCACCGATCGCGCGTTCGGGTGCTGACCGCCAATCTGGCGCGGGTTCTCGCTGTTCTAGCGTTGGCGCTGGTGCCCCTGGTCGCCCCGGGTGGGCCGATCGCATCTGCCGGCGGATTCGACTGCAAAGACGTCCCCTCCCCCGAGTTCCCGAACTCGGTCATGGCTGCCGAGTTCGATTCCTCGAGCAAAGACCGCGAACCAAAACAGGGCGGCACCGGCTACGAAACCTACGGATGGGCCGGATTGCGCTGGTACACCTACGACCTCGGCTGCGGCAACGACCTGGTCCGCGCACCCGACGCAGTCGCGGACACCACCCTAGGCAACACATTCCTCGCAATCGGCAAGGGATTCGCAGCTGCCGCGTTCTGGCTCGACGACCAGACAAAGACCGGAGCAGCTGCAGAAGAGGCCGGGATCGCCCCGGCCATGGTGCAGTTCGATCAGATCGTCGCCTCGATCTCCAACGGAATGCTCGGCGTCTACGGAACGTGGCTGGGTGTGGCATTGATGGTGGTCGCCACGATCATCATCTGGAACGCCCTCAAATCAAACGCCGCGGCCGTGACCCGCACCGTCGCGATCGCCGGCGCTGCAATGGCCATCGGAGCACTGTTCGTCGGCGCACCGCAAAAAGCCATCCAGGCCGCCGACGACACCTTCGGCTCGATCATCACCGACACACAAGGTCAGATGTTGTCCGTGTCCGGAAACACCGGAGACCCCCGCAATGTGCTGATCGACAAGATCTTCCTCGACGACTGGCGCAAAGGATGGTTCGGCACGAACTTCAACGACCAGGAACTGCAACTCGGACCGAAGCTCCGCGATACCCTCGCGTTTTCGTACGCGGAGCAGCGAGAAGTGGCCGGCGACAACGAAGCCGCGAGCAAGCTTGCCGAAGAGAAAGCAGCCAAGTTCGACGACGAGATCATCGATAAACTCGACGGATTGAACCTCTCGTACGGCCAGTTCCAGGGCAAGGACTCCGGACGCACCGGCACAGGGTTCATGGCGATGATCAAACTCGCCATGCCTTCCATCCTTTGGATCGGCGCATCCATACTCAAACTCACTGCGCTACTGGCTATTCGACTCGCAATTCTCTTCGCACCGATCTGGGTTCCGATCGCCGCCGCACACGGCGGCACCCTCTCTCGCGTGTGCCGCATGATCGCCACCGCCTACATGTGGGGCGTGGCTGGCGCGGTCATCATCGCTCTGTATCTGATGGCGCTGGTCAAGCTGTACGACACCGACAACGGTCTCGTCGACGGTACGTGGCGGCTGTGGTTCATGGTCATCTTGACTGCGGTGTGCTGGTTCATCATGCGTCCGTTCAAGCGGATGACTCAGACCTTCACCCAGAACCAGGCGGGCGCACTCAATCGCAAGGCTCGTCACGCGCAGACGTCGATGAAGCAGAAGTTCTTCAAGGCCGGGAGCGCCGTTGTGGGCGGTCCCGCGGCGTCGATGGTCGAGGAAGGTGTCGGGGCGCTTCGGAAGGCGACCAAACGCGGTGGTGACCTCGACAAGGATTCGGTGACACCAGTGCGTCCAGAAGGACGTGAGTTGAATCAGCGACGTCGCCATGAGGTCGACAAGTCGCGCGTCGATGCGCGTAAGACGATGGATCGTCAACAGCGTCTGACGGATTCACGCAAAAACGATGTGCCCCGCCGAAGCCTCGCCGGTACCGCGAAGAGTTCTACGGGCCTCAAGCGGCCCGTCGCCGATCAGCCGCAAACCGCAGGTACCGCCGCCAATCGAGGCCAGGCACTCGCTCGCCAGTTGGTCGGAACCGAAGCCGGTTCGCCGCGCGGCTCTTCGTCGGTGAGTGAGACATGGGACGGAGGCCCGCGGCCGAGTATCGCGCCGATGAAGGTGTTCACACCGACCTCGCGGGATGTCTCCACCGGGTCGACGACACCCCGTTCGGGTGCGACGCGCTCGAACGCGTCGACGCCTCCGCGGTCCACCGCCCGACTGTGGACACCGTCGTTGACCTCCGCAGGTACTTCGCCCGATTCGGCCGACAGGTTCAGCTGATGCCCTCCAGCGCAGCCAATCCCGTACTCGCACCGATCCGACGGTGGGTGCTGTACTCGCGCACCAACCTGACAATCACGATCGTCTCTGCGTTCGGTGTGCTGTTCGTGGCGGGAGCAGTGTTCGGCCAATCCCCGACCCCGTCGAACACTGCCTCGAAGATCCCAGCCTCCACCGCATCAACGACAGGAGCAGCGTCCGCGACCCCGGGTGATCTGAGCTACGAGTTCATCGAAGTGACCGAATCCTCCATTGCCGGCAAGTCGATCGCTTCGGTAGCCGAGAGCGCACCGGCGACAGCGATGGCCTACGCGCACGTCTACATCGATCAGTCACTCTCGAACAGCGAATGGACGACCAAGCTGGGCGTGCACACCGCAGAAGCGCCCGGAGTGACGGTGGTCAATGCCCGCCCGCTCGTACCGGTCGCGATCACCGGCCCGACACGCAGTGAGATCGTGGCCGGCACCGGCGGTGAGAGCGCCGTGCAGGTCATCGTCCCGACGCAGGCGGGGAATCTGCGGATCACGCTCAAAGTGTCGGGCACCGACAAGGGTTCGACATGGCAGGTCCAGAATCCATTGCCCACCCTGGACCGCAGCGAGATCGACAAGCTAGGCGCACCTTCCCGCGCGAGCGCACCGACCTCGGAAGCTCCCACAACCACCACGGCTCCGAAGTCGACGACCTCGCCGAGCGCTACCTCGACCACGACGCCGACCGCGACCACCTCGGTCGCTGTTCCCTCGGCGGACCTCGAACCGGCACCTGTTCCTGTTCCCGGCCCCATCCCGATTCCCGACCTCGACACACCGCTCCCAGGAACGCTGTGAGTCGCCGCTGTGAGGCGGTGGCCCTGATCTTCACCGCTGCCACCGCTGCGATCCTGGGGCTGTCCGGATGCACCCAGCAGCCGGTTATCCCCCACAACCGTTGCGGCGGAAACTCGTCGAGCGAGGGGGACGACAAAGCCACCTCGGCGCCCGGCAACACCGAACTGAAAGCATCGGGGCCGATCACCCAGCCAACCAAGGACGGAACGACGACGTTCACGTCCCCGTTCGGGCCTCGCTGGGGAACCGAACACAAAGGCGTCGACTTCGCTGGCCCCGTCGGGACACCGATCTACGCGGCACTCGACGGCGTCGCGGTCAAGGCCGGGCCCGCATCCGGGTTCGGGAACTGGATCGTGCTCGACTCGCTCGTCAACGGCAAACCTGTGAGCACCGTCTACGGCCACATGTTCAACGACGGTGTCCTCGTCACGGAAGGCCAGCAGGTCAAGGCCGGCGACCACATCGCGAACATCGGAAACAACGGCCAATCCACCGGCGCACACTTGCATTTCGAATACTGGGACGGGGGACGACTGCAGGGCGGAACCGCCGTCGATCCGATGACCAAGCTCGGCGGAGTGCCCTCCCCCGCCGGCGAAGCGGGCAGTGATTCTCCTGCCATCGAGCTGGCCGCCTCGTCATCGTCGATCGACTGCGGCGGCTTCGGCGTGGCAGGTGGTGGCGATCTCAAAGCCGGTTCCGTTCCTCCGGAAATGGAGCCGTGGTTCCGCAAAGCCGGATCGATCTGCCCCCAGATCAAGCCCTCGCTGCTGGCGGCAGACGCGAAAGCCGAATCCGGCCTGGTCCGTGGACTGACCTCCGGCAGCGGAGCGCAAGGTATCACGCAGTTCATGCCGAGAACATTTGGTTCTTACGGCCAGGACGACGACGGCAACGGCAAGATCTCGATCTGGGACGACGGGGATGCGATCATGGCTCAAGGCCGATACTTCTGCGCCATCGCGGCCCAGGTCGACGGATGGATCGCCGATGGATCAGTCAAAGGGGATCCCAAATCGCTCTACATCGCTTCCTACAACGCGGGCGAAGGCGCGGTGAAGAATGCCGGCGGAATGCCCAGCGGCGGCGACTACACCACCCAGACACAGCCCTACGCCGCGAAAGTCCTTGCATACGAAGCAGAGTTCGCGTCCCCCGGCGGTAGCGGCGAACTCGTGGTCTCGCCCGGTTCGGCGTCCGGATCGCAGGTCGTCGAAGCTGCCCGCCAATTCCTCGGCACCCCGTACGTCTGGGGCGGCGGCAACATCAACGGCACGACCGGCGGTGGATTCGACTGCTCCGGACTGACCAGCTACGCCATCTACAAGGGCAGCGGAAACAAGATCACCCTGCCCCGGACGTCCGAACAGCAGTGGAACGTCGGAGTCGAGATCCCGATCGACCAAGCACAAGCCGGGGATCTGGTGTTCGGTTCGTGGGCCGGAACAGGTCCTGGCCACGTCGGCATCGCGATCGGCGGAGGCCAGATGATCCACGCCCCCACCACCGGGGACGTCGTCAAACAAGCTCCACTGCAGAGCGATATGAAAGCCAGGAGGGTTCTGTGAGCAACGCACGCAAGCTGGTTCTGCTCGCCGTCGCTGTCCTCCTCGTCGGCGGGCTGGTGTACTTCCTCTCCGGTCGGGGTAACGAGACGGAAACCGAGACAGCCGAACAGATCGCCCCAGCACCGGCGCCGCTGACCATTTCGACTTCGCCGGCTCCGACAACAATCGACGTCACCGCGGATCCGGATACGGAGGTGGCTGAAAATATCGCTCGCCAGGCACTTTCCGTCGCCTTTACCTGGTACCCGGCAACGGACCGTAGCCCCACCGACGGATACATGCGCGCCCAGGAATGGTTCACCGACCCCCTGGCACAGACCCTGCTCGTCGACACGCACACCGAACGAGGGCCAGGAGCGCAATGGAACCAATGGGCCTCCGACAACGCCAAAGTCGTCGCCGACGTGACCCTGGGATGCTCCGGCTGCCCACCCGACACCGACGCCCTCATCCAGCGAGTCGCCAGCATCCACCAAACCGCAATCACCGAAAACGAAACCAACACTGTCACACCCGATACCACGGTCTGGGTGACCCTCACCAAAGGTGGTGACCAATGGCGACTCGACACCATCCACTACTGACCACCAATCCCCACCGTGACTGCACGACAAAGGATTCGCACCGATCGACTAGGTTCGTAACCAACAGGGCGCCGAACGAGACACAGGCACAAACGGTTTCAGGGACAACAGACCCGAACAGACCCGCGAACCCACATTGGAGGGGAACACACATGAAGCGCACCACCACCACCGCCATCGCAGTCACCGGGATCCTTGCCGCACCACTGATCCTGACCGCGTGCTCGGACTCGACACCCACCAACGACAAGGGCGGCAGCTCCACCACCAGCGCAAGCAATGGTCGCACCGGCACCGTCACACCAGCTGAAACCTCCTCCTGGCGAGGAAACCTGGTAATCGGAGTCGGCGACCAACAAGCCAACGACAAGATCACCCTCCCCGCCGCCAACCAGGTCCAAGCACAGTGCACAGGCGAAGGCGACAACCTCACCGTCGACATCACCGCACCCAACGGCTGGCATGCAGTCCTCACCCACGGATCCCAAACCGTCACCATCGAAAACACTCAACTGAGCTACGCCGCGCAAGAATTCACCACCCCGCAAAGCTCACTCGACTACGACATCGAATGGAACAACAAGTTCGGCAGCGACAAACAGTATCTGTCGGGTGTGACCTGGGACGTCCCCCAAACAGGTGACGTAGAGGTTCAGTTAAATCAGAAGACGCCGCCACACTGGTTGGTGAAAGCACGAGAGAAAGTCACCATCGATCTGCACGTCAGCTGTGGTGGCGAGTAGCTCTCCGAACGATACAGCTGGTTACCCTAAACCGCCGTTCCAAACTAGCAATTCGTGTTGCTCCGAACTTCGCAAAGCACCCGGCGTCGTGTAGTGGTTGATGTACTCACTAACCCACGCATGGAAGGTGCATATGCCATACGCCAGCGCCAATGATGCCGAGATCTACTTTACGGATAGCGGCGGCCCAGGGCCCGCACTCATTCTCTCCCATGGCTTCCTGATGGATAGTTCGATGTTTGACAAGCAACGGGAGCATCTCGCCCAGGGCAACCGAATCCTCCAATATGACGCAAGGGGCCACGGCGCAACACGCGAGTACTCGACCCACACCGACTTTGACTACTGGGATCAGGCTGCGGACCTCTTGGCTGTTCTCGACGCCGCAGGCGTCGATCAAGCCTCGGTTGGCGGTATGTCGCAGGGTGGATTCATCGCCTTGCGAGCCGCTCTCCTCGCTCCTTCACGTGTCCAGTCGTTGATTTTGATAGCCACCACCGCATGCTCGAGCACCACCGAGGAAAACACAGGGTACAAGGCCCTTTTCGAATCGTGGATGAGCGACCTTCCACTCAGACCCATCGCGGAGTCTCTCGCACCTCAGTTGATCGGCGGCACATCCCACGACCAGGAACTTTGGATCGAACGATGGATGACGGGTGATCGAAATCGCATTCGGGCATCAGCCAAGTGTCTGATGGATCGCGACTCCGTCGTGCATCGCTTGGGCGAGATCAATTGCCCTGTAACTATCATTCGCGGCGAAGACGACCAGTCCTTCAGAAGGGCCCACGCAGAACTTCTCCATCGCGCCCTGGTGAACTCGACAGGCATTGAAGACATTCCGGGTGCTGGGCACGCAGTTAACTGGACTCACGCAGAGCCAGTGAATGTCGCCATCGAGAGTTTTCTGCGACGAACAAATCAACGGTTGGGCAACTTCACGCCCAGATAGAACTGGCCAGCACCGCCATACCCATCTATATGGGTATAGACACGAACGTGAAGTGTTGTCACTTCACGAGTTTCAGGGTGCCGCACTTTCATCAAAGGATTATCTCTCCCGAATGACACCTCCCCCAAGGACCAAAATTCCCTAAAAATCGGGACTTCATTCAGTTCCGAAAGGAGACTTTGGGCCCAATCTGCATAGTAGTACCGACCCATCAGCGCACGAAACCACGCAACTGTGAGCTTGGCTTCGTCGGTCCAATCCACCATGATTGACCTCGATTGATCACCGAAGAAGAACCAGCGCAACACATTTCCATTCTCAACCAAGCCAGGAAAGAGTTCATCGTAAGCGCTATTGCACGCGATTAGGTTCCACCGTTCGTCCAGATAGCTTGCAGGATGCGGGTTCAGCGCATCCAGCGCACGGCGCTCCCTGAGCTCGAATATCTGGGTGCCAACACCGTCGGTGACAGGCTCCGACTCTCGCTCAGTCGGGGTCTGCCGCGCTAGGTTGTAGAGATGACGCACTTCGTGCGGAGTCAGTTCAAATGTCTCTGAAATAGCTTGCAAAACACTAACGCTCGGAGATTTGGCGCGTCCTGCTTCCAACTTGGCCACGTACGCCACACTGGTATGCATTGCCGTCGCTAACATCTGCCGCGTCATACCTCCGCCGACTTCAGTGCCGCGTTCCCTCAGACCGCGAATGTAGTCACCGAGACTCGGTGGCCTCGCCCTTGACATTGGCGTTTCCCCCAATCTTGCTGCCGTACACCAATGCGATTCCGTTCGCAACGGTTTGGCGATACTACTATGGAGTAGCACCTCAATGGCTAGCGCAATATGAGCCTACGTGTGATTCTGAATTACGTTCAGTCGACATTAATCACTAGGGGGTCATATGAGGCGGCCGATCACGAGCTCGCTCGTACGCAGAAACAACTTCGTCCTGCGAATAGCCTAGGGCGACAGCGAATTTAGTTGCCATCTCCGGGGTCAATGGCCCCTGCCCACGCTCCAACAACCCGACCAATTGCGTTGACACACCCATCTTTTGGGCAAGCTCAGATTGGATCAGACCTCTCGATACGCGCAAATCCCCTAAAAAAGCCATGGCCATGTCAACCACGACGAGATCCGTTATTTCCAACCCGAGCCGATTGGCGCAACGGGCGAGCGCATCGACCCGAGGGCTGGACTTCCCAGACTCCCACTGGTTGTAAGTGCTCACGGCAACGCGCGATAACCTAGCGAGTTCGGACTTACTCAGCCGCGCTGATAAGCGGGCGATCCGAAGCCGCTCGGGGTCGAATCCCCGCAGCTCACGCCTCACTTTTCGACTCGGTCGATCGCCATGAATAGACACCGTGCCACCTCACCTTGCCTCAAAGCACATTACGACAGTTTGCATGCTATTTTTAGACTGCTAGTTTAGAATGAAGTCAATCACATCGCGACGTTCGAGCCGCAAACACTGCAGTTCAGGGAGGTGAAAGGCACGAAGGATACGCGCAGATTTATCTACACCGGACGATTTAGTACTTCAGAAGTCCCCTGACCGCTGCGAACGACCAGGGGACGGCACCGAACGGGTTGGCGCCCGTCCAGCATTTTCTTCAGATGCAGAAAGGATTCTGCGATGTCTATCTTAGTGGACCCATCAGGTCCGGATGACGTGTTCCGCAATCGGTATGCAGCTCTCTCCACACTTGCCCTTCGTCGGCTTGTTGCGCGGCATTCGTCGATCGGCGGGCGTTGCGATGGTTGCGGTTTCAGTGGTTCGGAGCTTGTTCCGTTGTGCCCGGAGGCTGCGGCCGCGTTGCGTGAGTTGACGCACCGTGAGGGCCGGGGAACATCTGCGGTCGTGTTGCCGCAGTTCAGTACTGACGATCTTCTTCGGGTTGCTGCTTCGCATCATCCTGATCGGGTTGGTCGGTGCGCGCGGTGCGGGTTCGTTTTCTCGTCGGAGTGCGATGTGTGCCCGACTGTGCGGGCTGTTCGTGTGGAGTTGGAGGTTCGGGGTGTGGTGCCGATTGTTGGTGCCGATCCGGGTAAGGGTTTGTGCGCGGGGAAGTCACGGTCGTGGGAGATGGATGGCCGCACGGTGGTGGAGTGGCGCCGCGCGATCTCCTGGTGTGAGGCGTGCCCGTTGTTGGCGCAGTGCCGCATTGATGCGGCGGCGTCGGCGGAGCGTGGGGATGGTCCGCAGCGAATGATCATGGCGGGCAATGCGTATGACAGTCACGGCAATATCGTCGACGGTGAACGCTTGGGCCTGTACGAGTCGTTGACGACAGCAACGCGCCGTCGCCGGGATTCGGAGGTGGCCGCGTGAGGGCCGCGGTGCCGCCGCCGACTGTGTTGGCGTGCGCGGTCGATCCTCAATCGTGGGATCTGGATGAGGGCTCGTATCGCGCGGGTGTGGATGCGCAGGCTGAGTGTTTCCGGTGCCCGCGTTTGGCGGATTGCCGGAAGGAGTTGTTGTCGATGGTGGCGGCGGATACTCCGCCTCGGTCGATGATTTGGGCGGGTGTGCCGTTCAGTCATCGTGGCCGGCCGATTACCTCGGATGCGGTGTTGCGTTCGTACTATCGGCGGGTCGACGGGCATCGCGGCTCTTCTCGTGGGAGCGCTGCGTGACCCCGATAGTGGGGGCGTTCGCTCCGGTCTTCACACGGCGCCTCGACACAGTGGCATCGGATGAATCTGCGGCGCTGATCTTGACGTCGTTCGAATCAGCGTGGTCTGTGTACGGAGTCCTCGCCGACACGCACGGCCATGTGCCGGTACGGGATCGCTACGACCGGTTGTGGATCCTCGTCGAAGTCGCCGGCCGCCTGCGTAGTCGCCGCACCTTCATTCACGATCATCCGCACATCGGTGACTCGCCTGATGTGTACGGGTTGATCGACGTGGACTCCCGCGCGGTTCTTCATGCCCGCGATCTGATCGACGCCCACGGCCCGTTGAAGGTCGACCCCTCCCACGCCGCGGTCCTCGCACCTCTCCGTACCGGTGCGACAGATGCCGCGAACCTTCCCACCTGCACGTCACCAGCCTCGTTCGATGTCACCCGATTGGACTGCCCCACATGACAACACACCGCTTGCTGGCCGAACTGAATAACCCCCGCCACTCCCTCCCGGATATCATCTACGGGATCAGTACCGGAGCCCTCCCCTCCCCTGCCTCGACCGGCCTTCCCGCCGAACGATGGCAATGGCTCGCGGACCTCCTCACCCACCCGCGCTGGGGAATGACCGCGATCGTCGACGGACTCGACCACGTCTGCGCCCCTGTCGCCCGACTGTGCCAACTCACCGCCCACCCCATCCACCCCCTCAACGTGCGAGAACTGTGGGCTGCAGAACAACTCCCCACCACCGAACTCATCGCAGCGCATTCCCCGCACGAGGACGGTCACTGGGAAGTCCTCAACACTGCACTGGAGCTGATCACCGACGGACTCGACCACTGCAACGGACTCGAGACCTCCGGGATCGAAGCAGTCACCTCAGCATTCACCACCGTCATCACCGCACAGGACGCTGCCACCGCCCGCACGACTATCACTGCTGCCGTCGAACACTGGATTCATCCCACACACACCACCGGCGCATCATCTGTTTCCACACAGTTGGGGGCAGCATCATGACAACCACACCGCATCGCTCGCCGCTGATCGAATCCATGATCAGCACTGCCTCCGCGGCGCTCTTGAAAGAAGTAGGCATCACCTTCCCCACCGACGCCGAGATGGCCGAGGTACGCCAACTCGCCGAAACGATCGTCCGGGACACCGTCGACGCACTCGCCCGACCTCGCGATTTGTCGGTCGGGTTGCGCGACAACCTCATCGACGTCGCTGACCTCGTTGCCTCCGATCCGGAAACGGCGTCGGTCGATCAGATTCACGAAGTCGCGGTTGCGCTGCGCGGGCTTCTGGATCTGCACATCCCCGTTCGAGCGAATCATTCGTGATTGCGCTCGTTCTCGCTGTCGCGTTGGGGTGTGCAGGTGTTATGGGAGCAGTGTTTTCGCTTCGAACCACACGTTCCTGACATTCGACACGCGACAGATCCGCACATCGCGGGCCGGCGTCCGTCACAGACCGCCAGCGGCAACTGACCTCAATAAACACCCGGCCTGACCCGAACACCGCCGAAAAGGGAGACCGCCACCACTCCAGCATGACCTCCGAAAAACGTTGACACACAACTCCATAGACGCAGTCCAGAAACGACGAAACCCCCTTACGGGGGTTCGCCACACACTGAGCCAAATCAACAGCAAGCCAGGCCCGGCTCGCTGTCACTGATGAAGCCGAAGTAACCGCTCCGCCTTCTGTACTGCACTACTTCTTCACTCACATGAAGGGATTTACCTGTGCCAGGTACATCTCAGGGTAACCCACACCCTGAACCAGCTTCAACACTTCCACACAACACGATCCTCAACGGCACACCATCAACGCGCCACGCCCCAGTCTCCGACGACGAATGGGCACAAGCCGTACAACAAGCCACCGAAAACGTCACCCGCATCGAAACACTCAACCGAACCAGCAACCAACGCGGAAACTCGTGGTCCCTCCCCATCCCCGACGGAACCTACGCCCACACCCCCACCTGGACCAGCCGCACGCACTGGCAACACCAAGTCCGCACACTCCTCAACTCCCCCACCGGCACGAAACTCTGCACAACCCACACCATCAGCACCGAAGCCGTCTTCGCCGTCGCCGTCATCCACGCATCCCTCGCCGAAAGCGTAACCGGACGCTCAGTGACCGCCTCACGCAACACCATCGCCCGCCGTGCAGGAGTGAGCCCCTCCACCGTCAAACGCGCCCGACGAGTCCTCACAGCCCTCGGAGTCGCGGTAGAACTCGTCCGCGGCCGCTACCTCAGCCGCCTGGAAGCTATGGCTGCAGAATCCCACCACGGGCACCGCCAATTCCGTGCAGCCTCCACCTGGGCACTCACCACACCCCGCCCGGTTGCCACGACCGTCACCCATCCATCCAAGAAACCCAGGAAACCCTCCCGAGCCACACTGCGCACCACCGCATACCGATCCAGAACCACCGCACGGAACCATCCACAATCCGGCACCCGTGACCCCCTATCCCCCTCCGGGGGATGTGCACTTAAAGCTCTTGCTTTCAAGATCTCACCAACGCGCGCACAAACACGCGCGGCCAAGACAACACACAAGCCAACAACCACACCCCGACCCCTCCACCTCCAACGCGCAGCAGCCGAACTCATCACCCATGCACCAGCACTCACACCAGCCGGCCACATCGGAACAATCTGCGACACCCTCCAACAAACCGGAATCGACACCACCCGATGGACCGGCCGCGACATCGCACGCCACCTCACCACAGACACCCAACAACGAGGCTGGACCTGGCCCAACCACATCCCACGACCGAACGAATTCCTGCGTTGGCGAACGACCCAACTAGATTGGACCATCATCTCGCCGACGGAACGAACACTCGAACACGATCGCCTTCGGCGCACCGAACAAGCCGAACGACGCGCAGAATTCCGCAAGCGCGATGAGAACACAGCGACGGCAGCAACCCGGACCGAAATCGTTCGAAGACTCCGAGCAACTCACACCGCGTCCCGTCGAGTACCCACAACGACCAAGCGCTCGATCTCCCCTGACCGGCAAACGAACTGAGCGGCGATGTTCGCGATTCGTCTCCGACCTCACGCTCGGTTTGACTACTGCACCTCGATGGCGAACTCGCCGGAGGCCTCTAACAGGCATCTACCTAAGGTCGAATTCACCGGGAAAGTAGGCGGGGGTTGGAAAACTTGGTGCAGTGGGCCGAAAAGCGCGGGCCCTTGATTGCCATCACAGAGGCGGGTGAACTCGTACGCTCGCCTCTCGCCTCGAGCTCAAGAATGAGGGTAGTCATCACCGGAGAGCCGCGAACTGAAGCCACAACGTCCAGATGGACCGTGGAACTTGCTGTCCCCGTTGACAGAGCCGTAGTTGGCATCCTCGTTCAGTGCGACCGCCCGACGACAGACGCAGTACGCAAGTACGCAAGTACGCAAGTACGCAAGTACGCAAGTACCCATACAGTGGACGGAGCTTCGAGGTTCCGGGTACCACCAGTTCTGGGACCTTGCAGCGCAGCCACTGGCGACATCAGTAGCAGGCGCGCCCATCGCTGCCGGTCTCTTGGTTGCACAACGGCGTCAAGACGTCGCATCCAACCAGCTGAACAACCTCGATGTGTGTCCGACGGAGCGAGAGTTATTGACCGTTCAGGCTGAGTTGTACATAGTCGTTTCCGGGTGTGGTGCGGAGGATCCTGGCCAGGATCGGTGAGGTTCCCGAAAAGTTTCGAACTCTCGGAAGTGGGTGTGAGATTGCACGATGCCCTTCACTCGTCCATCTGACGTGTCCGTATAACTTCTCGCCCGAACGAAGTGGCGTCCGCTAGGTTTTGCGCGTATGGAAGTTGCTGACGCGGGGTTGAGGTAGACGGGCTGGTCATCGGCGTAAGAATGGAGTTGCGACACAACCGTTCTCGACTCCAGCAGCGTGTGGAATCGTCAGTTCCGTCCCTCGCGGACCGCGTCGTTCTGTGCCAGTTTCGGCCGTGCAGTAATTGTGTGGGCAGTGTCTGTTCGGGATGGAGTTCGTCGTTGGCGTACGACTGCGCAGGCCATAGCCACCGATGTTGCGATGAGGGTCAGGACTAGAGGTGGTCGCGTCTCCGTGTTGATCGCAAGCATTGCGGTGAATGCGAGAAGCAGAACGATCACCGCCCAAGAGATGTACGGAAACCCCCACATCCGGACCTGGAGTTCGACGCCCTCGCGACGTGCCCGCGAGCGGCTTCGGATCTGGGTGGCGGCAATGCACAGGTAGACAAGAACCACGATGGAGCCAGTGGTGCCGGTCAGGAGCACGAAAAGGGACGAAGTCGATAAGAAATAGTTCGCAACCCCGGTGACGAATCCCACCATCGACACAGCGAGAATTGCTCTCACCGGTACCCCGCGACGTGAGGTGCGGGTGAGCGCTGCGGGGGCCTCACCGTTGCTACTCAACGCGAACAGCATTCTTGACGAGGTGTAGATGCCCGAGTTCAGGCAGGACAGCACAGCAACGAGGACCAGGAACTGCATGATCAGTGCGCCGCCGGGGATGCCGAGTTTTTCGAGCACCGCGGCATATGGGCTGCGGGTGATCGAGGCATCATCGCTGGGCATGAGTGTGACGAACACGGCAACCGAGCCGATGTAGAAGGTCAGGATACGTAGGACGGTCGACCGCATGGCCTTGCGCACCGCCTCAGCGGGTCGGACGGCTTCTCCGGCGGCAATTGTCACTACTTCGGTTCCGTTGTACGAGAACATCACGACCAGCAGTGCGGGCAACAACGCTGCCCATCCGTGTGGCGCAAAACCGCCGTCTCCGAGCAAGTTCGAGGTACCCGGCGCGGGGACACCCGGGAACCAGCCAGCGATGGCAACGACTCCGAGGATCAGGAAGAGGCAGATGGCGCCTACCTTGATGGTGGAGAACCAGAATTCGACCTCGCCGTAAGCGCGTACCGTGAGCAGATTGCATCCCGTCAGGAGCGCCATGCACACGAGGGCCGCCAACCAGGCGGGGGTCTGCGGCCAAAGTTCATGCACCAAACCGCCGCCGATAACGGCCTCGATACCTACCGTGATTGACCATGAGTAGGCGTACAGCCACCCGATCGTCTGGCCGGCCCAACTACCGAATTCTCGGCTGGCGTAGGCGGCGAACGATCCGGTGGTCGGTGAGGCCACCGACAACTCGGCCAGCATTCTCATGATGAGAACCACCAACAAACCGCACCCTGTGTACGCGACCAGCGCGGCCGGTCCGGCGGTATTGACGACACTTCCGCTGCCGACGAAGAGGCCGGCACCGATGACGCCGCCGATCGCGATCATGCTCATTTGGCGGCTATTGATTGATGCGCGCAGGAGGGGCGCGCCGGGAACTTGGGTCATCGTTGACTCCGGTGTCGGTTCGGTGAGTGTTTTGTTGATCGGGGGGATGTCCATATCGATCCTCGGATTTGTGCCTTACAGGGCGGGTGTTTGGGGAGGTGGCCCTGATCTTTCCTAGGTGATGCCGCCGATCGACTCGGTGAGGGCCGTGAGCGCGTGGCGTCTCCCCACAGTCTTCGAGCGCGACGAAAAGTGCCCTCAACGAGTGGCGGTGTTCATGGGTATTCCTCATTTCTTCAAGGCCTGACCATGAGCGCCTTCCCATCTCGATGCCTGTTCGCTCCGGTAGGCGCGGACAGTGCGAGCGGCGAGTGCCCGATTTGGCACTTCGTGAGAGAACTTAGGTGTGCAATTTTTTGCGGCTTGCGCAGTAAGGCCCAGGGCAGCAGTAGTATTCACGATCTGTTTTTGTCGTCCTCAAGTCCACACCAGGACGCGATGAACAACGCGGTCGCATGAGTGACGCGGCGGACCGACTCGAGATCAACCCGTTCATCGAAGCCGTGAATTTCCTCGGCGTGGGGTCCGTACACGAGCGCGGGAGTGCCTGCATATAGTCCGAAGAAACGCGCATCGGTTGTTGCGGTAATCGCCTTGTGCTGCAACGATTTACCCGTGGCGTCTCGGTGAGCTGATTCGAGCAAGTTCTGGGCGTTTGCCGCGTTCGGAGTCGTGTCGTCGATCAGGGCGTACCCCTCGGCGGCGAAGCCGTCGTACACGATCTCGGGAGCGTTGTCGGCCAGGAAGGGGTGCTTCCGGGCCGCATCGTGGATGACGGATTCGATATGGGCCCGCAATGCTTCGATGCTTTGGCCGGGGAACAGGCCCATCCGAACGTCGAAAGTGCACCATGCAGGCACCGAACTGGCCCAGTCGCCTCCGTGGATCTTGCCGATGTTGAGGGCCAGGGCGCGCTCCTGGTCAGCGAACGCGTGGTGGCGCCGAGCTTCGGTGTTCAGCTCGTGTTCCATCTCGTGCAGCGCGGCAATGAGTGGGATTGCCGCTTCGATGGCGTTGGCCCCAGATCCTGCGTAGGCGACATGAGTCGGGCGGCCTCTGAGACGCACTTGAAACCAGAGCACGCCGACTTGTGCAGCGACGAGGGATTCGGAGAATGGCTCGGAGATCAATGCCGCGTCAGCGTGATATCCGCGGTGCAAACAAGCGAGGGCACCATTGCCGGTGCATTCTTCCTCGACTACCGATTGATAGAAGACGTCGGCGGCGGGCCGTTTCCCGAGATTTCGGAGGGCCTCGAGGGCATATAGGTTGGTGGTCAGTCCAGCCTTCATGTCGCCGACGCCGCGACCGTACATCCACCCGCCGTCGATGGTGGGAGTGAAGGGATCGTGGGTCCACATTTCGAGAGGTCCTGGGGGGACAACGTCGATGTGTCCGTTGAGAATTAGGGATCTTCCACGTCGAGTGTTGCTGCGGAGGGTTCCGACGACGTTGACGGCGTTGTCGTAGGCTGCGGGTACGGGTGAGAAGCCGGGCATTGCCGATATTTCGTCGACGTCAAGATTCCAGCTGTCGACTTCGAATCCGCGCTCGGCCAAGACATCGGCGACGAATACTTGCGCGGGTGCCTCTTTGCCGCGCAGTGAGGGGTATCGCACGAGTTCTGCAAGGAACTCTGTCTCTTGGTCGAATAGTTCGTCGACGGCGTGCAGAATGTCCAATTTGGTTGTTTGCATAGCTGTTTGGGCTCTCTTTAGACGGAGGTAGTCGGGTTTAGAGCAGAGATGACGAATTCGGCTCCGGTGACCGAGCGCAGTTCCCGCACACTGATACCATCTGCGATGTCGATCAGGCTCAACCCTGTTGGAGTGACGTCGAAGACCGCCATATCGGTGTAGATCCGGCTCACGCGTCCTCGTGCCGTGAGTGGAAGCGTGCATTCGGAAACGATTTTGGGGTTACCTTTACGATCGACATGGGACGTAACCACGCCGACCCGACGACTCTTTTGCGCGAGTTCTATGGCCCCGCCCATACCGGGGGTGAATTTGACCGGGATCTTCCAGTTGGCCAGGTCCCCGTGGCAGGAGACCTCAAAGGCGCCGAGCAGTGTGAGATCGATTCGACCGGAACGGACGATCGCGAAACTGACTGCGCTATCGAAGAAGGCAGCACCTGGCAGGTGCGTCACATAGGCACCGCCGGCGTCGACGAGATTGCGATCCGGGGTCTCACCGGGCGCTGTCGGTGCGACTCCGACGATACCGTTCTCGGAGTGGAGGCAGACGGAGGTTCCAGGGGTGATGTACTGGATCACCCCGGTAGGCAGCCCGATGCCGAGGTTTACGGTCATTCCGGGGACAATGTCCGCTGCCACACGGCGCAGCATCGATTCCTTAGCGTCCAACAACATTGGGGACCTCCAGTAGTTCGAACATGTCGATGACGTGGTCGACGAAGTTGCCCGGAAGGTGAACATGGTCGGGCGCGATGTCGCCTAGACCGACGCATTCCTCCGCTTCGACAATTGTTTGACCGGCTGCCATCGCCATGATCGGGTTGAAATTTCTCGCCGTCGCCGAAAACGTCAGATTCCCGAACGGGTCGGACTTCGCGGCGTGCACGAGCGCGAAGTCGGCAGCGAGCGCAGTCTCGAGAATTCCGACTTTCTCGCCGATTTCGACGCACTGTTTGCCCGTCGCGATCTCGGTGTCGATTCCCACGTCAGTGACGAAGCCGATCAGTCCTGCGCCCGCGGTTCGGATACGTTCAGCGAGAATGCCTTGCGGTACGAACTCGACGTCGATCCGCTCCTCGTTCATCATGTGGACAGCGTTCGAATTGAGTCCGATGTGGCTGGTAATAATGTGGTCGACCTGACCGTTCTCCAAGAGCCGATCAACTCCCGAGCCGGTCTCGTTCGCGTCGTTCTTGATGATGGTCAGGTGACGTGGCCCTTGCCGGACCAGTTCCTCGATGAGGAGAAACGGAGTGCCTGGCGCTCCGAATCCGCCAATCATCACTACCGCACCGTCCCGGATCTGGGAGACAGCTTCTTCGATGCGGACAAATTTACTCGGGAGTGTGAACACGAACCATCCATGTGCATTCGGAGGGCCGACGTAGCGCGGTCGTATTCTCGATGTGTCGAGTGCTCACTCATGCAGAGTGCTCACATACGCAGAAAATGTGAGAAGACGTGGCCATTGTCCGCCGAAATGTGTGCGGGTCGTGATGAAGATTACAACCTCGTAAATTAGAGGACAACGAAATGTTCGACTATTCAGAGAATTGATCTTGTCTATTTGAATGGGGAATCTGCTACGTTTCGCGATCGTTCTCGTACGGCGCGCTGGTCGCGATGAGACGTGGGGCTGAGAATCGCGCGAACTGCGATGAAGTGGCGTCCACGCCAGCTGATGAACGCGCACCCAATAGTTGGATTGGGTCTGCCGCGCCGAAACATTGGCGTTCAGGGCGGCGCTCCGGGAAGGGTTGTGTGCTCACGGACAGCGCGATGACAGACAAGGTGTGCCGACATGCCGGAGACCCGCGGTCGCCCCGCACCGCTATCGGGCGCCATACATACCGATCTATAATTTTGACCTATATCAGGATGCGACGACCATTTTCGGAGCCTATTATGCGACCGTACGAGCAACCGTTCCTCTGGTCTCTCGACTGGAACCTACTGCGGACTTTCACTGTTGTCGTCGAGCAGGGAGGGATCACGCGCGCGGCGGATTTTCTCGACCTGAGCCAACCCACAGTCAGTAGTGCGTTGAAGCGTTTGGAGCAGGCAGTAGGTCACCAGTTGCTCGACCGACGCCCGGGTCATTTTTCGCTGAGTACGGCGGGGGCGGCACTCTACCGGGAAAGTAGTGCGATGCTCGATTCAGTCTCGCGAATACCCAGCCTTATGGTGGCCTCCGAGCAATCCGTATCGGGCCACGTGTCCCTTGCTGCAGCGAGTCACGTAGTGAGCCCGCACTTCGACGAAGTGCTGCGACAGTTCAATGCGGCCCACCCGGACGTGACATATTCAACCGTGGTGACTGACAGTGCTGACGTACTCAGTCGGGTACGGCAGAACCGAGCCACTTTCGGTATCTGCTTGATGCGTGACGAGGACGTTGCTGTCGAAAGTCATGTGCTCTACTGCGAATACTTCGGACTCTACTGCGGCCCGGGGCACGAATTGTTCGGGCGAACACGCATTGCGCTACCCGAACTGGCAGGGAGAACGGCCGTGTCTTTTCAGACCGAGTTGGAAAACGGCCCACTCTTTCGGGTACGGCAACTCCGGGAGCGGTTCAAACTGGATCCCAAGCCGCGAGGGGTGTCGGCGAACCTGCTCGAGGTCCGCCGCATGATCACCGCGGGCCTGGGCATCGGGGCATTGCCAGTGCATACCGCACGTGCCGACGTCGAGTCGGGGCTGTTGTGGCCGCTACTTCCTACATCCGAGCTTTTGTCGACCGAGGTCCATCTGGTGATCAATCCGCGCCGCAGTTTCGACGCCGCCGAGGCAGCGTTCCTCGGGCGCGTCCGCTCGATGCTGGACGCAGTCCCAATCGCTCAACGTACCTACCGATGATTCGCTTCAAGTACGAAAGTCGAACTCCGCCAACAGTAAATCCGCCGTCGCCCGGATCTCTTCGGCCAGGAGCTCAGCCGCGAGATCCACGTCGACTGTTCGCAGGGCATCGATGATTTCTCGATGGCGAAGAACGCGGCCGACGCTGCTTCCCATCACAATCCACCTCGCTTCCCAGAAGAGTGGGCTTCGTCGTAGCCAGAGACCCTCGATATATCGCAGAAGGAGAGGGGAGTTGGCAGCGCGATAAATCTCGAAGAGGAACGCAGTGTCCGCTTGCTGCGCAGCGAGGGTGTCGCCGGCGAGGCGGGCGACGTCGTGGTGGTGAACGAACGTGCCGAGACGCTCGAAACTCTCGGAGGTCAATTTCGGTGCACCTAGCTGCAAGGCCAGGGGCTCAAGCCGAATACGCATGAGAGTGAGGTCCTCGAATTCCCGCCGGGTCAGATGCGGCACGATTGCGGTGCCCGCCCGGGTTGTGTCGAGTGCATTCTCGTGTACGAGCCGTCGGATCGCTGCTCGGCACGGCATGGGGCTCAGGTCGAGAGAGTCACTGACACCACGAATCGACAGGCGGTCCCCCTGCCCGTATGTGCCTAGCACCAGCGCCTGTTTGAGGCGCTGATAGGCCAGCTCTTCCAGGCCGCCTGATGTGGATTCTGCGGAGACGTCGTGCATGTATGACTTTCAGGTCGAGGTCAAGATTTCTAGACGTCGTTATTGAAGCATTGCCTGCCGTTACAGCAACCTTCAAGGCATGAATCGTTGAACCGTAGGTGTTCCGCGACTGTCCTGCCGTAGTCGTTCCCGTGGCTCGAGAGCCCAAGCGCGTGCCCAGGTCGAGTTGGCGGAACCGAACATTAGGTGAAGCCGAACGAAGATCCACGCTTTTGTGATCACAAAAAGTATGCCATCATGATCACAAATCTTCCGTCAGGGTGCCAAGTTACATCCGATCGCAGTGCTCGTCCCTGCGTGTCCAATCCGGCCAGCTTCGCCTCACCACCCGATCGACGAACCAGCGACAAGCCAGAAAGAGGAGAACGAAAACAATGCAGGTAGCGTCACAAGCCAAATCCCACTTGTTCTACCAATCCCATGGGCGACGTCCATGCGGGTCGCACGCAGCTGGGATATACATCTGGGACGGGGACGGAAACAGATACATCGACGGGTCCAGCGGAGCGATGGTCGTCAACATCGGACATTCGAACTCCAATGTGATCACTGCAATGAAGAACCAACTCGATCGCGCAACATTCCTCTACCGCACGCATTTCGAGAACGAACCGGCCGAGCAACTGGCCGCCGACTTGGTCCAACGTATGCCCAACGACCTAGACAAGGTCTTCTTCGTCTCCGGCGGTTCCGAGGCCACCGAATCAGCGCTCAAACTGGCCAGACAGTGGGCCGTAGCGACAGGCCAAAACAACCGGTGGAAGGTGATCTCACGCTTCCCCTCGTATCACGGATCCACGCTCGGAGCGCTCGCGGTAACCGGCTACGACGCCCTGACAACACCATTCGCGCCAATGCTCCAAACCATGCCGAAAATTTCGGCCCCAACCGCCTACTTGGACCGCGACGAACTCAGCTTCGAAGAGCGAGGCATCCGATACGCCAACCAGCTCGAGTCGACGATCCTCGACGAAGGCCCTGAGTCTGTGCTCAGCTTCATCATGGAACCTGTCGGCGGCGCCTCGACCGGAGCCTTGGTCGCGCCGGACACCTACTACGGCCGCGTGCGGGAAATATGCGACCGTTACGGCATTCTCCTCATTCACGACGAGGTCATGAGCGGTGCCGGCCGCACCGGAGAATACCTCGCCGGCGATCATTGGGCGTGTCGTCCCGACATCGTCGCGATGGCGAAAGGGCTCGGCGCCGGTTATGCACCGCTCGGTGCGATGATCGCATCGGACCGTTTGGTGGCGCCCATCATGGAAGCGGGGGGCTTCGCCCACGGGTACACCTACGCAGGCAACCCTCTCGCCTGCGCAGCAGGAGTGGCAGTCCTATCCGAGATCGACAGATTGAACCTAGTCGCGAATGCAGCAAGCATGGGAACCCGACTCAAAGACGGACTCCGGATGTTGGCGAAGCGCTACCCCTTCATTGGAGATGTGCGCGGCAAAGGGCTGCTGTTGGCGGCGGAGTTCGTCAGCGACAGGGAAACCATGGAGCCACTTCCGACGCATTTGAACGCGTACAGTCGCGTCGTCGAGCTCGCCTACGAACGAGGGCTCATCATCTATTCGCGGCGCACACGCGGCGGCGCCGCAGGAGACCACTTCCTGGTCTGCCCGCCGATGATCGTTACTTCCGACGAAGTCGACACGATTTTGAACGTCATCGACGACACCCTCTCGGCGCTAGCGAACGAGCTCCACCTTCCAGTGGAGACCGCAAGATAGTCCGCACCCACCAGCTCAGCGAACCGGGTGGACCTGACGGTGCCGTGCACAGTCACGGGACCGAGGCGCTGGCCAATGATGCTGGGCTGCAACACGATAAGGGATGGCGGTACGTTCGAAGTCTGAGCTTTCTCAGTCAATGAACTCGCCGATAGCTTTCGCTTCGGCGTGCCATCCCGAGCGCTCGATTTAGATGGACAAGAAGTAGGTGTCGTCCACAAATCCGTCGACAATTAGAGAGGAATTTTCATGCCCGAAGCCGTTATCGTCTCGATCGCCCGTTCGCCGATCGGTCGTGCCATGAAGGGTTCACTGGTAGGAATGCGCCCGGACGACCTCGCCGCACAGATGGTCCAGGCGGCCCTTGACAACGTGCCTGCGCTGGACCCGACCGATATAGATGACCTGATTCTGGGCTGTGGTCTGCCAGGCGGCGAACAGGGATTCAACATGGGCCGCAACGTCGCGGTCCAACTGGGCTACGACTTCATTCCCGGCGCCACCGTCACCCGGTACTGTGCGTCTTCGCTGCAGAGCACCCGGATGGCGCTGCACGCGATCAAGGCAGGTGAGGGCGAGGTGTTCATCTCCGCTGGCGTCGAAACGGTCTCTCGGTTCGTCAAGGGCAACTCCGATTCACTGACCGAGACCCAGAATCCGCTGTACGCAGACGCGCAGATCCGAACCCAGAAGCTTGCCCAGGGCAACCAGCGGTGGGTAGATCCACGACAGGAGGGCTTGATCCCTGACACGTACATCGCGATGGGTCAGACTGCGGAGAACGTCGCCCAGGTCACGGGAATCACTCGTGAGGAGCAGGATTCGTGGGCGGTGCGCTCGCAGAATCGCGCAGAGGAAGCGATCAGAAGTGGCTTCTTTGCCCGTGAGATCACCCCGATAGTGTTGCCAGACGGAACCGTGGTCTCGAAAGACGACAGCCCTCGCATCAGCACCACCTACGAGGCGGTCGCCCACCTCAAGCCGGTTTTTCGCCCGGAAGGGACCGTCACCGCGGGCAATGCGTGCCCTCTCAACGATGGTGCCGCGGCGCTGGTAATCATGTCCGATACCAAAGCGAAGGAATTGGAATTGAACCCGTTAGCTCGGGTCGTATCGACCGGGGTTTCCGGGTTATCGCCGGAGCTCATGGGGCTGGGCCCGGTCGAGGCATCCAAGCGTGCTCTCGCCCTAGCCGGGATGAATATCTCCGATATCGACCTCGTCGAAATCAACGAGGCGTTTGCGGTCCAGGTGATCGGTTCGGCGCGGGAATTGGACATCGACGAGGACACACTGAATATTTCCGGCGGCGCCATCGCGTTGGGTCACCCGTTCGGCATGACCGGTGCGCGCATCACCGCAACGCTGCTGAACAACTTGACCACACACGACAAGCAGTTTGGCCTCGAAACGATGTGTGTCGGAGGAGGGCAGGGTATGGCTATGGTCCTCGAACGATTGAGCTAGCTTTGTTCCTTTTGCCGCGTTGCCTCGATGCCGCTCCCGGGTATTCGCAGGTCCATCGCGGTCGGGCCGTAGCAGTGCGCCCGTTCAGGATGCTGCTGAAGGCGGCGTATAGGGACCGTCCCCCTGACGAAGGTCGGGGGGTGCGCACGGTACGACGAGCCGGGGCGTGGGCTGCTAGGGCCACCCACCGCCGGTGGTGGTCGATCTGATGCTCGGGCTATTGGGCGGTTGACCGGTGGGGCTGCTCGCAGCGATCGGCCTTATCCTGTTCTTCCTCGGAGGAGGTAGTCCGCCACATCCAGACTCGCGTGTACTACAACATCGCATTCCCAGGGACGTTCCTTCTGCTCTCGATTGTCTGCGTCCCGGCACTGCTGTCGATCTAGCGGAAACGGTAGACACTTCGATAAACACTCGGTCGCGAGTACGACGCTGCGTGGGTGCGACGCACACGCAGTCCGCTTGACCTGCCAAACAGTTTCGGGCTCCGTTGCGCTGTTCATGTTGTTCGCGAGCCATTCCACGTCCGACTGGACCATCGGTCCTCGCAGGCAGCAGCGGCCGCCGTTGCCTTGGACGTAATGGGTGAAGCACTCGTTCTCGTACCCGCCGCGTTCTCCGGTGCGGGGCATCGCGACAAAGCTTGTGGGAAAGGCTGTTTCGGTCACGGTGATACCTTCCCTCGAGTCGGTGGAGTCGCTCCCCTGTCACCATGTCGAGTACTTCTGTCAGCTTCGCAATGCCAAACAACCGTCCCGGGCTCAGCACTATATCGGGAGTGTGATGTACCCCGAGTTTTCCGGAGTTCGTTTGTTTTACTTCAGGCATTGATGCACCCGAGCGAGGTCCACGATGCCCCGACGTTACCCACCCGAGTTCCGCCGAAAAGTCCTCGATCTGTTGAAGTCAGGCCGCACGGTCGCCGAGGTCGCCGCAGGTCTCGATGTCACCGAACAAACCATCTACAACTGGCGTAACCAGGAGCTCATCGATACCGGACAGAAGCCGGGGCTGAGCTCGATCGAGAGCGCCGAACTCGCCGCCGCCCGTCGTCGTATCGCCGAGTTGGAGACCAAGCTTGCCATCGCCAAACGCTCCACGGAACTGCTGAAGTCGGTGGTGCTCCCAAAAGGCGGTTCGAAGCGATCGAAGTGATGGCCAAAGAAGGACTACCCGTGCAGACGGCATGCCGGGTTCTGGAGGTGTCCGAGTCCGGTTTCTACGAGTGGCGCAATCGCCCACCCTCGGAACGCTCACTGCGACATGCCTGGTTGACGCAGCTGATCACCGAGGTTCACACCGCCTCGCACGGCACCTACGGCGCCCGGCGCATCCACGCTGAACTCACCCTTGGTCACGACATTGCCGTGGGACACGGCTGCATCGAAATGTTGATGAGAACTGCTGGTGTGAAAGGACTTCCGGGAAACAAACGTGCGCGCTCCAAGCATCAGACCCCGACCGCGAGCGATCTCGTGGACCGTAAGTTCACCCGCGACGAGCCGAATAAGTTGTGGGTCACGGATATCACGGAACATCCCACCCGTGAAGGTAAAATTTACTGCGCTGTTGTCCTGGATACGTTTTCGAGGCGAGTCGTCGGGTGGTCGATCGACAGCTCGCAGACAGCGACATTGGTGACAAACGCTCTAGGAATGGCCATTTCCAATCGAGGCCCAACACCCGGCACACTCATTCACTCGGACCACGGAGTGCAGTTCACGTCCTGGGCATTCACCCGCCGGGCGCACGACTCAGGGCTGGTCCCGTCGATGGGATCGATCGGCGATTGCTACGACAACGCAGTGATCGAATCTTTCTGGGGCCGAATACAAACCGAACTCTTGAACAGGAAACGATGGAAAACGAGGATCGAACTGGCCAACGCCATGTTCGAATACCTCGAGATCTTCCACAACCGCCAACGCCGGCACAGTGCCCTCGGGATGCTGACCCCGATCGAGTTCGAGAACGTACACTTCACACGCCAACCCGTAGCCTGAAGTCAAATATGACGACTACACGAAACTCGGGGTACATCAGTGCTCGACTACAGTCCCCTTCATGGGACGGGACGGACCTGTGGCGTCCGCTACGTGGAGCGTCGTGAGTAGCGGATGAGTAATGTGACGCCGCCACAACGTAGTTCATCGTTTCGCCGCTTTCTCACGGCCGCGGTGATCAGTTCGGCCGGCTCGTCGGTGACAGCGGTGGCGATGCCCATTTTGGTAGTGCAGCTTCTAGACGCGACGCCCTTCGAAGTCGGTATGGTGAACGCGGCTCAGTTCATCCCTTATGCGGTGCTCGGGTTGTTCGCGGGGGTCTACGTCGATCGGTGGCGGCGCAAGCCAATCCTAGTGTGGGCCAGCATCGGTCGAGCGGTAGCACTCGGCACTGTTCCGCTTCTGTGGCTCGCCGGCCTTCTGCACATCTGGGTCCTGGTCATCGTGTTGCTGTTGTTCGGCTCCTTCTCGGTGTTCGGCTTCGCTGCGATGCAGTCCTTGTTACCCCGGCTGGTTCCACGCAGCCAACTGGTGAAAGCAAACGCTCGACTCGACCAAGCCGACGCAGCAGCAACGACATTGGGGCCAACGGTCGGAGGCGCACTCGTAGGCCTGCTCGGCGCTCCAGTGGTGATTGCCGTCGACGCAATCAGCTATCTCGCTGATGCCGCACTCAATTACGGTCTCGACGTAGACGAGCCTCGACCCGCTTCTCGCTCCCGAAACCTGATGAACGAAGTGCGTGAGGGTCTGAGATTCACCTACCGCCACCGCACTCTCAACCCACTCGCAATATCGACACACGTGTGGTTCCTCGCCAACGGAGCCGCGTTGACTGTGCTGTCTCTCTTCGCCCTCCGCTCACTCGGGTTCAGCGCCTACACATACGGCCTGCTTCTGACGACGTTCGGTGTCGCAAGCCTGCTCGGAGCATCGAGTGCACATGCGATCGGCACGCGAATCGGATCCGGGCGAGCGGTTATCCTCGCCCGCACGTTGTAAATCCAGCAACTCAGCCTCGAAGCGCACCACCTTCGCGCAGAACTCCACCACCGCAACTCCACCACCGCAACTCCGTCACCACCATCTCCACGCCACGTAAATGACTTCCGGACGAAAGTGGCTATAAATCAACCAATTACCCGATCCTCGGCACAGCCCCCATGGATCGCAATTTAGTCGAGGGTACGAAGCCATCCTTCGACTGCTATGGTGCGCCAGAGCGCAATGGGGAGTACTGGCGGGGGTCGCACTCGGGCAATCGCCGTCGCGATCCGTATCGGGAGGCTGCAGGACGTCCGCTCTCACTCTGGTAGCGACACTCACGATGCACGTTCGATGTGAATGTATTTCGTTGCTGTACGGCAGATTTCGCCCTTAGAACGACATAATCAGCGTTTTATCGGCAATGGCATTCAATATGAATGTTGTTTCTGTCCGACACATGCGATAGTTCGAACTCGACTACGGTTCCAACGCGATAGCGACAACGTAAGCGGTCGTCACAGATGCGCTGTTCATCGGATATGGGTAGCGGCCTCAGATGCGTCCGTCACGAATCGTTGTGTAAACGCGGGAATCGTCAAGGGCGACGGAACCATCGATCCGAGGAAGGCGAGATCGTCCTTGCCGTAAAGGATTGCGGCGCCGGACTTGACAGTGTTCAGTTCCCCGAAAATAGGTGCGTCGCGGATGGATTGGGCGCTCTGCGACGGTGCCTGTACGACAATGATGTCCGCGTCGATCTCCCCGGCCAGTTCGTAAGACACATCGCCGACAAATTTGCCGCCGGTGCTCTCGTCCAAAGCTCGGATACCCGGAGACGGAAGGAGTCCCAGTTCCTGTATGAGCCCATTGCGGGGGTCGCCGGAGAGGTATGCCCAAATGCCTTCGGGGTGAACTTCGACAAAACTGAACGTTTTCCCGTCGAGTTCAGGGTGTGCCGTTCGAAGTTCTCCGATGCCGGTGGAGAGCTGTGCCTCGAGGTTTTCTGCTTTGTCGGTCATGCCTACTGCTCGGGCGACTGTGCGAAGTTGTAGGCGCCAGTCCAGTGTCCAGTCTCCACCGGGTGACCCGACAGTCGGCGCAATCCGACTCAGTTGTCGGTAGCTGTTTTCGCCGAGTGTTCCGTAGGTCATCAGAATCAAATCGGGGTCAAGGGCCGCGATCTGCTCGACGCTTTGGTCTCCGTCTGGAAGAAAAGTCGTGACCGTCGCATCGACGTATGGTTCCACCCACGGTTGAATACCGTCGTCGTTGGTTGCACCGAATCCGGGGTAGGTGGCAATTCCGACCGGGACGACCCCAAGGGCGTAGAGGATTTCGAAGTCGGTACTGCCCAATGCCACAATTCGCTTGGGGCGCGCGCTTATCGTCGTTTCACCGTAGAAATGCTCGATCGAGACAGGAAATGCCGTGTCGTCTCCTGCGCTGGAAGTCGCCGGAAGCGAATCCGGGGAGTTGTCGGAGTTTCCGCAACCTGCCAGTGACCAGAATGCTGCGATCAAAATGGCTACCACCACTGTCGCTCGTGAGCGCGGCCTGATCCGTGACACCTGACTTCCTCTCGCACGGTGCGGGAAATCGCCCACACTCTCCGAAGAAGTTAGCCTTGCTTTACCTTGGTTACAATGCGTGAATTACGCCTTCGGTATCGGAGAAAGGTCACTTCAGTGGCAGAAATTCCGCATCATCTAGCCGGGGACACACAGGAATGACGCAAAGTATCGAAATTGCGTCAGATCGCGCTTTTTATGTGACGCGCGACATAGCGGCCGGAGTTTTGCACTTTCCGGCCCACCGCCACGACACCGACGAACTGATGTGGGCGCGTCGCGGTCGCCTCGAGCTCGTCGTTTCGGGCAATCGACTCAGCTTGCACCGGGGGCACCTCGCGTGGATACCGTCGAGGGAAGTACACGAGGCCACGTTGCTCGGCGACGGCGAGCTGCTTTGTTTGTTCGGGTCGACGGCGCTTCGACCACGTGGTGAACGGTGGGGTCACGAACGCGTCGTCGCTGTCAGCGAATTGACCGCTGCGCTGTTGACACATCTGGAAGATTCCGATCGCCCTGCCACGGAGCGGGGGCGAAGCGTGGATCTTCTCTACGAACTGATCGACAACTCCGAGGAGCGAAAAGACACTCTCGCGATCCCCTCCGACGCTCGGGCATCAACCGTTGCGAACGCGCTCATCGCCGACCCTTCCGATTCGCGGACGCTCGAGGACTGGGCGCGCAGTGTGGGCGCGAGCCCGAGAACGGTGGCAAGAACCTTCCAAACCGAGACCGGGATGTCCTTCGGTCGCTGGCGAACGACGGTTCGCGTACATGCCGCCATGGACCTGTTAGGGCGGGGCACGCCGGTACATGAGGTAGCGGCAGCCGTCGGATATTCGTCGACAAGTGCTTTCATCGAAATGTTTCGCACAACGGTTGGATCGACCCCGGCGGTATACACGCGAAGCATCTTTGGAGATTCTCACACCTGATGCCAATGCGTGGGAGGACTGAAAGCATTGGGTTCGCGATATCGAGGGCGGATTCCCTCGGTCGCGCACCTGTTCAGTGCCAAAACCGAAGACTTGCCGCCGCGCGAGAATGACGACGCCTGGGACGACCCGTTCGGGACCATGGACACCTGCCATCGATACGGCAACGAATAGAGATTACCCATGTGATCTGACTCCCAAGTAAGCCCATAGGGTTGCCGATTATTTGCCGAATGGCGTTCACTGGAGGCACGGGCCCTCCACCTATTTTGGTTTCGAGGCCCCGGATTCGACCCCTGACTAGATCCGAACGAAGAAAGGCCCTTTCGATGACAGGTGCACTCAAGATCGTTGCCGCTCTGGCCATCCCGGCGGCTGCTGGAGCTGTGGCGGTTGCCGGCGCAGGCTCTGCCTCGGCGGCGACTCCGGTATCGGGAAACGGTTACGTCGGAGTCATTCTCGATCACCACGAGACGGTCGTCGCGAGCCAGATCAACGCGGGCAATCTGATCAACGCCGCATTCGGCGACGCCTGGACTGTCGGGTTGCCGCACGATTCCATCTGGTACACCGGAGCATGGACCCCGGTCACCGGCGATCAGTTCGTCGACGAGGCAGCCTCGCACCCCGGCGGTCGTGTCGGGCTGTATCTCGTCGACCCCGCAATCAATCAGGGGAACATCTTCAACGCCGAAAGCGCCTGGTAGAGAACAGCTGAACCCGGCATGCAGGAAACCGTGCATCACCGTGTCGGTATCACCGTTGTTCGCCGATGTGCGATCGGTGTTCTCGCTGTCGCGGCGATCATGTCAGCGGGTTGCTCGCCAGGAGGCGACTCCGTCGACAGCCTGAGTGCCGGCGCGGGTGAGCGGTGTGCATCCGGATGCGCCGAATTCGGTACCGAGGTCGAATTCTCGTGCCGTTTCCAGGCATCGTTGTGCTCGGACTCCCTGAGTCGCAAGTCCGCGTTGGTGCGAAGTATCGACGAATCGACTGCAGCTAACCTGGCGCGGGCGTGGACAGGTCAGAGTTCCTCACCGATCGAGATATTCAACCGCAGCGTCGACCGGTTCACCTCCCTCGACTGCGCCGCCCCAGCCGAGAATGCTACGGCCACTGCGGATTCGGGTATGAGCGCGGATCGGTGTGCATTTCTCGCAGCCAGCGCCGAACAACAATTCCGCACCATGACACTGCTACTCACCCCGGCTCGTTGACTACCACGGACATCCCGTGTGGGAGCGCCACTCCCCCCTCATACGTCGCCTACCCCGGAGCTGCCTGCCTCGCCGGTACTCTCACCTCGGGCATGGGAGCAGACAGAAGAAAGCGAGTCAGTGATGGTCGGGCGAGTGGCCGGCGAGGACGTGTTCCAGGTCAGGTTGAACGAACTTTTCGCCACCGTCGACGCAGCCCGAGGCGGTCGGCGTTTGACGAACACTGCGGTAGCGAGAGGCCTTCTCGAGCGAGGCTGTCGGATCTCGACACCATATCTCTCCCAACTGCGGTGCGGTGTTCGCACGAGCCCATCCGATGAGGTCGTAGGTGCGCTCGCCGACTACTTCGGAGTCTCCCCCGGCCACTTCTTCACCGTCCCCTGGACCGGCGACCGTACCCTCGTCGAGGCCCAGGACGCCGATATCGTCGACCGTCTCGACAATCAAGAACTGAAGCAGCTGCTGCAGGCCGCGAACGGGCTCTCGGCGACCTCGCTGGAACTGTTGCTGAAACTGGCCGGCAAACTGCGCATCTCCGATCAACGTCGGAAGGTTCCCGCCGACTCACCGGGCTACAGCCGACTTGCCGAAGCAGCGGTCGGACCTCGCCGCACCACCCCGACGAGATAACCCTCGCCCCAGTTGTCAACACGTTTCGGTGCTGGGTTGCCAAAAAATCACTGATCCGCAATAAACAGTCACCATTTCGTGATCATGAGGCTCGTCACACACCCCACGCGAACAAACCGCCTGGTCCGAGTGTTCCGGAAATGTTGCTGTAACGCCGGGTACGACTTTTGGTGGGCTGAGTCGGATATCGGGGGCTGGTCGGGCATCCGTGTCGTGTTGTAGCGTCCCGGTCAGACGTTCAGCTAAGTTTCGGCAATCGATCGGGTTGCTGGACTTTTTACTCACCTACAGGGAGACCGACCATGGCCACCACGACCGTCGAGACCGCTCAGGCCCGAGTAGGAAAGCACCGTATCGGTAAGGCTGTGGGTTCCTGTGCTGCGATGTCGGCCGTGCTGATGGCGGGTTCTCTCGCGTTCACCGGCAGCGCATCGGCGACCCCGACGGCGCTGCCGGACAAGTTTGCGAGCACGGTCACCGACGACGGATGGACCCTCGACCTGGCAGCTACCAAACTTTCGGCGAACCCGGTCCCGAACCTGGCGACAACCGCATTCACCCGCGAGGGGTTCGTGTCGGCGAAGGTCACCGGCACCATCTCCGGAGCCGGCAATTCTGCGGTGAAGACGGGCTACGTCGAGCAGGGGTTGCAGATCGGTTGCCAAATCGATGTGTCCTCCGGCCTCGGCCTGGGACTTGGTTTTTCCCTCGGCCCGTCCGTCGGGGTCAGCATTTCGGGGGTTCCGTCGGCGAACGTCGGCGTGAATGCCTCGGTGAACCCGAGCATCCAGACCACCATCGCACCGGGCACGATCACCACGATCCCGCTCGGGAAGAAGGACGTCGAGGCTGCGAAGGCGTCGATCACGGCGGAGAACGTGCACGTCAAGGTCGATGCGTGCATGGGCCCGGTCACGATCCGTTCGTACGCGCAGTTCGCGGTGTCGACAGCCGTCTCGGACAACAGTGTGTTCGTGTACTCCGATCCCACCTGGCTCTGATCCAGGACTGTCGTCAACGGTAGTCCGCGCCCGCAATCGCACGTCTCGGTTGCCGTGCTGGGCCGCCGTTGGCGCTGTTACCCAACACTTTCCACTTTTCCATCCATCCATCAGAGGATCATCATGTCTTTGACTCGTACGAAGAAAATCGCGGCCACGACCGCGGCTGCATCACTCGCTGCCGGCGGGATTCTGCTCGCTACCGCACCGGCTGCAACCGCGGCGCCTGCACCGCGGCCGGGAAATGTTCCCGCCAGCTACGGAGCGCCAGTGGTGAACATCCCGATCAACCACGCCCTGACCGTCGCCGCCCACCAGAGCGGGATCGTGGCCGCACTGTCGAATGCGAATGTGACGATCCCGGTACCGGGGTGGACTGGGGTGATCGACGCTACCGCGGAGGTCCTGAAGAACCAGACTGCCCGAGCTGCCCAGTACCCGAACGGGTGCACCTCGTACCAGTTCTATCTTCCTCCGGGTGGAACGTGGGCCGTCAACGCTGCCTCGTACGCCAACTGCCCCTGGTAACAGCCGCAACTTCCGTCCACCACCGAATCCTGCACCCGGTGACCGCCCGTCCTTGTGGCCGGTGACGGGTATCTCGAGTCCCGCGTCTCTGGTTGGCGGGGAAAGGAATTCATCTCCGATGACCACCTCACCGAACGCCCCGATGACCTCGCCCACCCGCCGCGACAACACAGCCGAGCACACATTGCCCCATGTGCCGCCGGGAACGGTTCTGATTACTCCATCGGCATGCGAGGATTTGGCCGCTGACACAGGGAAACGGGAGTGGGACCCGGACAGTGAACTGAGTCAGACCTCGAAAGCTGTGATCGCGACCGTATTCGGGCTCGCGTTGTTGATCGCGGCGTTCGTGGTGATCGGACGCCTCGGAGGGTGGGCCGCCGATTACGGGACGATTCTGGTGTATCTGGCATTCTTTCTGTGGATGTCGATCGCAGGACGGGTGTTCTGGTGGGGCGCAGACACACTCATCGCCGAATTTCGGAAGAAGTCGAACACGGGTGATCGCCGGTGAAGCCTGCGCGCCGGTTCGACCGCACCTCACCGGCCACGGTGATCTCCACCGTGGTGGTGCTCGCGGCGATGGTGATCGCATTGCTCGCGCTGCTGATCTTCGCCCCGACCTCCTCCGCAGGGCCGGCAGAGGACTGCGCAGCGGTACGGGCACGTGATCATCAGATCTACCTGAACCTGATCGCCTCACTGCCACCCGGTGCCCCCGTCCCGCCGGAGTACATCAACCCGTGCCTGAGTGCGCCGTCCACGACGGCGACAGCTGCGCCGACGACCACTGTCGGGCTCCCCGGCGCGCAGGCTCCAGGCGGTGGCCCGAACGTCGGGGCGAATGCGCCGACGAACTTTCCCACCTACAACGGCACCCCCATCGTTCCCGTGCCAGGTGCGGCGCAACCGGGGCAGCCGAATTCGCCGACACCTCCAGGCATCGAGAACCCTGCGGGAGTTCCGGTTCCGACGACCACCAGCGAACCTGCACCGACCACCCCGCAACCTGCAGGATCGACCGCACCCGCATCGACCACTGATCGTGGTCCCGGACCAGTACCCGCGTCGACGCCGAGTAATGCTCCGACTCAGTCGGAATCAGCCCCCGCTGTCGCGACTTCCGGGCTCCACGAAGACGACGGACGTGACCGCTACCTCGAACTCGTGTTGGTCGGCGCCGCCGCGTTCACAGCCGGCGGGATCGGAGTCCGTGGGCGCCGCTCACCCTTCGGCCCACGCATACCGCTGAATGGCCGGACACCGGAATCGATCCTCTCCCAGACCGTCGGAACTCTCGCCTCACCGCTCATGGCGTATACGAAGGGTGGCCAGTCGAAGATCACGGTCACCGAACCCGATGGCGGACGTCGTACATTCTTCCTCATCCACGACGCGACGTCCTCACATGAAGCGGAAATCCCTGTCGACGTTCCGCCCGGAGGACACATGCATGTCAATCCGGACGGCTCCGTCACCGTCTTCGACGCGGACGGAAACCCCGTCTCGGTCGTCGCAGCTCCGTGGGCGTACGACGCCAACGGCAACCCGGTCCCGACCGACTACGAAGTCCGCGACGGCCACCTGATTCAAAAGGTGTACGCCGACGAAGCGACCGCATATCCGATTTTGGCTGATCCGCCGGCGAAGAAGGTGAAGGCGCCAGCTTCGGTGGTTTCGAAACAGGTGACGAAGAGCTCGAACACCACGTCGAAGCCGAATTCGATGACCGGCCGGACCACGGCGCAGAAGCCGCAGAACAGCGGGAACACGAATTCGGGCAACACTTCCGGTGGGAACAAGCCGGCGCCGAATTCGATGACACCACGAACGACTCCACAGAAACCGCAGAACAGCGGGAACACTTCTGGTGGGAATACGTCCGGCGGTAATACGTCGGCACCGAATTCGATGACACCACGAACGAGCCCGCAGAAACCGCAGAACAGCGGGAACACTTCTGGTGGGAATACGTCCGGCGGTAATACGTCGGCACCGAATTCGATGACACCACGAACGAGCCCGCAGAAACCGCAGAACAGCGGGAACACGAATACGGGCAACACATCCGGCGGCACCACGTCGAAGCCGAACTCGATGACACCACGCACGACACCGCAGAAACCGCCGACCACCGGCCTCTGGGACAGTGCGTGGGGATTCGGGGAAAGCGTCGTCGATACAGCAGTCGAGAGCGTGGAAACCCTCGGAGATGCCTGGCGCAATTTCCTCGTCGTGCCCGTCAACGATGCCGCCGTCGATCCGTTCGGCCTCCATCCTGGCCTACGAGCCGAGCCCTCACCCGAGCATTCCCCAGCCGAGATCACACTCGCGGCCACAAACATCCTCGCGCTGATTCCCGGAGTGGGTGCAGGGGGCAGAGCCGGTGTCACAGCCGTACGAGAAGCGGTAGAGGCAGTCCTGCGACGCGGCGGCACCCCCGCAGAAGCCGAAGCAGCAGGCCGCCGGGTAGTCGCCTCGATGCCCGTGGGTCGTCGAGGCCGTGAATTGGGCGTCAAGCCTGGAACCAATCCTCCGGGAGTAGTCAACGGTCGCGAATACACGGGGCATGCGTTCGACCGGATGCAGGAGCGCGGCATCCTCCCCTCTCTTGTGGAACAAGCAATTCGAAACGGGGTGGCAACCCCCAGCGACGACGCAACGATCGTGTTCTACGATGCGGCAAATAACCTATCAGTCATCGTTAACGAGTTCGGTAGAGTTGTGACGACCTCATTTGGACGGCTAAGAGGAAGGTGAAATTAACATGACTGATAATGGAAGATATCGCACTGAAGGCGAGCAGGTTAGTCGCGATTACAGGGAAGGTAGAATATCTTTACAAACGCTCGTCGACATATTCGAGAGTTATGTGGACGCCCGCGAATCCGAAAATGCGCCCGATTTCGAGGAATTGAGGGGCGCGTGGTTGCAAATTGAGATAATAAATGCGGTGCGGTGGGACGATCCCACGAAGGCATCCAAAAATGAGACGGTAGTCCGGGGATATATCCAAGAATTCTTGGACTTGCTTCCGTAGTTCCTGTCGGGCACACCACCTGGGCCTCGAACGGAGTAACGGCCTGGACTTACCGTCCAGCCCTGGACGATGAGCCCTCGCACAAGTGCACCGGTTGCGACCCCAGACTGAGTCCGGGATAGAGGAGTTTCCATGGCATTACCTTCTGCTGACGATCCCGCCGCCGAGCATGCCCGTTACGGGAATGCTTTTGTCGGGCTCGCGGCCGGTGACGCGTGGGGTTTCCAGGTCGAGTTCCGCAGGTACGCGGACATGCCGGCCTACCCGGTGCCTGCGCCAGCAGGTGAGTGGATGATCAGCGACGACACCCAGATGACTCTCGCGCTGCACGACGCACTCGTAGAGGTCTCGGACTTCGCCGACATCCCCTCAGTCACCGACTCGATCGTCCGACACTTCATCGCATGGGAACTCGATCCCGAAAACTTCCGCGCCCCGGGCATGACCTGCATGGGTTCCTTGGCGAATCTGCGCGGCGGCGCCCAGTGGTACGACCCGGACGGGGCCTTCAAGTCCGCCGGTTGCGGTGCGGTCATGCGATTGGTGCCCGCCGCGTTCGCACCGGAACCGTATTGGCGGGGCGTGAGCGCCCTTCAAGCTGTGATCACCCACAAACACCCCCGCGCAATAGTTCCCGCGCTGCTTCTGGCCGACGCGGTCCGTCACGCGCCGCAGCGCCGCGGCAGATTCCTCGAATTCGCTCGGGCCTAGGCAGCGCGAATCTACGAAGGTGTCAGCGAGTGGTTGAGCGATACGTACTTGGCGGAGGTCCTCGCCCCGTATCGAAGGGACATGCCATCGGTACTGGTGGATGGGCTCAACGATGATGTAGTGGATATCCTCGGTGCCGCAACTCGGGCACGGGATCGACTCGCCGGGATCGATGTGGCCGCGTTCGGTGATCCGTGCGCCGATGTCGGTGAAGGGTGGGAATCCGCCAGCGCGGTTGCCCTCGGGCTGCTCGTTGCGGATCTGGCGACTTCCGCCGACGGTGATGATGGTGCGCCGCTGACCGGGCCCGCTGCACTGGGGTGGGCGGCAACCAGTAACGGTGACTCGGACTCCATTGCCTGTATTGCCGGCGCGGTTATCGGGTCGGCCCACGTCGTGCCGGACTACTGGAAGCGTGCCGGTTTGGTGCCCAAATTCGAGCCGAGGTACACCGCTGAGTTGGAGGCCGCCGCACTGCGACTGCCCGGAGAGAACACGAAAAACTGACCGCTGTCGCAGAAGAGTTCTTCGGGCACCTGACGGAATGAACTCTCTCCAGTTGGGTTGAGCTAAGCGAGTACCCGCGGGACTGAGCGATACCTTTGTCGCGTTCAGTCCTGACGGACTTCCGATGTGAGTGCGCGACTGCAGCTGTTCGCCGACGAGATCGCCGCAAGCAGGCCAGCGGGATCGCTCTCCCGCGCGACCGTGGTCAATCTGAACAAAGCACTCGCGATCGCACTCGGACTGCCCTGAGCGGCAACTATCGGGTCCGTGAATTCGAGCGATCAAAGGGTCGGGGGCAGCGATGCGGAATAAGTTCGCGCATCGTCTCGTTAGAGAGGCTGTCGGTGTTCGGCTCTTTGCCCCGGGTACCACCCCAGAAATGCCGCTTCGAGCGGCCACTTGCCGAGAGGCGCAAGACGGGCACTGACCCTGTGAAGCCGCTGGACCCCGTTTTTCGGGGCTGGCGGCTTCGTCATATCCGGTGGCGATCAATGGCGGCCGGGTAGGTCGACCTCATCGGAGATCTTGTCGTTTCGCAGCCCTCGAAAGCGGGGTTGTGCACGGCGGTCACTGACCACACCCGGTCCGCCAAGGGGACTTCGCCAACGAACGCCGCGCACTGCCGGGCGCCTGTCTACGACCCAGGGAGCATTGCGTTTGCTCGGCGACTGGGCGTGGGTGCGGGTGCGGGTGTGGCGAGGAGGAGCCTGGATCCCCAGTCCTTCACGAGATCGATGGCTTCGGGTGGTCCGTGCACGATGAACGGCGCGCCTATCGAGACAAGGCAGAAGGTCGCCCAGTCCAGGGATTCGGCAGCGATATGGACCTCGCACGATCCGCGGTCGACGGCGGCGACGGTGCCATAGTGGACGATCTCGGCCCTGACCCGTTCCGCGGAAGCCTGGATGGTGGCGTGAACCCGGTACCTCGACGGCATCGACCCGATCCGGTCGCGGACATATTCCACTGGATCGCCACCGGGCAGGTCACGCGGTGCGAATCGTGCGCCGGTGCGGCGTGGTTGGGTGATCCGGTCGATTCGGAAGGTGCGCCAGTCGGTGCGATCGAGATCCCAGGCCACCAGGTAGAGGCGGCTTTCGACATTGACAATCTGATGGGGTTGGACGGTGCGATGCGACGTGGCCGCGTCGCTGCCGCGGTAGGAGAACGAGACAGTATCGGCGTCCCGACAGGCCAGCGCGAGTGTGGTCAACGCGGTGACATCGTCGATCCCGGCTCCGTGACATCCATCACCGGTCGGGGTCGCGACGGTCCGCAGACTGTCGATCCGACGACGGATACGAGTGGGAAGGACCTGGACGATCTTGGCCATAGCACTCATCGCGGCTTCTGCGGAGGCAGGGTGGACGCCGGTGGCGATCTCCTTCAGCCCCAGCACCGTCGCGGCAGCCTCCTCCTCACCCAGGACCAGTGGCGGCAGGCAGGCACCCGCACTGAGCTGGTAGCCGCCGCCGGTCCCGCGCGTCGTGACGATCGGATAGCCCAGCTCCTGGAGACCGAGCACATCACGCCGGACAGTTCGCTCACTAACATCGAGCCGACGCGCGAGGTCGGCGCCGGACCAGTGGCGACGGCTCTGCAGCAGACCGAGAAGCGCAAGGGTGCGAGTACTGGTGGACACACCCCGATACTAGGTGCACTTGTGGCCACAGACTGTCCGCAACTGCGACGAATCTTAGGGCACCAACCGAAAGGAGAAAGCATGTTTACCATTCCCGCCGCTCCCCCGGCGCCCGCCGGATCCGCAACGGTCGATCCCTTCATCTGGACCGACGACGCTGCAGGCCTGCTCGACTTCCTGGTCGATGTGTTCGGGGCGATCGAGGTCGCTGAGGTGCGGACCGCCGACACCGACGGCCTGATTCTGCATTCCGAACTGCGGATAGGCGATTCGACGGTGACGATCGCCGATCGCAAACCGGGCTGGCCGTATACGCCGTCCTTCGTCCGCGTCTACGTCGACGATCCAGACGCCACGCTGAAACGAGCCGCCGCGCGTGGTGCGCGGATCGTCACCGAGCCGACGGATTTCTGGGGCGACGTACTGTCCCGGTTCGCCGACCCGTTCGGCCACCTGTGGTGGGTGTATAAGCACAATCCGGGTAACGCGTTCGGGGATGAAGGATCGGCGGACGAAACCGGCGGCGGCGACTGGCGCCAGGCCGATTCCGCCGAGGCCGGTACCGGCGAGCAGTCCTGGGAATCGTTCGCGACCCCGGAGTTGACCGCCGTTCATTCCTCGCTCATGGAAGCGATGGCGTCGCTGAAGGATCCCCGCACCCGCTGACCCCGTAGACAATGCCCTGCGGCGCATGCGCCGCAGGGCATCCGTCATTTCCGGGGCAAGGACTTCCGGGCCCTCCACTTGTGGCCGCATATCGTCCGCAACGGAGGTTTCGATCGTCCGGGACCCCATCGAGAGGCAGGACGTGATCAACACCCGGAAATTGACCAAGACCTTCCACGGTCCCGGCGAATCAGAAGGCCGCGCGGTCGACGGCATCGATCTGACCGTCGCACGGGAAGAAGTCTTGGCGATCCTCGCCCCCTACGGGGCCGGTAAGACGACCTTGATGCCTCCCACTCCTTGCGCAGCCAGCGCTGATTCTCCACTACGTGGTGGAAGTCGTAAGACCTGGTGGCCGAGAGCTTTTCGACGGCGTCGGTATCTCCGGCTGCCTCGAACTCGGCCACTACTGCGGCTTGCTCGAGGTCGAGCTGTCCGGCGTCGAGGGCGGCGCGGGCTGCCTCGGCCTTTCCAACGCCTCGGCTGTCACGTCCTTTTTGTTCATCGCGAGGGTCTTGGACACCCTCGTGATGGATGCTCCGAATTCGAGCATCTGCGCAACCCCTCGGGTGTGCTGAGCTGCGGTCAACCCTTTGCGGTGCCGGTTGGCGGTGATCTGCTTGCCGATTCGGTCGAAGGCGCGCGCCTTGCCGCTTCCTTCGGTGTCGGGGTCGATCACGATGGAGATGGTGGTCAGTCCGGTTTCGCGGACGGCGAAGGTGCGGCGCTGACCCCGCGGATCGTTCTCCGGTTGTAAGGGTGTGTCCAGGACGTCACATTTCTGCGTGCTCGAATCCAACGTCAGTCATAACTATTACAACGAAGGTGACTGGCTCAACATCAAATTCGAATCGTACGACGCCAATATCGAACCCTCGATGGGTACCGTGGAATACAAGAGCCCGAACTGGAGGAAGACGGGTACGGGTGATCAACACTTGCAGCCTGTAGCGGCCGCCGTTGTCTTGGACGTAGTGGGTGAAGCACTCGTTCTCGTATCCGCCGCGTTCTTCGGTGCGGGGTATCACGACAAAGCTTGCGGGAGCGGCTGTTTCGGTCATGTGGCTGCCTTCCCGGGAGCCCGTGAACTCGCTTCCCTGTCACCATGTCGAGTGCACCACGTCGACTGCTTCCATCAACTACACAGGTCTGGGAGAATGGCAGGAACGTCGATCCCTAAGGCGCGTCCCCTGTGACTGTCGCGGGAAAGACAAAAGGCCAACGCGCAGACCACGACCGGTCATCCGTTCAGCAACGCACTACGCGCGGCGGAACTGGTGTGCGGCAACCACAGAGCTTGAATGGGCACCATCGGTGCGTCGCCCAAGTCCAGTACGGTCACCCGCCCACCCAACGCTGGACCCGTAGGGGCGGTGACCAGCGCGACGTAGTCGTTGCCCACAACTGCTGTCACCGGCGGCGTCCCTTGAATGGGATTGATGACGAGCGACGGCTCGAATCCCGCTCTCCGGCAGGCTGAGACGAGGAAGTCGGTATAGAAGGAATGCAGAGGAGGACCCCAAACGATCAGAGTCGATTCCGCGATATCGGCGAGTGTCAGGTCCTTTCGTCCTGCGAGAGGATGGGCGGAATCGACAGCGAGCCGGAGTCTGTCGTAGCCAAGAGCGGCCGCAGCGAGATCCGTCGGGGTACTGACCCCGCGGCGCACCCCGACGTCGATCGTCCGCTCGATCAATCCTCGTTCGATCTCATCGGGAAACATCTGCCGAACCGTGATCGAAACCTCTGGCATCGACCGGCGCACGGGCGTGACCAGTTCGAATGCTTCCTCGGAGGTGATCGCCGGGGTATGCCCGACCATGAACGCCGATACGTGTTCGTGCGCCGCACGGCGGGTGGCAGCTGAGAGCGATTGCGTCGCTGCCAGCAAAGCGGGTGCGCCTTCTCGGAGTTTGCGACCGGCCGCAGTGAGAACCACATTTCTCCCCTGCCGGGTGAAGAGTTCGGTTCCGACCTCCTTCTCCAGCAAGCGCATCGCAGCGCTCATCGCTTGCTGAGACATGAACAGCGAACGAGCCGCCTTGGTGAGGCTTCCATGGTCCGCTGCAGCTACGAACTGCGCTAGTCGACGCAGATCGAGCGGCGAAGTCGGCCGCCCCATATCGGCGCCCTGGCCTTCCACCGAATTCTCCCTTCCTGACAATGCACACCCCTAATAGACAATCATCCATTGTCGATAGACACATATTATCTGCTTATCAATTGTGGATCGAATCCGTAGCGTGATGTTGTCACACTGTCGATACTAGGAGCGAACATGTCGAATTCACTGCACGGAAAGTCAGCGATCGTCGCGGGCGGCGCCAAGAACCTCGGAGGCCTCATCAGCACCACTCTCGCAGCCCAGGGCGTGAACGTCGCCGTCCACTACAACAGTGACAGCAGTGAAGCGGATGCGAACAAGACAGTGGCCGCGGTCGAAGCTGCGGGAGCCAATGCCGCGAAGTTCCAAGCCGATCTGACCATCCCCTCACATGTCGAACGACTCTTCGACACCGCGGTCGACGCTTTCGGAAGCGTCGACATCGCCGTCAACACCGCCGGCAAGGTCCTACGGAAACCGATCGTCGACACTTCCGAAGACGACTACGATTCGATGCTCGACATCAACGCCAAAGCCGCATACTTCTTCATCAAAGAAGCCGGCAAACGCCTCAACGACGACGGCAAGGTCATCACCATCGTCACAGCACTACTTGCTGCGTTCACCGACGGATACTCCACCTACGCAGGAGGAAAAAGCCCGGTCGAGCACTTCACCCGAGCTGCAGCCAAAGAATTCGGTGCACGCGGAATCTCCGTCAACAGCATCGCCCCCGGCCCCATGGATACACCGTTCTTCTACGGGCAGGAAACACCCGAACGCGTCGAATTCCACAAATCGCAGGCAATGAAGAACCAGCTGACCCAGATCGAAGACATCGCCCCGATCGTCCGCTTCCTCGCAGACGAAGGATGGTGGATCACCGGACAAACGATTTTCGCCAACGGCGGCTACACGACCCGCTGACCCGCACCTAATCCGCCCTGCGCTACTCCCCACAGTGAGGACTCAGATGTCAGCCGAATTGCCTGTGCCCGTTACCCGTCTGATCGACGCCACCAACATCGGAGACACCGATTTGTTCCTCGACACCTTCGCGCCGGGCGGTGTCGTCGACGACTGGGGCCACGAATTCACCGGCCGCGACGAAATCGGTACATGGAGCGAAGCGGAATTCATCGGTAAGCAGGTGACGTTGTCCGTCCTCGGCTTTACCAACGCAGCCTCCGAGACCACTCTCACCGCGCAAGTCGGCGGAAACGGGTTCAACGGTCCCAGTACGCTCACTTTCATCATCGAAGGAGATGCGTTGTCCAGGATGAATATTCGTGCCTAACTCCTGAGTGTCTGAAACCTGGACATCACCCTGCACTGAGTGCACGGATCGATGCACGGATCGAGTACAGAACATTACTTCAGCGGCGGGCGAAGCAGATCAAAGCGGATCGGTGGTTCTTGCCTTCAGTGCGCTTGCGGTCGTGGTACATACGGGACTGTGGATCGCGCAGCGATGCGAACGCCGAAAGATACATGGCACGTTTGAGTCTGGAGTTTCCGCCATGCCGGTGGTATTCACCTTTGATCGAAGTCCACGATCGATGCGGTCGTGGTGCTACGCCAGCGTAGACGGCGCCCGGCCGGCATTGGCGAACCGGTCGATGCCGGAGACTTCCACGAGCATCGCCGCTAGGTAAAGAAATCGCATGACTGGAATGAAGAAGCTCGTCTATCCCTTGGGAGCAGCACTAATATTGCTGGTCCTGGCTGTTGCAGGTGTCATCTCGTGGGGCACTTTCGTTTGGCCTGCTGCGATCCTGGTGGTCATGGCAGTTGTGTTGGGTGAGGCCGAAGCGTCGAAGAGTCGACAGCCTCACACCTGATTCGACCGGGATGGATGGGATTGCATCCACTTCAGTTGACACGTGGGGTTGATAGTTTCAAGCCGCGTGAGCGGCCTCGTTGATTGTCTCAAACTCAATCGGGGTGAGCTTCCCGAGGCGCCGTTGCCGGTGTTTGCGGTGGTAGGTCTTCTCGATCCAGATCACGATCGCGAGCCGCAGTTGTTCCTGAGTAGACCACCGTTGTCGGTCGGGGACGTTCTTCTGCAACAGTGAGAAGAAAGATTCCATCGCGGCATTGTCACCGCATGCCCCGACCCGGCCCATGGAACCTTGTAAGCTGTTGTCGGACAATGTATGAATGAACTTTCTCGACCGAAGTTGGCTACCTCTGTCGGAATGTACGATCGTTCCGGCCGCACCGCGTATAGCGAGGGCATTGGTCAGGGCGTTCACAGCCAGCGACGCTTTCATTCGGGAGTCGATCGAATAGCCGACGATCCTGTTCGAGTACACGTCCTTGATCGCGCACAGGTACAGCTTTCCGGTGTCGGTCCAGTGTTCCGTAATGTCCGTGAGCCACAACTGGTTCGGTTTCTGTGCGGTGAACTTTCGGGCCACGAGGTCGTCGTGAACCGGTGGGCCCGATTTCTTGTTCAGTCCTCGTTTCTTCGCGAACACCGACCAGATACGTTGCTGCGAGCGCAGCCGAGCGACGCGGTTCTCGCCGGCGATGATGCCTCGCCAAGGTAATTCATCGGCGATGAATCGGTATCCGAAAGCCGGATCGTCGGCGTAAATGTCGTAGGCAGCGTTGATCAAATGTGCATCGTCCCAATCCCTCTGTGTCACAGGTCTGGCCTGCCATTTGTAGAACCCTCAAGTGGAGAAGCCGAGCACCCGGTAGGTCACCGTGACGGGAATTCCGTCCTCGGCGAGGTCACGGACCAGCGGGAACATCATTTTGGGTTGACGTCCCGGGACAGGTAGGCGACGGCGCGTCGCATCACTTCCGCTTCCTGCTCGAGCAGTCGGATCCGCTTCTTTGCTTCACGCAGCTCTGCGGATTCGTCCTTGGTCATTCCGGGCCGGCTGCCGCCTTCGATGTCGACCCTTTTGAGCCAGTTATGCAGGGTGGGCTCGGAGATTCCGAAGTCTTTCGCGATCTGGATCAGCGGGGCTTCGCGTTTGCGGGCGACCGCGACCACGTCGCGACGGAACTCTTCGGGGAACGGCTTCGGCATAGCAGCATCCTTCCACCGTGAAGATTGATCTTCACAGCTCAGATGTCAACCAATGCGGGGGCAGTCCCGGTCTCGAAAGGAACGCGTGAACTGTCTGCAGTTCCCGGGTCTCCGGCGGCCTTCGACTGTCTGGCCCGATACTTCGACAGATGCGGAACCCAGGGCCGGCCGAACAGATCTGGCGCACCCTCCGCGGTGATACGAGGCCACTGACCTATTGGGCCTTTCGCCGGATCATGCAGCGCGCCAAGGAGATCCTCGGCACCAACAGGACTCTGCACGATCTTCGGCATACTGCCGCGGTACGCATGGCGAACGACCCGCAGCTGACGTTGCCCGAAGTTCAAACGATTCTCCGGCATCAGCATCTGTCGACGACAGAAGGCTACTTGCAACCGCACATCGAAGAACTACACGACAAACTGCGCGAGCATTTCACTCGCCCACGCCCGCAAGTCTCGTACGCCGTGGGCTACCGCGACGAGGACATCGAGGCGGTGTTCGGTGCCCGCAACTGAGAGAGAACGTGTGGTGCGTCCGCAGGATCATCAGTATCGACTGCCGCGCCGAAGTTCACACGACCTGCCGTCGCCGCCGCCCCGCCCGAGCCTCGTTCCCTGCACCGCTACGGCGATCTCACCGACGCGCCGATCGTGACCATCTGCACGCCGTCGCGTTTGAGCCTGTAGCGCACCGTGATACCTGTATTGCCGCCGAGCAGAGACCCGACCAGCGCTGACAATCCGATCAATGTGGAAAGGGACCCCAAGGCAAAAACTCGGGAGGCGCCGATCAAAAGCAGTGAACGATTTCTGAGCCCACCGTCGGCGCGCCCGCGCACAACCTTTCTGACTTGCGACCACCAAGGTAGCGAGGGTAAGCAGGCGTCCATTCAATTCTCGTGGGAACGAACAAAAATCATTTCACCTTTCCGGTGAATCAGCCGAGATGTGTCTCACGTCCTACGTCAAAATCTAACGGACACCAATCAACCGCGCCCGTGCCAAACATGTTCGGGCCCCGGTTCCTTCACGGAGGCACCATGAAACCACTCTCCTATCGAACACTTGCAACAGCCGCAGGGCTCGCCCTCGTGTTGTCAGCCTGCAGTTCAGGAGGCGCATCCCCTAGCGCCGACGGCGGCGGCGCCCCTCTCTCCGATGGAACATTCCGGTATGCATTGTCGGCTGATCCCGGCGCGCTCAACCCGATCATGTCCGCTTCCGCAGCAACCGCTGAAATTTCGAGATTGACCTACGACTATCTGATCTACCAGGACCCCGTCACCAGCGAGATCGGAAAGTGGCTGGCGGAGAAGTGGGAGGAAACCCCAACGACAGCATCCTTCACCATCCGGGAAGGAGTGACGTGCACGGACGGGTCCACGCTGACCCCACAGACCGTCGCGGACAACATCAACTTCGTGGCCGATCCCGACAACGGTTCACAACTCCGCGGAACTTCCGTCCCGGTTGGCGCGTCTGCGACGGCCGACCCGGCAACCCGCACCGTCATCGTCACCACACCGGCGCCCAGCCCCTTCCTGCTTCTGAACGTCGGACGTCTCCCGATCATGTGCGACGCCGGTTTGAGGGACCCTGCCGCCGCGAACACCAAATCCTTCGGCACCGGAATGTTCGAACTCGCAGAGGTGCTGCCCTCGGACCACTTCACCTTCGAACGCCGGGCAGGTTACAACTGGGGACCCGACAGCACTACCTCCGACACACCCGGAGTCCCCAAAACCGTTATTGCAGCATTGGTTCCGAATGTCAGTACCGCGGCCAACCAGCTTCTTTCGGGCGAGTTGAACGCTTCCCCGATCGGCGGTCCGGACAAAGACCGAGTCGACGCCGCGAATTTCGCTTCGGTCAAACGCCCGATGCCCGCCGGTCAGATGTACTTCAATCAAATCGCCGACAATCCGACCAGTGATCCCGCCGTACGAAAAGCCCTCGTCCAGGCTCTCAATTTCGACGACCTCGCCCAGGTCATCACGGCAGGTCAGGGCACCCGTGCAACCAGCCTCACCGCCGTCGAACCGCGTGCCTGCGTGTACGACTCCGTCGCGGGCAACATTCCAGACTTCGATCTGACCGCAGCCAAGTCAACCCTGGACTCCGCTGGCTGGACCGCCAGCTCGGACGGCAAGCGAAGCAAGGACGGAAAATCGCTGAACCTACGTCTGTTCTACGGTGGCGGCGACGAACCGCGCAATGCAGCAGCAGAACTCGCCCGAGCTGCGTGGGTTGATCTCGGTGCGAATGTCGAGGTTTCGAGTGGCGATCAGAACAAGGTCGTCGACGTCATGCTGAGTGGTAAGGACAACAATCAATGGGACATCGCGTGGATCCAGATCAACACATCGCTCCCCAGCGCGTTCACCCCGTTCTTCACCGGCCCCGCGCCGGCCGCGGGCAAGAACTTCTCTTCGATCGACAATCCGTCCTATGAAGCAGCAGCAACCAAAGCGTCCGGGCTGACCGGCGAAGAAGCTTGCAGCGCCTGGGCGGAAGCAGAATCGGAGATCACCAAGACGACTTCGGCCGTGCCGTTCGCCAACTCAGATATGAACGTGTACTTCAACAAGGCCGGACTCGCCTTCGGCACCCTGTTCATCGGCTCCGCACTGCGCCTTTACCAGTAACGACAAACCACCCGAACTCTCCCCGATTGAACCTTTTGCAAGAGCTAGCGAACTCGAGGAATCAAAGATGCAAGAACAGCTTCAAGAACTCGTCGATCAGTGGAGGGTCGAGGCAAACATCCCCGGCGTCTCGGTCGGCATCGTGCACGGCGACAAGGACATCGTCGTCACCAGTGGCATCGAGAGCGTCGAAACCCAACTCCCGGTCACCGACAAGACGATGTTCATGATCGGCTCCACCACAAAGGTGTTCGCCGCAACAGCCGCGATGGCACTCGTCGAGGACGGCCTACTCGATCTCGACACCCCGTTGGTCGAGTACGTCCCCGAACTGACCTTCGCCGACGAAACAGCCACGCGCACAGTCACGATGCGTCACCTCCTCACCCACACCGGCGGATTCACCGGCGACGCGGGCCTCTCGGCAGGCTGGGGCGAAGACGCCCTGGGACGCTCGGTTTCACGGCTGAACGAACTGCGACAAGAATTTCCCGTCGGAGAAGTCTTCTCCTACAGCAACTCCGGATTCGTTCTCGCCGGACATGTCGTGGCCAAGATCAGCGGACTGACCTTCGAAGAGCTGGTCAAGCAGCGCGTGCTCGACCCCCTCGAAATGAAGAACTCGGCCTTCCTGCCCTGGGACGTGATGACCCACCGGTTCGCACTCGGTCACTACATCCGCGACGGTGTGCCGTTCGTGTCCAACGAAACCGGGCTGGACCGCGGCATGATCCCTTGCGGCGGAATGTGGTCCTCGGTGCGAGACCAACTCGTCTGGGCACGTTACGCACTGTCTGGCGAACACCCCGGCGAAGGACAGCCGCTCGACGAGTCCACCCGGTTGTTGATGCAGAAGCCGCAGCGTCCCGCCGCGATGATGTTCGAAGAAGTCGGCCTGGGATGGCTGTTGACTCGATACGGAACCACGCAGGTAGTGCGGCATGGCGGAAACGTGAGCAACCTCCAGGTCTCCGAGTTCATGACAGTGCCCGAGAAGAACTTCGCCGTCACCGTGCTGACCAACGCCCTCGGCGGCGGAATCGGCAAGAAGATCGTCGACTGGTGCATGGCCAACCTCACTGAACTACCCACGCCGGCATCCCTGGACGTGGTCGAGCCCGAACCCGCTGCCGTCGACGCAGTCCTGGGCAAGTATCAGGCCGGCTCACTGACGATGACCGTCGCCCCCGGTGACGAGGGAATCGGCATCCGGATGGGCAGCGCGCAGGATCTCGGTGAATACGAGGACATCGTCTGGCCGCCGGCAATCCCGATCGCCTTCCTCAACGACCGTGACTTCGCTGCGCGCGCCGACACCACCCGGGCGTTGGGACGCTTCGTCACCGACGACACCGGTCGCGCCGTGATGCTCGAATTCCGCGGCCGCACCGCCAAACGAGTCCACGAGCCCGTCAAATAGCGCAAAGCCTGCATCAGCGGCTCGCATTCAGTGCGAGCCGCTGCACCGCACCGCTCGGCGAAGAGCGCGGCGCAAACCAACTTCTCGCCGAGCTATTGCTCGCAGGTCGGGGGCACCCTCCACGGTGCGCTTCGAGCAGAACCGGACGCGGCATACTACTCGAGGTCCGATGAGCTCTGCGGGTGCGGGACACCCACCAGTACTTGCCATGCTCGAATCCGACGGCGGAACCGTCCTCGTACCGATACCGGCCGGGGCTCGCCACCTGGCTGACCAGATCTGCTGATCCTCGCACGTTGCCGGTCGGCAGCCTGGCAGATCTGTGTGACCCCGGCTCGCTGACAAACATCCTCACACAGACCGAGCGCATCCTCGCCGTGGCCATCACCTCCGGCATGTACCAGATGGCAGATATTGCCCTCACCTACCAACTGACCGGACCATCATCGGACGCCGCACACCCAGCAGATCGGTTGCAAACAAACAATTTCCGCCCAAACCGCTCAGCACCCTCAAATCCAACGTACGACAGGACTTGGGCTGCCGCCGTAACGCGCACGCACTCGGCCTGCACCCAGACGCGATCAATAACCGAATCGCCGAGGTCCTCCGTCGCGATCCCGGACGGATCTCGACCATTACCGAGATCTCCGCGTCGTTAACAGGGCGCCCACAGTCAACGGCACCGCCACAAACTGCCACGACCGCCTTGGATTCGAAAGTAACGGCGTGATCATATCGATTCGGTGCGCCTAGCAGCGCAGGGTAGTTCCGCAGTCGATCATGCTGTAGACCACGGTGCAACATTTCATTTTCGGTCAGAACAACGATCTGAGCTTGCTGGACAGGAGAAGTCCGTACCGGCCAAGTTAGCGGATCGCTTCATTGGAGACCAGGAGCGTGCTAACGCTCTTCTCAGTATGAACCTGCGAGATGAACCTGTGAGACACGGCGCGCTGATCCTGCAGAGGTTCTCTCGTGCCCGACGTCGCGCGGCGGTGTCAACAGGTTCACGATGAGCGCCAGACAGATTAATCAATTCGTCCGGTGAGAAACGCGGTGCAACAACACTTATTGAGATCCACCGCGTCTTGCTCAGCCGTGCACCAGACGTGACACCAACTCGGTACGTGTATGCACGCTCGACTTTCGATACACGTGCTGGAGGTGGCTCTTCACGGTTGGGACGCTGATGAACAGCGCACGAGAGATGTCGATGTTGCTCGCACCCTGTGCCAGCAGTTCGACGACGTCGCGCTCCCGAGCAGATAATCTCCAATGTTCCGGCACTGCAGAAGAACTCGGGGCACTGGGCATTTGACCCAGCATGCAATAGGACTGTTCGACGAATCCATGAGACTTCTGCAGAAATTGCATCTCTTCCCTCGAGAAGTCACCGTCGCGGGCACTTCGGAGCAGGGAAACGCCCGCCACGATGCGCCCGGCATGACGCAGATACAGTTCAGCCTCGTATCGATAACCCATCGGGCGAAAGAAGCCGTCGTAATAGTCGGTCTTGTCGAAACGCTGGCCAATGTCGTTCGACGATGCGAGGTCGGCGCCCGATTCGGCGAACCTACGCGGATGAAAAGGGTCCAACTCGTGAAAGTGCCCGGTGTAGCGACCATTTTCCTCAGGACACACCCGATCGAATACGTGCATGTCGGCATTCATGCTGCGATCAACGGAATAGAAAACCATCCCGGACACGCGAACGAACCTGGCAAGAAACTCCATCGCGTTGCGTTTGAATTCGATGTTGCGAGCGAACTCGTTGTTGCGTCTGATCGGTTGGAGATTCGGTGCAACGAGATCCGACCGAACCACCGACATATCGCGCTCCTCCACAACGAACCAGTACGACGCTACCTGCGGCCATAATCACTGGTCAAGACCGATCGGACTTCATCCTTTCGGATGATTCTCCCCCAGCCCGGCCGCTCATAGAGTGCTACTACCTGGCGAGCCACACGCGGTGGACTCGTCGAGATGCACGGAGGTAGGTCCACGTGAGCAGAACACTCATCCGATCGTCGAAGGTCCTGACCTTCGACGATGCGAACCCGGTCGTGGAAGCGGTACTCGTGGACAACGGCGTGATCCTCGAGACGGGCAGGTTCTCCGACCTGGTCGAGTCCGCTGGCCCGAAAACCCGGGTCATGGAAGCTGGCGACGCGGTCGTCATGCCAGGACTCATAGACACCCACCCGCACGTCATGCACTTCGGTGCACTTCGCGGCGGCCTCGTCGACTTGAGTGATGCACTCGATCACGCCGATATCGTCGAGCGCATCAGTGCTCGGGCGGCCGTCACCGCACCCGGCGAGTGGATCATCTGCACGCCGGTCGGTGAAGCCCACTACTTCATTCGCCGATCGTGGCGCGACCTTGCCGAGCGACGATTGCCCGACCGTCATGTCCTCGACCGGGCGACCTCCGACCACCCTGTGCTCATTCAAGCGTGGGCGCCGCGTACTCCGAACATCGTGGCGTTCAACAGCGCCGGCTTGCGTGCTGTCGGTCTGTCGGACTTCATCCCTGATCAAGTGTGTGATGTGGAGATCGACAAGGACGAAGCCGGGCGTTTGACAGGAATACTTCGCGGACCGGTGAACAACTACTACACCTACGACCCGTTCTGGGGACAGATCCTTCTCAAGCTCCCACCACTCGATCCCGATCACGCAGTACCCGGTGTACTCGACGAAATGGCTCGCTTCTCCGCCCACGGTGTCACCACTTTGTACGAGGGACACGCCATGGAACCGATCCACATACAGATGTATCAACATCTCCGTACATCCGACATGCTCACCATGCGAGTCCAGGCCACTCACGACGTGGAGTCGGTCATCTTCTATCCCTTCGAACCGTTGTCGCTGCACGAATTCGACGATCGATTGAAATCACTTGCGCCGCAATCGGCCGATAGCGCCGACGACATGTTGCGAATCGTCGGTATGACCATCAGCCCTGGGGGACCCTGTTTTGCAGGGCATTTCGCCATGCACGAAACCTATACCGATCCTTTCGGCAGGCCTACCAAGGGAAATCGCTTCGTCTCACTAGAGAAAGAAGAATCGTACGTTCGATTCTGCGCGGAGAATGACGTTCGGGCCAACATTTGTATCGGTTCCTACCGTGAGCACGACGACTTTCTCGAGATCGCCGAGCGTGTCGTCATCGAACACGATTTTCGAGACAAGGCGTGGATTCTGCAGCACGCGATCACCATAAGCCCGGATCACGTTCGCCGGTACAAGGCACTCGGTTTCCAGATCACCACTTCTGTCGGATTCGCATGGGGCAAGGGCGCAATGTACGACGAACGGATCGGCCGGCACGTATGGCGTGACATGGTCCCCTTGAGGCGCCTACTCGACGCAGGCCTCGACGTCTCCGGCGGGTCTGACTGGGGACCGAAGAGTCCATGGGAACAGATTGCACTTGCACAGACGCACGAGATTGCCGGCACAGACCTGAGAAACGACGGTCCGGACCAGGTCATCAATCGCCAGGAATCTCTCGCTATGTGGACCACAAGCGCAGCGAAGATCCTCGGATGGGACGGAATCGGATCCATCCGACCCGGAAATCACGCGGACATCATCTTCGTCGACCGCGACCCTTCGACCTGCGATCTCGACGAATTGAAGGACATTCGAGTGCATCGAACCATGTTGGGCGGAAACATAGTTCACGACGACGCCGTCCTCCCTGCCGCCACCGAGGGGATCTTCGATGAAGCCGAATGAGTACATCGAGCATGACGCCACGGGCCTCGCCGAACTGATTCGCGACAAGCAGATGTCCGTTGACGAAGTTCACCAGGCAGCACGCACCGCGATCGAGACCGTCAATCCGACGCTGAACGCCGTCGTCGAGGGCCCGTGGGATCGAGCCCTCGATTGCAACGAACAGGGACTATTTGCGGGGGTTCCCTTTGCACTCAAGGATTTTGCCGTACACGCGGCCGGAGTACCGACCAGGTTCGGAAGTCGGCTGGCGGGCGAAGGTGCAATCTTTCCTCACGACACCGAACTGATGACACGATTCCGGGCAGCAGGATTGGCTGCTGTGGCGGTGACCACCACACCGGAATTCGCGTTCAACGGAAACACCGAACCTGTTGCTCAAGGCTCGACACGCAATCCGTGGGACACCGAACGCAGTGCCGGTGGATCGAGTGGCGGATCAGCGGCATTGGTCGCAGCACGAGCCCTTCCCATCGCCCACGCTACTGACGGTGGAGGGTCGATCCGAATTCCGGCGTCCGCCAACGGGTTGGTGGGTCTGAAACCGAGCCGAGGCCGTGTACCAGTCGGCCCTGACTCGAGCGAACCACTCTCAGGACTGGGGGCCGAGTTGGGGCTCACCCGATCGGTGCGTGACTGCGCAGCGTTACTCGATGCCGTGAGCGGGCCGGCCCCCGGCGACAAGTACGTGATCCGTGATCCCTCGCGACCATACACTGACGAGATCAACCGCTCCCCGGGGCGCTTACGCATTGCGATCCACACTCAGTCGTGGTCCGGAGACCCGGTGAACATCGAGGTCGCGAATGCCGTGTCCTCTGTCGGCACGGTCCTCGAGGGGCTCGGGCATCACGTCATTCCCGACACGCCGGTCTTCGACTGGGATCATTTCGTCGAAGCCAACCTGCCTGTCTGGAGTGTCTCTCTTGCCGAAGGCGTCGATGCACTTGCCGGAGCTTTCGGCGTGACCCCCGGACCCGAGAACCTCGAGGCGACAACCTTGGCCTGCGTGGAGTACGGACGCCGAGTCACGGCCATTCAACTCGCCGGAGCGCTCGCCGTCTTCAACCAGGTATCCCGTACGGTCGGAACCTTCTTCACGAATTACGATCTGTTGCTCACCCCGACGCTCGGTGAGCCACCCCAACTGTTGGGCGAACTCGATTCCAATGACGCATCACTCTCCCCTAGCGAATGGACTCGCAAGTTGTTCGGCATCTGTTCGTTCACTCCACTTTTCAATGTGACGGGCGGACCCGCAATCAGCCTGCCGCTCGGTTCCACGCGCTCGGGGTTGCCTATCGGCGTTCAACTGGCCGCACCGATGTGTGAGGAGGGCACCCTGATAGCGGTTGCATCCCAATTGGAGAAGGTCGTGCCGTGGGCGCACCGCATACCGAAAGTGAACGCCGGTGAATGCTGACACGGCCGCAACTCCCATCGCCCCCTATACGGCGATTGGTCTCTCGACAGTGGTGCGCAACATCGAACACCGATCGCAGATCAAGGCGAACCTCGACACAATCGAGGAAGCGATTCACGCTGCGGTGTCGACAGTTTCGATCAACATGCCTGTCAAACTGATTGCATTGGCAGAAGGCGCCTTGACCGGATTCGGGGACGAAGCCTTCGACATACCTCACGTGAAGGCCGCGCGCGAGATGTTCATCGACATCCCCGGCCCCGAGACAGACCGACTCGGCGGACTTGCCAAGCAATACGGGGTTTACATCATCGCTCAATGCAAGGCGCGGTGGCCCGAAGTCATGGCCGATCGCTTCTTCAACTCCATGGTGGTGATCTCCCCGGCAGGCGAGGTGATACATCGCGCCACGAAGAATCACGTCTGGTGCCGAGAGCGTTCCTGCACGCCTCACGATGTCTACGACCGCTGGACCGAACTGTTCGGCGACGGCATCGACGCATTCTATCCCGTCCTGCATACTTCGGACATCGGTTCGATCGGTACGATCTGCTGCAGCGACGGAGAGTATCCGGAAGCATTACGCGCCTTGGCTTTTCAAGGTGCCGAGGTCGTTTACCGTCCGAGCGAGGCGGTTCCGATGACGCAATCAGGACCTGACTCCGGGGGAACGTGGCTACTCCAGAACCGTGCGCACGCGCATTTCAACAGCCTGTACATGATCTGCCCGAACACCGGACCGGTCTATCCGACTCAGTCGGCGACACAGTCATTCGACATCGCCGGAGGAAATTCACACGTCGTGGACTACAACGGAGCGGTACTCGGCCACACCGTCTCCGGACACAATTCATTCGTGTCGGGCGTGATCGACATCGAAGCATTGCGCCAGTTCCGCGTCATGAACTTGAACTCCAATTGGCTCAAAGACCTCCGTACCGAACTCTTCCGTCGTATGTACGACGAACCGATTCATCCTGCAAACCTGTGGCTCGAGAGTAATCCCGTTCTCCATGCCGACGCCGACAAGATATACCGGGCCAACATCGCCCGATTGCTCGCCCGCGGGGCGTACCGGGAACCTGCATACGACTTCCGCCGCACCGACAACCGGACACTTTGACCTGCGCTTCGTCGGTGTTTGCTAGCTCTTTCGTGGCATACCCGCGAGCGGCTTGTCGGACGTGCAAGGCGACGGGCGATGTGCCCTCCCCCTCACCCGCCTTCGCGGGTGTATAGAGACTCCTCGGCACATGCAGGGCTGGCGTCTCCTAGCCGATGACATCGACGAGCCATCTGCCGTCGAGCCATGGTGGTGATGGTCTGTGAAAGCTTTGCAGACGGGCACACAGCGACGACCCTGTTCAGTCGATGATTGATCCGCATCGAGACCGCCGACAATCGATCCGAATACACGCGGAGAATGCATTCTGTGACATGACTTTCTGTTCAATCCGCAGGGCTCACCAATCGATATGTACGTTCACTTCACTTAGTGCACAAAACTTTTCGCTCAACCGCATCGTGACAGCCTCGTCGCGGAATGACCGCTCCGGTGTTGGGCTGTCCAGTTAATCCCTCAACGCCATCGTGCGGCTGGCGGTTTCGTCAACAGTAGACACCGCATCCTCGATCACCTGCGCGACCCTCTCCGTGATCTTCATCGGCGTCGGCATCATCGACGCGACCGAGCCCACGCCGTGGCCGTGCACAGCCAACTGTGCGATTGACGCTGGTAGATCCGTGCGCTCTCAATTCCCGCCCAGTTGGTACCTCGACAATCACTACCGGATCGATCTTTCCCGACCAAGGCCTTTCGTGACCACACAAGTCGAAACCCCAACAGGTGGCTGCTGGCCAGACATCGCAATCAGCCAGTCGAATCGATCGACACTACCCGATCTGAACTCCTGCTCCAGACAGCGAAGCAGGTTCGCACCAACTCCGTCGTTGTTCCACCCCTGAGCGCGCCGCACCGCCGTCGAATCGCGTGACATTCATTCGGACAGCTCGGAGGCGTCCGATGCCGTGCCCGTCACAGTGACTACGTCGTTCTTGAACTTTCCCGGAACGATTACGGCATAATTGCCTTTACTCTCATTCGGTGGCACATGTCGTCGACTCACATCGGAGAAGGCGAGCGTGCTTCACCTCAGCGTGCGCCCCTACGACACCAGCCTCACAGCGACTTGGTCACCTACTTCAGCCGGCGTTCACGGGGTTCAGTCATACAATAGGTATGCAACGAGACGTGTCGGCAGCGTGCGCCAGCGCTCTCGTTCGAGGTTGTGGGTCGCGTCTCGTTCATGCCCTCATTATCGACTTCCGGCTCCGATCCGTCAGCTCTTTGTGAGCGGACATCTGCTACGGGTCGTGTTCGTCGACAATTCGACGTCGATGGTGCGCGACGCGAACCCGAGTCGCGCACCGAGTCGAACAGAATCGTTGCGGTGTTCGACGCCCGGCATCGACGAAGAAGCGTTCGCAGTCGGCAGCAGCGCAAGATCCCCACGCAGCCGAACCTCGCTCGCCGAGCCAAAGGCCCAGTGCAAATGCTGCTGTTGCGCAAAGCCATTCGGATCTTTCGAAATGCTCGGGTGTGTCGAGGTGCATGGACCATGCACGCCCCGGAAGTTTCACCAGGCGGGGGCGGGCCGGGTGCAACTCGAGTAGGCCGTTGAGGCGCCCCGCTGCCTCGTCGACATCCTCGGACCTCAGCACGTCGACGACAGCTCGGGTCGCGTCGCGGATCTGTGGGAGGTCCTCGTCGGCGGCGTCGAGGATTCTCTGCGGTGCGCCGTGATCTACAAGAAGTGATCGGAAACGGTCGGCGTCGAAATCCGGTTCTGCGGTCGACAAATTGGCGAGATCGACGACGAAACCCAATCCACGCGGGTTCGTGCCGGCTTCGCGTGGAACCGTCGACATGGCGTCTCTCCTCCAGATTATTCGCTTGCCCTCACTCATTGTAACGTCAATGATCAATCTTTGACGTTACTGATATTTGGGGATGCGTGGATCGGAGAAGTATGACGAAGCTGGAGCACACCGAGGTTCTTGTCGTAGGTGGGGGCCCGGTCGGCCTGACGATGTCGATACTGTTGTCGCGCTACGGTATCGAACACGTACTGGTGGAGCGGAGGAAAGAGACGTCTTCGCACCCCAAAGCGCGTGGTGTGTCGGCGAGGTCGATGGAGATATTTCGGCGATCTGGCGTTGCCGAGGATGTGACCCGCGCAGGTCTGCCGGCGTCGCACGTGAGTTTCTATCGAGGGTCAAGTCTGGTTGATCCTGACTTTGTTCGCTCGAATCCAGGAGGCGACACAGAACTCGATGCAGTAACACCGACACCGGGATTGATCTGCGCGCAGAATGAGTTGGAGCCGGTTCTACTCACTCATGCGAAGGCTCGGCCCCAGGCGCGCGTCGCGTTCGGAGCGCGGCATACCGGCGTCGACGAACGCGCCGGCGTACTGATCTCCATGATCGAGGATGTGGACACCGGTGATGTGAGGCAGGTCAGTTCTCGGTTCGTCGTTGCGTGCGACGGAATCGGAAGCATGACAAGAGCGCGAGCGGGTATCGCCATGAATGGAACCACCGGTCTCGGAAGGTATCTCAGCATCCGATTCAATGCTCCGCTCGGTCGAGTGCTCGCGGACAGGCTCAGCGCGTCGTACTTTCTGACTCCGCCGGCAGTCGGTGGATTCATGGCAATCGACAACGACGTCGAGTGGATCTATCAGTATCCATACACGGAAGGCTCGGATGCCGAGCGTCTCTCGGACGAGGAGTGTGCAGCGCTGATTCGAACCGCCGCAGGTATCGATGACCTCGATGTGGAAGTGATCGACACCATGGGCTGGCGGATGGACGCTTTGCTGGCCGAATCCTACTGCCGGGACGGCATATTCCTGGTCGGGGATGCCGCGCATGCAATTCCGCCCACCGGTGGCCACGGCATGAACACGGGAATCGGCGACGCCGATAATCTGGCATGGAAGCTGGCCGCCGTCATCCGCGGGGATGCAGGGCCAGCTCTATTGGATTCGTACGAGGTGGAGCGTCGACCGATTGCCGAGCAGGTCATCGACATCTCCAGCCGCAATTCGCGGGCTGCGGGTGGCTATCGGATCGACGACCAGTTGCTGTTGGGAACTCGATACTGTTCCGCTGCGGTGCAATCGGACTCGACTGATGGGACTTCGGGGCTCGATCGAAGCGAACCGCCTTTTCGAGTTGATCCCGGAAAGAGACTGCCACACACGTGGCTGCGACCAGAGGAGTCGACCCTGGATCTGGTCGGGTGTGACGCGATGGTCGTAGTCGGGGGAGATTCCACGGAGTGGGCGGTTCTTGCGAATAGTGCTGAGAGAGAGGGGATCGCGATTCGGGTCGAGAAAATTGGGAGTGAGTCCTTCGCGGCGCTGTATCCGAAGGCTGAAGTCGGCGGGATACTGGTCCGTCCGGATGGGCACGTTGCAGCATGCTTCACCGGCATTCCTTCTCTGACCGAGCTCCTGCAATCCGCATCTCGGATGCTTTGTCGTGGCACCCAGAATCAATGATCCTGTGTGCCATCGTTGGCGGGTGAGTTCGAGGCGACCACAATTCTCTCCCACACGATCGATCTGCCCTACAGGTCCGCTTTCATCGACCACCGGCGTACGGGCAGCGGCGGGGCAGACGACCACGGTCCGCCGACGCACTTCCCAGACATCACCGCGCCCCGAGAGAACTCGTCGGCAGACCGACCGCACGCATGACCCACTCGGACTCCGAGCATGTCGGCTCACCCGCATGCTCACGCGGTCGACGCGGGCCGCTCCCCGCCTCCGATCGGGAGCGCCCGTCCGACGCCTGGTGCACTTCTGGACCGTGACCAGTAGTGAGGAGCTCTTATCGCCGGACAAATGTCGAGACCAACGAACGATACGAGTCCACACACTCCGAGGGGCAGTCTGAAACCGTGGCAGACTGGAAAGCTCTGCACCTGCATCTCCGAAGGTTCCGGTCTGGTTAGGGATTCTCGTGTCCTGACGTTGTGGTAGGTGCCATCGCGCGGGCATAGATCGATTCGAGCTCGGTTACTGCTGAACGTCGATCGACGTTGTCGGGATCGAGGCGATGTTGGAGGTTGATCCCGAGAGTGCCGGCCAGAAGGGTGACGGCAACCAACTCCGGATTGGTGACCGGGGTGTCGATCGAACGCAGGTAGTCCGCGTACAGCGTTCGCATTGCGACGTACTGCTCTGCGTAGGTCTCGCGGATGGTGGACCCGGGAATCACGGCTTCGATCAAGATGGTCGAGAAAATTCGTGCCTCGGGGTATGACATCAGTACGAAGTTGGCTTCGATCAATGCTTCGATTCCAGTCGCCGAGGATGATGCCAACTCTGCGCGTAGCTTTTCCATGCCCCACCGGAATGCGTCCTCGACGACGGCTCGTAGAAGCCCGTCCTTCGATCCGAAGTGCCAGGCCACGGACCCTCTGCTGATACCGGATCTTTCTGCCACGGCTTGTACGGACATCGCGGTCGACCCGCCTTCGGCAGCCAGTTCGGCCGCGGCTTTCACCAGTCGCCGTCTGGTTTCCTCGGAAATCTCCTGCTTGCGTGTCGACGCCATTCGGTGTTCCTGCCTTCTTTCGTTCTCGAGTGCAGCCAATTCCGGCACGCGGTGACGTCGACGCGCCCGTCGGGGCCGAGACCTGCGCACCGCACTCATGCTACGAGGCCGGCCATCGGCCGGCCGTATTCCTCTCGCGACACCCTCTTGCCTATGTTGATCGTCCAGTTCTATGCTGAGCGTCCAATAACTTAACGGAATGGGCGGACATGGAACTCATCGATCTGACTAGAACTCTCGATCCGGCCGATCGGGAATTGCTCCCCGAGGGTTTGAAGGCACTGGCTTCCGTCGTTGCCCCCTCGGTGACCTACTCGCACCCCGCAGGTGCCGGACGCGACGAGTTCGCGGCAGCACTGCAGTGCGGAGTTCATGATCTTCCGGACGGTGAGGGGTGGGGATCGGAGATGTTGAGTGAGTTCAACAGCCATCTGGGCACACACGTCGACGCGCCGTTGCACTACGGATCAACCTCGGAGGGTAAGCCTTCTCGCACGATCACAGACATCGCGTTGGATGAATTGTTCTGCGAGACAGTGGTGCTCGACCTGCGCGGCCGGTGCGAGGCGAATCAGCCGATCTCGGTGGACGCGCTGAAAGCTGCCCTGGCGGAAAACGGTGCGTCCGTTCCCCAGGGTGGTGCCGTGTTGCTCCGTACCGGACAAGAGAGCTTCACCTTGGCTGATCCAGGGTTCTTTCAGTATCCAGGGATGAGTCGCGAAGGCACGCTGTTTCTCGCCGAGCAAGGCGCGAAGGTGCTGGGCACCGACGCTGCCGGCTGGGACTTGAGCTTTGCAGTCATGGCGCAGAAATTTCGTGACACCGGGGACAACTCGGTTCTCTGGGACGGGCACCGGGCCGGACGCGAACGTGAAGTATTCATCGTTCAGCAACTGGCGAACCTCGCCGCGCTTCCGCCCTCGGGATTTCACGTGGCGTTTTTCCCGATCAAGCTTGCGCGAGCCAGCGCTGCCCCGGCTCGTGTGGTCGCGTTCGTCTGAGCAAAATTCCTGCCTCACCTAACGAACAATTCAGTGAAAGGTATTGACTCACAGTGAAACTTGCGACCGTCGAATACGAAAAGACTCAGCAGACGGCTCTGGTGACGGGCAGCGGCGAGCAACTGTTGTTACTCGAGCGAGCTCATCATGATGTGACGGGAAAACCGGCTCCAGAACTGGAAACCATGCAAACCATCATCGAAGGTGGTCCGGCGGCACGGGAGACCCTGGATCGGCTCGCAGACGAGCCGCCGGCAAGTGCAATCGTCGACGCAGGTGATGTGCGCTGGATGTCGCCGCTTCCTCAGCCGGTCCAGATCCGAGACTTCGGCTGCTTCATGGATCACTTCCGCAACGCTCGCGCCCGAATTCAAGGGGTCGCACTCGAGGACGTCGAACTGCCGAAGATCCAGTTGGAGCGCCCGCTGTATTACATAGCGAACCGATTGGCGGTGACCGGACACAAATCTGACGTCGTGTGGCCCGAGTACTCGAGCCTGCGCGATTACGAACTCGAATTCGCCTGTGTGCTGGGGCGCGGTGGAACCGACATCTCACGCGCGGATGCCCCTGCGCATATCTTCGGTTACACCATCTTCAACGATTTCAGCGCCCGCGATACTCAGCTCGAGGAGATCTCCACCGGACTCGGTCTCAGTAAGAGCAAGGACTTTTCGAACGCGAATGTCCTCGGGCCCTGGATCGTGACGGCCGACGAAGTCGGTGACCCCTACCAACTCGAGATGACCGCGAGAATCAACGGAGACGAGGTGAGCCGAGGAACCAGCGCCGACATGGACCATCGTTTCGAGGACGTGATTTCGTTCGCTTCGACTTCCACGCGGCTGTACCCGGGTGAAGTCTTCTGTTCCGGCACCGTGCCGAGTGGATGCGGCTTGGAGCACGGGCGGTTCCTGGAACCGGGAGACGTAGTCGAACTCGAGGTCACCGGCCTCGGTGTATTGAGGAATCGAGTGGTGGCGTGAGCGGCGAAGTCATGGTTCTCGGTGTCGGCGCGACTCTCTTCGGGCGGCACGCGGATACCGCGGCCTCGGAATTGGCGGGGCGTGCGGCGATCGATGCCGTCGAAGACGCGGGCCTGACCCGCGGTGACGTCGGTGCGGTCTTCTACGCGACAGTCAGCCAGAAGGCGATCGACCGGCAGCACATGATCCCAGGCCAGATTGCCTTGAGGCCATACGGTTTCGGGGGAGTCCCGGTCGTCAATGTCGAAAATGCCTGCGCCGGCGGCGCGACTGCACTCTGGCTGGCGATCGCCCACGTTCGCGCCGGTCTGTCCGAGGTCGCGTTGGCGGTCGGGGTGGACAAGCTGGTGTGCTCGGATCCGGCTCGAAGTCTGGAGGTGTTCGACGGTGCACTCGACGTTGCGCATCGCGACGAGACGCTCGCGGGCCTTGCTTCGCTGTCCGCTCCGCTGCCGGATGCACTCGGATCGCAGGGTGAGCGGTCGGTGTTCATGGAGATCTACGCTTCTCTTGCCCGGGCGCACATGGAGAGATTCGGAACCACCGAGTTCGAGCTCGCGTCCGTAGCAGCCAAAAATCATGCGCATTCCGTGCACAATCCGCGGTCGCACTTTCGCAAACTCTTCAGCGTCGAAGAGGTGCTTGCCGCAAGGCGAGTCGCGTGGCCTCTGACAGTTCCGATGTGCTCGCCCGTCAGTGACGGTGCAGCGGCGGTCATTGTGACCAGTGCGGACTTTGCTCGAAGGCACGATTCCTCTCGGCGGGCGGCGCAGGTACTCGGTTGCAGCTTGGTGTCAGGCACGGATCGGACCGCAGATGACGTGGAGAGTCACATCGGTCGCCGTGCAGCAATGAGCGCATACGAGGAAGCCGGAGTCGGGCCAGGCGATGTGGATGTGGCAGAGGTCCACGACGCCACGGCCTTCGGTGAAGTGCAGCAGGTCGAGAATCTGGGGTTCTGCCCGATCGGTGAGGGCGGCGCGTGGTCGGCGTCCGGTGCGAGTTCGTTGGGAGGCGTGCGTCCGGTCAATCCGTCAGGTGGGCTCGAGTCCCGTGGTCATCCGGTCTCGGCAACGGGACTGGCGCAGGTCTTCGAACTTGTCACGCAGTTGCGTGGACAAGCAGGGCGGCGACAAGTTCCGGGTGCTCGAATCGCGGTCGCAGAGAACGGCGGAGGTCTCTACGGCATCGAGGAAGCCGTCGCCGCGGTCACGATCTTGGGAGGGCCACGATGAACGCGGACATCATGAACGATGAACCGATGGCGCCAGGCTTGCAGGTGCAAGCGGGATATGCGGATCTGATTCTGTCGGCGCTGCGACGCCGACCAGACCACATCGCGTTTCGATTCACGGATCGGAACGGTGATCGGGCCGAGCTGACATATTGGCAGACTGCGGAACAGATCGAGCGGATTGCAGGTGTCCTCAGTAGCTTCGCTCTGCCGGACGGAGCCGGGGTCGCCCTGCTTGCGGGGCCGTGTCCTGAAGCATTCACGGTCATGGCCGCGGCGTGTCTGGCGGGCGTGCGCTACACGGCACTCCATCCGCTCGCGACCGAAGAGAACGACAGGATGGTGCTGAAAGACAGTGGTACCGATCTCCTGTTGGTTGCCGACGGACAGTTCCAGGTACGCGCCGAAGCGGCACAGACTCGAGTGATGTCACTGTCAGCCCTCGAATCAGCGTGTGAATTGGGTACGGCGGGAATAGGTTCAGGCTTAGGCGGTCAGGGTCGAGCTTTGTATCTCTTCTACACCGGTGGAACCACCGGTGAGCCGAAAGGCGTCATGCTCAGGGACCGATCCTTGGTCGCCAATGCCTGGGCCTGCACCACGTGGGAGTGGCCGGCTGAAACCACCATGCTGCTCACTACGCCGATGTCTCATGCTGCCGGTCTGCTCGTCGCACCCGGTCTGCTGCGAGGTGCAAGCTTCGAGTTGCACAGGTCGTTCGACCCGGACAGAGTTGTCGACGCCATCGAAAATGGCGGAGTCACAGCTACATTCGTGGTTCCCACGATGCTCTATGCCTTACTCGACCATCCACGCCTGTCGGATGCGAATCTGTCTGGGCTGAACTGGATGCTTTACGGTGCTGCACCCATCGACCCCACCAGGCTCGAGCAGGCAGGGGCGGTGTTCGGGCCGATCCTGAGCCAGCATTACGGTCAGGCCGAAGCCCCGAATGCGTTGACGGTACTCGATACACGTGAGCACACGGACGATCCCGCAGTTTTGGGGAGTTGTGGGCGCGCGATGCCAGGTGTCGAAGTGGTGTTGCTTGACGAGCAGGGAAACGAGACGGCGACGGGCGTACCCGGCGAGCTTTGTGTGCGAGGTCCGCTCGTGATGGACGGCTATTGGAACAAACCTGAACAAACCGCTGCAGCGCTCGCGAATGGGTGGTTGCACACCGGCGACGTTGCTCGAATCGACGAAAGTGGGCTCATCTCGATCGTCGACCGCATCAAAGACACGATCATCAGTGGTGGATTCAACGTCTACCCGCGCGAAGTCGAGGACTCACTCGGACATCATCCCGCGGTGGCAGCATGTGCGGTATTCGGTGTCCCCGATTCTCAATGGGGAGAAGCTGTTACCGCCGCAGTCGTACTGAAGACGGGATGGTCGGTCACACCCGATCAACTCATCGCGCACGTGAGATCACACAAGGGTCCGATCTGGGCGCCCAAGGAGATTTCGATTCTGGAAGCGCTGCCGCTCACTGCTTTGGGGAAGATCGACAAGAAGGCACTCCGAGGCGCTTCACAGACCTAGAGACGCGACAACTGCTCGAACGAGGGGTAGCCGGGTGCCGGCCTCCCAATCGCCACATGCCGGCTCCTGCGCCCCGCATGCAATATCAACATCGGGGCCGTACAGCTCTGCGGCGTCGGGGGCGCGGGTGATCCACTGTGCGTACGCCAGGTCATGGGCGGCTCGGCGCTGCGCCGCGACGGCAGCCCACTCGGCTCGTTTCCGCAGACGCGCTGCTGCCCGGTCTCCGGCTGCGCGGAATCTGGAGCGTGCGGGCATGGTGTGCTCGTCGGTCACAGCGTCTGCGGTTTCCCGTCGGCACGACCTGCGTTCTCGTCGAGAACGTGGTCGGCAGGGGTTCGGAACACGTCTTCCTCGCGAAGTGTGAGAACGGTGATGAGAGCTTCTCGCGGTGTGCAGTCGGGACGGGAGATGACGCACCGAGACGTGGAGCACCCACGGCTACTACGGTTCCGTCTCCCACAACGTCAAAGCGATCTACCAGCGCTACATGGGCTGGTTCGACGGCAACCCTGCACGACTGTGGCCTCATCCGCCGCAGGCCGCCGCCGAACGGCACGTCGCCGCCTTCGGGGGAATCGAACGGACTGTCGAACTCGCGCAAGAAGCATATGACAGTGGGGACTTGCGCTGGGCAGCGACACTGCTGGACTATGCAGTCTTCACCGACACCACGCACGCCGGGGCGCGGTCACTGTATGCAGACACGCTCGAACAACTCGGCTACGGCTCGGAGAACGGCACCTGGCGCAACTTCTTCCTCTCCGGAGCAACCGAGCTGCGCGACGGCAACTTCGGCACTCCTCTGGTCGCGAACTCTCCAACGATCATCTCCGAACTATCACCGGAGCAGATATTCGACTCCATCGCGATCACTGTCGACGGGCCACGGGCATGGGATCTCGACCTCGCCTTCGACGTCACTTTCAGCGATCTCGAGCGCAGCTTCCGCGTCATCCTCTCCAACGGTGTACTCATCTATGTCGAACGAGAGCCGGACAGTTCTGCACAGCTCCACCTGACTTTGACCAAGCCGCGTCTGCTCACGCTTCTGGCCGGTGACAACTCTTCTGACGGCCTGGCCGTCGATGGGGACATGGCGATCCTGGAGTCCCTCACCGGTGTACTCGACCCCTGAGACCCCGAGTTCAACATCGTCGTCCCTCAAGGCTGATTGTGCCCGTATCCCGTGCACTCGGACGCCGCGCGGTCCGTGCGCGCTCGCTTTTAGCTGTAACACTTCATCGTCGGCCTGTTCCTTGGTGGACCGAGGCAACAGCATGGGTGCGACGTTCCACTTCGTACAGCCACGCAATATCGTGTTCTGAATCTATCTGTGGCTGTGCGGGTTCGGCCGCGCCAAGGCGTGGTTCTCGGTCTGGGGTTGGGAGTGCAGCAAAGGCGGAGCGCAAACACCGGCCATGATCACCGACCCGAATTGGCCTCCTCGATCGTTCAGAGCACCTCGGCGATACCTCCCACTTTCCCTCATACGGTGCGGTCCGACATCGGATAGTCGTCGACTGCCGCGCGGTTGACCTCGACCGTGAATGGTGTTGCAGGATTACCTGGCCAGCGCAAAGGCCTTCACCTAGGTACACCAAGAGAACCGGCTACCCAGTTGCATCCAATGAATAATGCTCTGTCAGCTTCGATTGGCGTAGCGCCCGCACATGGCCTGACCTCCTCGTAGTCGGTTCCCGTCCCATTGAACAGCGTGGGTCCGACGGCCGCTTCCAACTGCGTGTGATGATCTCTGCGAGTACGTCGTCGACTGTCGCGGAAGGGGAAGTGCGATCACCAGCCCTCGGCCGGCGCCTACCGATGTCGCGTTGGCGATCGTGGCCGCAACGGTCCTCGGTGTCACTGTCGGGGTTCTACTCGCTGACGTGGTGGCTGGCGTCGCAATCGGGGCCGGTACCGCGGTGGTCGTCCGTTTCGTGTTGCGGACGATCATCCCCCGGAAATGACCGCCAGCGCTGGTCAGCGGCTCGGAATAACTCTGCGGCAGTGTTCGTTGTAGGGGCTGTCGGTGTTCGGTTCTTTGCCCCGGGTACCACCCCAGAAATGCCGCTTCGAGCGGCCACTTGCCGAGAGGCGCAAGGCGGGCACCGACTCTGTGAAGCCGCTGGCCACCTTTCGGTGCCGGCGGCTTCGTCATATCTACCAGGGCGTCAGTAACACTGTGTGCCTCCGAGCTCGCATGGAATCGCCCCGGAGAGCGCTATCCGCCATTCCCACGGCAATGGAAGCCACCAAATCCAGCCGCCTGCGATCATCTGAAAGCCTCCTCGAATGCATTGTCACTCTGGATCAGTGTCGTCCGGGGAGGTCGACGTCATCGGCGGTCTTGTCGATGCGCATACCTTTGAATGCTGGGTGTCTGAGTCCGCCGCCGGTGTACTCGCGGTACTCGACGTCGCACACTAAAAGCGGTTCTGACCAGCGGGCTTCGCGGGTGATTGCTCGTGGTGGCACGCTCGCGAACGGGCTGGTGGGTCGTTCGATGTCGATGAGTTGTTCGCGTAGTTCGCGGCGTTGTCTCGAAGAAAGGCCGGTGCCGACGTTTCCGATGTAGATGAGCGATCCGGAGTCGTCGTGGGCGCCGAGGATGAGTGATCCGATTCCGCCGGCGGCGTTGCCGGATCCGGGGACGAATCCGCAGATGATTCCTTCGGTGTTGGCGCGGAGCGGTGTTTTCAGCCATCTCGGGGATCGTTTTCCGGGTTGGTAGGTCGAGGTGATGCTTTTGGCGACGATGCCTTCGAGGTGGTGTTTGCGGGCGACCTCGAGCATGGTCGGTCCGTCGACGTTGAGCCAGTGGAGTGGGACTTTGATGCGCGGGTACTCGAGGCTGAGGTTGGCGAGCGCTTCGCGGCGTTCGCGGTAGGGCAGGTCGGTCGTCGATGTGCCGTCGATATCGAGGACGTCGAAGACGTACTAGCTGGTCAGGGCGTCGTTGCGGAGCTGCGCGGTGGGTTTGAGGACGTGCATCCGGCGTTGCAATCGGGAGAAGGACGGGACACCGTCGGGTCCGAGTGCGACGATCTCACCGTCGAGGACGGTTTCGTGGTGCTCGAGTACGGCGCTGAGTGCGTCGACGATGTCGGGAAACGAGGCACTGAAGTTGTTGCCGTTGCGCGACCACAGTGCCGGCGGTTTGGCGCCGGTGGTGCCGATGGCCCTGACTCCATCCCATTTCGACTCGAAGGCCCAGCGCTCCCCCGTTGGCGGATGCCCGAGTGTGGCGAGCATCGGCGGCACTGGCTTTCCGGTGGCGGCGCTCATGTCTCCACTGTGCGCGGGTTTGTACTGGTTTCGGCCGGTTTTCGGAGGTTGAGACAATAGTGAGATGAGCGAGAGTGCAGAACCCGATGAGGTTCAAGGGTGGAGCCCAGCCCCGTACGAGGGCCAGGCTGGCACGGTGCTGACGAAGGATGGTCAGTGGGCGTATCGGTACAAGGACGGCGCCGATTTGATCATCATGAAGATGCCCGAGCGCGACGCTCCGAAGTAGATCCCGACGTTGCACAGTCTCGGCCAATCGGGCTATCACTCACAGCCACGGAGCTACACACGAAAGAGCACCAGGTCGCCACAGTTGACCGATCTGCAAGGTTTATTGCAGGTCAGGACGTCGGCCTCCGCTTCGGTCTGGTCAGTGTGGCGACCTGGTGCTCGTCGCGATTGCAAGGATAGTTCGGGGGTCCGACACCCTCAGGGAAATTCGTCTCCTGCGGTTATGGGGCCTGGTGCGGCAGGCTGGTGTGGTCGTCGATGGTTGCCGGGAAGTGGGAGGTTTTGTGAGCAGAGAACATTTCAGTGCCTCGAATTTGATTGCACTCGGTTACGCAGCTGACAGGTTGACCTCGGTGTTCGGCGAGCCGGATTCTGTTGACGGGGAATCGCTTTGGGACAGAGAGACTGTCGTTGCGATCGAGCGCGATGTCTTGGCCCCCGCTGTCCGAGTCCTGTGGGATGCATTCGCTCCGGAGTGGAATACCCGCCTCAGAATGCAAGGCGTGTCGTTACCGTTGGGGTGGCCGCAGATGGAGCAGATGTTGGCGCGTGTGACGACGCGGAAGACCGCTGAACGTCAAGGGGCGCAAGCTTCCTGAGGAACTGTTGCTCTAGAGTTCAGGCTCGTGCAGAGATTGTTTCGTTTCACCTTCCAACTTCGGGCTCCGCTCACTATGCAGCAGGTCAATTTGGTACTGCCCGCAGTCCGTGCGCTGATGGAGCGAGAGGGGCTGGAGCCGAATTACGGACAGCTCGACCCCGAGGGCGAGGATCAGTGGATGATGTCCGGCTGGACTGCCGATCTCGACTACGACGTATTCCTAGATCGCTATCCGGGAGGGTCGATCGAGGTTTGGCAAAAGTCGGTAGAGCAAGCCAAAAAGCAGTACGGCTCGACTGCCGATCTTGACTACGACGTATACCTGAAGCGCTATAAGGGAAGGTCGATCGAGGATTGGCAAAAGTCGGTGGAGCAAGCCATAAAGCAGATAGTGGCAGAAGCGAATCCGGCGGCGTGGACGTTCTGTGAGTGGCGTAACTCGGACGACGAGGACTTTGAAGTCCTCGTCTATGAGGACGTTGACGACGAGTGATGCGCTCGGTCTTTGGGTTGCAGTCGTCGTCGGTCGGGACGGGACGGAGCTGATCACGATTGAAGATGCCGGAGCGTCCCGCCCCGGCGTAGGAGTACAGCTGTGCGGCCCGCACCGAATCCGGTGCGGGCCTTACCTGTTGGTTAGCCCAACTGTGTATTCATCTTGTTCGCGAGCCATTCCGCGTCCGACTGGACCATCGGTCCGCGGAGGCAGTAGCGGCCGCGGTTGTCTTGGACGTAGTGGGTGAAGCACTCGTTCTCGTATCCGCCGTGTTCTGCGGTGCGAGGTATCGCGACAAAGCTTGTGGGAGCGGCTGTTTCGGTCATGGTGCTGCCTTCCTGAGAGTCGGTAGAGTCGCTCCCCTGTCACCAGGTCGAGTGCTTCTATCTCTTTCCGCAACCTCGAACAGGTCTATTCGCCTCCAGCTGTTGGCAATGTGAGAGTCGCGGTATCGAGGTAGGAACTATCGGCGGTGATGTCGATCCGGCGAATCTGCCCGTCGAAGTTGAATGAAATGGTCATCAGGGCAAGTAGACGTCCGGACGGTGCGATCACGACGCCAGGTTCGCCGTTGATGAGCACCACTGCTGCCTTTTTCGCGCGCGTGGTGAACTGCCGAGTCTCGTCTGCAACCTCGGCGGCCCCGCGAATGAATGTCGAGGCTCCGGGCGCAACGAGAATTGGATCTACTGTTCGGATCACGTCCGGTGCAAGAAGTTCGAGCAAGGTAGGGATATCGCTTCCGCGTGAGGCAGCGAGGAAGGCTCTCACGATCTTGGTGTGTTCCGGGATCTGCGAAGACGCGGGGGTGGGTTCGGCGTGAATTTTGGTGCGGGCTCGGCTCGCCAGTTTCTTACTTGTCGCCGCAGTGCGATTCAAGATGCTCCCGATTTCGTCGAAGGGCATGGCGAATACGTCGTGCATCACGAATGCGACCCGCTCGGCCGGGGAGAGACGTTCGAGGACGACCAGGAGTGCGCGACTGACAGACTCTGCGAGAAGTACTTCCGCGTCCGGCCCGCTTGCTTCGCCTTCGGGAGGAAGATTGTCGCCCGCCAAGGTCTCGCGGCGCCGGTGACGCGCTTTGAGCGTATCGAGTGCTGTTCGTGTGGTGATCGTGGTAATCCAGCCGGCGAGGTTTGCGATCGTACGCGTATCTGATGAGGCAACCTTCAACCACGCGGCCTGGATTACGTCTTCGGCGTCGGGCATGGAGCCGACGACCTGGAAAGCCACGGACATCAGGTGCGGGCGGAGTTCGTCGAATCGTCGGGCGAGGGTCTCACTGTCCATGAGTCACCTTTCGGGAGCGGCAGTCGTCAAAGGGATGACCAAGTCCCCACGTCTATCGAAAGCGCATATCCCGATATGAGCACACTACAGATCATCCACTTCACTACCCACGACGAATCCATCGGTTCCGCCGAGACGGAAATTCGCCGCGTATTCCACGCCGTCACCGCAGTCGCGCCAGAAAACATGCAGTACCTTGCAGTTCGGTCGGGCAGCGAATTCTTCCTGATGCTCAACCTTGCCGATCCTGCAGCAAATCCACTACTCGGCATCGACTCGGCAGCACACTTCCGCCGAGCACTCCCGAACTGGACATCCGACAACGCCGCCCCGAAACCTTTTACTGTCGTCGGGAACTACAACATGCTCGCCCCAATCCAGGAAACCTCGAAATGACCGCACTTGCCACGGGAATCGTCCTTCTGACTGCGCTCCTGAATGCAGGCTTCGGCATCGCCGACTACGCCCACGCGAAGTTCGTGCTCGCCAACTCCGCTGAGGTCCGCGTACCACCGTCATGGCTCCCGATGCTGGGTACAGCCAAGCTCGCAGGTGGCCTCGGGCTCATGATCGGACTGTTAGGCGGTCGACCGGTGGGGTTGCTCGCTGCGATCGGCCTCGCCCTCTTCTTCCTCGGAGCGGTAGCTCGCCACATCCAGACCCGTGTGTACTACAACATCGCGTTCCCAGGGACGTTCCTCCTGCTCTCGATTGTCTCCGTCCCGGCGCTGCTGTCGATCTAGCGGAAACGGTAGACACGTCGATAAACCCGGTCACGAGCACGCCGCTGCGCGGGCGTAACACGCACGCAGTCCGTTTGACCTGTCAAGCAGCGTCTCGGACTGCGTCGCATGGGTTTGCCGGATCAGAGGGGATCGCTTGCTGGGCGGTCGGGGTGTACTTCGATCCGTTGCTCAACATCGCATACAAAACATTGCTTCGCCGCCGGGCGAGGCAGATCAAGGCAGATCGGTGGTTCTTGCCTTCGGCACGCTTGCGGTCGTAGTACGTACGGGACAGTGGATCACGCAGTGCTGCAAACGCCGAAAGATACATGGCGCGTTTGAGTCTGGAGTTACCGCCGTGCCGGTGGTGTTCGCCTTTGATCGACGTTCCCGATCGATGCGTTCGTGGTGCTACGCCTGCGTAGACGGCGAGATGGCCGGCGTTGGGGAACCGGTCGATGCCCGAAATCTCGACAAGCATGGTGACCGCGGTGCGGCAACCGACGCCGGGCAGAGACATCAGGATCGGCCCGTCAGGGTGCTTGCCCAGTTCGGTTTCGAACTGTTCCGCGAGCTCGGCCCGTGCACGCCGCACCTCGAGCAGGTGTCGTGCCAGCGTACGAATGACGAAGTCAGCCTTGTCCGCACCAGGCACGATCACTGACTGCTGACCGAGCGCATCGACGATCTCGTCGGTGATCTTCTTCCACAACCGAGGTGCGAAAGCTCGGGCGCTCTCGTCCAAGGTTTGCCGTGTTACGGCTGTAAACCCTTCGGGGCCGCCGAACTTGGCGAGTAGTCCAGGGCCGACAGGTCGATGCATTTGCCGGCCGATTGTGCGTTCCAGGGCGGGATGAACGGAGAGAAGGACCGACCGTATGCGGTTGACCAGGCGGTTCTCTTCGCTGGCAAGGTCCGCGTCGAATCCCGCCAGCAGTCGCAGTCCTTCCACCGCATCGTTCTGTTCGTCGATCCGCAGAAGGGTGTCCGTCAATGTCCGTGCCGCGTCGGCGATCACGAACGCATCCCGCGCATCGGTCTTCGATCGGCCCGGGTACAGGTCCGCGATGCGGCGCATCCGTAATCCAGGCAGGTAGGCGATGTCGACTCCGCACTCGCGAGCCCCAGCGACCGGCAAGGCACCGATGTTGCGAGGTTGATCGACAATTACCAACACTCGGCCGTGCCGTGCGAGATCTTCTAGCAGGCAACGGATTCTGCTCTCGTCCTGCGGAAGATCAGTGCCGCAGAGCCGCTGGCCGTCAGGTGCCAGCGCAACGGCGTGATGGGATGTTTTGCCGACGTCGATTCCGCAGAAGACGTCGTAGATCGGTTCGCTCACGTAGACACTCCATTTCGGTTGTCAGCGTTGACGGTCACGGCACCGCTCCCGGTCACCCACGTTATGCAGACCCCTCGGTGTTCGTTTGGCCATGCCTCTATCAGCGGTGAACCGGTGCCATCCGATCCGGCGGCGTCACTCGACGAGACCTGCAATCGGCCAGTGGGCGTGTAAGCCATACCGGAACGGACGACCGGCCCCGGTGAAGGGACCATCAAGAAGATAACGGGTGGGCTGTCAACCCCGTAGAGCGAAGCGTGGGTTGACGGGTCGGGTCCCCGGCATGGTGTTCTGGGGCGACTTGTACGACGACTTTCTTGACCACTCGGGGCTGCGGAGCGGCAACGGCGCCGGAGATGTCGTTCGGTTCTTGGTGTGTGGCCGGCGGTGGGTGCGTGCGGTGGTGGGCACCTCCCACTCGGTGCGCTGGCATGGATCTCAATGCGGAAGCGCAAGGGGGCACGGCGAGCACTTAGGGGAAAGCCCTTGGTGTTGCTGGCCCGCAGATTGTTGACAGCTGATGAGAAGCTCTGGCTAATCAGTCACTAAGGCAACCGGGGGCTTTCAGGCTGACAGGCCAAGTTGCATCAGACGGGTGGAGTCGATGTCCGCAGTGGGGCTGAGCTGAGGCCTGAGGTTCAGGCGGGTGTCGATCCCAGACCGGACGACTCGACCGGCTTGCTTGCGTCGTCACCGCATGCAGCAAGCAAACGCCTGGCCAGAACCCGGACCTGCTCTCGAAGCTCGCCTGGTTCTTCGATGAACAGGTCGCGGCCGAGTCCGGCGAAATACGGGACTACCCAGTCGAGGCGCTCAGCGCCCAGGCGAACGCGGGTCCATGGCTCCATGTTGTCAGACGCGGCCGGCTCCAGCGTCGCCAGGCCCGCGGGGAACTGCGAGCGTAGGTCGTCGATGGTGCCAGCGACGCGGACCGAGACCTGATAGCGCCACGGGGTAGCCGCCAGGCTCGCCAGAACGATCGCGCTCGCGTCGAAGCCATCGGGGACGTTGAACGATCCGGGCAACGCCACGGGGCTGCTGATCCGATCGACACGGAAGGTCCGGACCTCACCGGTACCCGACTCGTGGCCTGTGACGTACCAGCGTCCGGAGCGGGCGACGATGCCGTAAGGCAGGATCGTGCGCTGGCTGGCTCGCCCGTCCTTGCGGGTATAGCCGATCTCGACGGGGTGGCGATCGCGGGCGGCCTCCGCGATGACCATCAGCACCTTCGGATCGGTGCCACCGACGACTTCTGTGCTCGGTCGTCCAGACGGGCCGAGGAGCGACAGGTCCGCGGAGGACAGTAGCGCGTCTAGCCGCGCCGCAGTTCCTCGCGGCAACACGCGTCGCAACTTGCCCACAGCGCTCTCCACGGTCTCGCTATCGATCGGCAACCCGCCGCTACGACGGCCCACGACCAGCCCCAAGAGCAGCGTGAGCGCCTCCTCGTCGGTCAACATCAGCGGCGGCATACGGTAGCCGGGCACCACCCGGTAACCACCGCGCCGCCCGCGAATCGACTCGACCGGCACCTCCATCTCGATCAGCTGCGCGACATAGCGGCGCACGGTCCGCTCGTCGACGCCCAGCCGGGTCGCGAGAGTCGCGACTGACTGGATCCCTCCGGCCTGGAGAAACTCCAGGAGTGTCATCACACGAGCTGTAGAGCGGGCCACGTGAACAGATTCCCACGAATACCGGGCGGATTCAGCCCTGTATCGGTTTTAGCATCACAGCCATGACCAACTCCTCTGCCACCGCCTTCGTCTCGACCCGCATCATCACCGACAACCTCGATGCGATGGTCGAATTCTACGAGCAGCTCACCGGCACCACCGCCGTACGCCCCGCGCCCGTCTTCGCCGAGATCCTCACCCCGACCGCGACCCTCGCGATCGGCAGCACCGCCACGGTGCCGCTGTTCGCACTCGGCTCTGCCCAGGCAGCCGCCAACCGGTCGGCGATCTTCGAGTTCCTCGTCAACGACGTCGACGTCGAGTACACCCGCCTAGCCGCACTGGGCGCGGAGTTCGTCGCCGAGCCAACACTCATGCCATGGGGCAACCGCGTCTTCTTCCTTCGTGACCCCGACCAGAACCTCGTTGGCGTGTTCAGCCCAGTGAGCGAGGAGGCGATCGACCGCTTCTCCGGCCGCTACAGCCGCTGAGAGCGCGGGACGACGAGTAGGAGACAACGCCCTCAGTCGGAAAGGAGCCTTGAAACCTTCGCCGGCGGGTCGCACGGCGTCGTATTCCCATGGACTAGAACCACTCTCGCGCAACCACAGGTTCGAACAGGTCGGGCTCGCGGTGGCTTCGGGATGCCGCGACAGCGGAGTGACGGAACCGCTGTCGGCGGCCCCTTGACTTGGATCTGATGGTCCAACGGCCCGACGTTCGGCTGGTTCGAGAGCGGCCATCTTTCCGGCGGCCGCATCGAGGCTGATCTGTAGACCCTGTATCTCGCCGCGCCAGCCATTGGCGCGGGCTTCGGCAATGCGGTCGCGCAGGTTCTCGATAATCTCGCCCAGCCGTGCTCGTGCACGCGGATCCACGCGCAGCATCGGACAACGGACACAGGCGTGTTCGTGACTGCGGGGAGTGGCGTAAGGGCGGCCACAGTCCCCGAGCTCAAGCTTTCGGGTCTGAAAGTGCTGCTGAAACTCGGTCCACTCTGCGCTGGTGGGTTCCCGGTACTCGTCAGCCGGGCGCACGGCTCGCCGGCCGTCGAGGAAGGCGCGGTACGAGCGAATCAGTTCCTCCTGGAACACAGCGGTGTAGCCCTGTGTCGTCACCAGTCGGTGGTGCCCGTGAATCTTCGCGGCAATGTGGATCGGCAGGCCACCGGTGACCATCTCGGTGGCGAACATGCGCCGAAAGTCGTGCGCGGTCACCTTGATCGGCTCAGCGGCGGCGTTGCACACACCCATCCGCTCCCATGCCTGCGCGAGTAGTTGGTTGACCATCCCGGCGATGATGACCTTGGACTGGTAGTGGCGATGGCGTTGGAACAGATGCGGCAGCGATGGTCCCCAGGATCGCTCATGGGCATCATGACGAGCCACCAGCGAGACCGATCCGCCGCCGATGGCGCGCAGCCGACTGACGACGCTGGCGAGAACTGTCCAACTCGGGCGTGATGATCAGCAGCCTCTCCTGGTTCGTCTTGGACGGCACGATCTGGAGCAGCGGGATGACCTCACCGGTATCCGGCAGGCGGTGACTGACAACAGCGAGTTGGGTGAGCTCGCGCAGCTCTTCGACTCGGACGCAGGTGTGTCGCAGCGTCTCAACGATTGCCCGCGTCCAGAACGCCTCGTCCTCGAGGTGACCCCTGAGAACCTGCAGCCGCAGATCGACTTCTACGTCGGCGGAGCCCTACGCGCCATCGGCGACGTAGTCCCCGACATGGTCGCCGCCGGCACCGGAACCATCCTTGTGACCACCGGTGGAGGTTCGATCAGTCCGATGCCGTTCCTGGGAAACGTGAACATCGCCGCTGCGGGCCTTCGCAACTGGGTGCTGAACCTGCACAACGCTCTCGAATCCAAGGGCGTCTACGTTGCCCATGTCGGCATCACCGCCCTCATCGGGGCAGGTCATCCGGAGGCAGAACCGGACGTCATCGCGAAGGCATACACGGCATTGTACGACGAGCGCCAGGACGCCGATTTGCACTACGTCGCCTACGATGCATAACCCCTCTCGCCTCGTCGAACCGAGTCTTCCGAGGAAGACACCGAAGCAGCAGAGCCGATCTGCATGACGTGAGTGCCGCAAAACGATGCCAGAGCCGCGCGTGAAACACGTTCATGCGGAGTCGATATGGGTCGAAAGCATGCCGATCGGCGCGAGTCCGCCGTCCAGCGCACAATCAAGCTTCATCGGTGTCTCCGCAGGTTCATCGACGTCGTGTGAGGCGAAAAGTGTTGCTGCACAGCAGTTGCAGAGGTCTATTGGTAACCCTGCATATCAGAACTCGCCGTATTGCTTCACGCTCACGCCGGCGTACGGGCGGGGTGCAGCCCTCTCTCAGCGTGCAGAAACTATCCCAACCCGAGATGGGGCCTTCGAATCCGTAAGCGCAGACAATAGACGATCGTGGCTGTCGCTGTCGTGGGCGATTAGCCACCTGCCCCACCCGACACCCACGTCCGTGTCGGTCACCGGGCGGGGTGGGGTGATCAGGGTGTGGGCGGCTACGAGCTGCCGAACAGGTTCCCCATCTCCACGCTGCCGAAGAACCCGCCGCCGGGAGGCGGGGGCGTGACCAGGGTGACCGGCTCGCCGTCACCGAGATTGAATGCGTCGATGGGCGGGGTGTCGGGGGTCATTGTGCGGAAGGTGTCAGAGTCGCTGCAGCCGGCGACGACGAGGTAGTCGCCGTCGGGCAGGGTCGTGGTGTACGTCGCCGACCCTCCAACGACCGGCACGAACTGCGGCTCGATGATGACGACAGTGGCGGGGTTGTCGGTAACGCGGACCGCGCAGCTCAAACTGATCCCGTCCGAGGCGACACCGGCGAATTGGACAGTGATCACGTTGCCGTTGGCGGTCACCTCGGCGTTGCCTGCGAAAACGACGGCTCCAGCCAGGGCGGGGTTGGCAATCAGGGCAAGGGCGGTCGCGCAGGATACGGCAGCGGCGGCAGCCAGGCGGCGGGCGGGGAAATTCATCAGGGGCTCCTTGCTATGGGTGATCAGGACTGATCGGTTTGATGCTGTCACGGCAGTGGTGTCCAAGCGTGTCTTTGCCATAAACCCAATCCCGCGACGAACCGAATCGAGGCGCTCGCCGATGACACCAGAAAGGCGGGAGCATGCCGTCGATGCTCGCTACCGGGTGGTCACGGCAGCAAAAGAATTCGTTCTACGGATGGCTTTCGAGTACTGCATAAACTGGAGCGTGGTTGCGCGGCGACAGCACGAAAGATGCTGCGGCGCAGTATATGCAGGGGTTAGAGTGACAAAATTGCTATCGGCACAAGTTTCGTTATCGATAAGGCGTACCCGGCACATTCACCGGCTGCGTTCAACCCACCGCCTGACTGAGGTTCGGGCTACTCACCCTCCATCACCGGTTCAGGTTGCTGGCCGTGCCGTCGACGCCATAGGTTGCCCATGTCGTCGGCAAACTGGAGATCGACCCGCACCTCGGCTGCTCCAGGGGCCCACTGCCGCGTATCGACGCTCCGGTTACGGTCACAGTTCTCTGCAAACAGGATCTTTCGAGGTAGGTAGACCGCGAAGGGAAGCGAGTGAGATGGCACAGAGTCAGCCGCGGCTGAACTTCCACTCTTCGCGCTGGCGGTCCCGCAACATCTGGCGGCACCACCATCGAGAGCTCCTTGCGGTGCATGAGGTGGCGCCGGCTCGTTACACGCTGCGCAGAGCGCGAGGATCGGGAAATCTCCGAGGACTCACGTCACAAGTCCGGGACTCCTGCAGTGACTTCACGAGAGCAGGTGCGCCGATCACGACAACAGAAAAGGCGAACAACCAACCGACAAGTGTGACCATTACTCCCAACACACCAAATTGTTGTCCCGAGGTTTCGATCAATCTCGGGACCACCAACGGTGTTGCGAGTTGGAGGGTGATCAGACCTATGGACGTGATGCCGCCGCAGGCGAAGAGGGTTGCTCTGCTGAAGTAATAAGGCACCAAAATCGCAGGAACACTGGACCAGACAGACCACCAGATAACGGATTGAAGAATGAGTGCCATGACTCGTGCCGTTGTGTCGTCAACGGACAGCGAGTAGCTCACGACGACGGCGAGCGACCCCCCGACGACGATTAGAATTGTGGCCAGCCATCTCCAGGCTTGTCGGTAAGTCAATGTTGTTACGTGCCATATCTTTGCGTGGCATCGACCGAGAGCTCTGGCATATGACGTCGCGCTGACCATCAGCAGCAGAACACCAACGAACCCCAAAGCAACAGACGGTGTCGGGGAATGCTTGAGCACCGCGGAAATTCCGTTACCGCCCATGCCTGGAACGACATCGGTCAGCCCGAGGGTGGACAGCGCCATCATGACGGGCAGAATCGAGGTAAAGGACTGTGCAGCCAAAGTCATCGCGCGATCGATGATCCCGATATGAATCAAGTCGTGAATCACGTGAAATGTGGCATTCCATGGTTGTGACGCCCGCATCGCGACGAGGTGGTCATCGATTGCGCGCCGAATGATCTCTCGTTTCCGAAGTGATGTGTCCATATGTGATCCGTAACCGTCGGTGGACGTGACGTCCTGTAAGTACCGATAAGTGAACATAGTTGATAGCTGTGTTCGGGTGATCACCCGAACCGGACCTGTGTGGCTGATTGGTGAAGCGGATCGTGACATCGAAAAGTTGAACTCGTTCGCCGGAACAAAGCGCCCCTGCAGAAAAGTTGGACGCGCACGCAGTGTCGTCTGCTTGTTCTGTGTGTGCAAGATGGGTTCACCGTGGACAGAGAGGCCTCGCGGCGGTTTCAACGACCTGGAATTTTCACCCCAGTGGGGTGATGTTCGGAGATCGTCGAAACGGTAAATTCGAGGCGGCCGATGCCATGAAAAGTGCGAAACGAGCGGCTTCGAGAAGCCGAACATCAAGATTGCGTTGTTCACAAACGCTCGCTGGCATCGCACTGCCGTGACGAACATCTAACTCCGATACTCAGGACAGGAGAACCTCGTGCGTCTCCCCGTCGTGGGTTTGACCAGAAGTAACTGGCTGAGAGAGTTCTCTGCTGGGATCACATTGCTCGCAATATCCGTTCCGCTGAACATCGGATACGCGCAAATAGCGGGCTTGCCTGCGACTGCAGGGCTTTATGCATTGATCGTGCCGACGGTAGGTTTCGCGTTGCTCGTTTCTTCACGTCAAGTCGTGGCCTCGCCAGATGCTGCGGCGGCTGCGATGGTCGCATCGTCGTTGATGGGTATGGGTGCGGCAGGGAGTGGAAACTACGCCCAGATGGCTGCTGCACAAGCGATTCTCGGCGGTGTGATGTTTCTGTTGTGCGCTGTGTTCAAGCTCGGTTTCTTGGCCGATTTCTTGTCGAAACCGATCCTTGTCGGATTCGTCGGCGGTTTGGCGTTGGACATCACCGTCAGCCAGGCGGCGAAGGTACTGGGTGTGCCGATCAACAGCGGCGGCGAATTCGGTGAGAAGTTGTTCGACCTCGTAAGCCATCTCGGTGAGGCGAACCTCTGGGCTATGTGCCTGGGAATCAGCTCAATTCTGATACTTCTCTGCGGGCGACGGATCATTGCTTCTGCTCCGTGGGCCTTGATGGTCATGATCGCGGCCACCGCCGCGTCTGTCCTTTTCGATCTTCAAGGCAAAGGGGTGTCGGTACTGGGAAAAGTCCCGGCTGGTCTCCCCACATTTTCGGTGCCAGTGCTCAGTTGGTCGACATGGCTCGCCCTGATCCCCTCGGCCATCGCACTGACCGCTGTTGCCGTTGCAGAAGGGCTACTCGTCTCTCGGCAGTACGGCGAGAAGAACAACTACTCCACAGATCCGAACCGCGACCTCCTGGCGTTCGGGGCGGCGAACATCGCATCGGGTTTTTCGTCCTCGTTCACCCTCGGTTCGTCGACGTCACGGACCGCAGCGATGGACGTCGCAGGTTCACGCACGCAACTGCCGAGCCTTGTCCTGGCCGTGGGAACCTTGCTGCTGCTTCTGTTCGGGACAGACTTGCTGGCAGACATACCGTCTCCGGCGATAGGGGCGATCGTCGCCGTTGCAGTCTTCAAGCTCATCGGATTTCTTGATTTCAGGGAGCTGTGGACACAATCGAGGGCTGAATGCGCGATCGGCGCAGCATGTTTCGTCGGCGTCCTGGTCGTAGGTCCGATCGGCGGGATCACCTTGGCGTTCGTCCTGTCGTTGGTCAACCTTGCGCGCCGAGCAAGCAATCCCGCCGTCGATATTCTCGCCGGATCGGATGACCCGACCGTATCGCTGCTCGACGAGGTTGACGACGTGAGGGAGACGGCGCCGGGAGTGATCATCATGCGCTTCGCTGCGCCCATCTTCTTTGCCAACGGCTCGGTCCTCGCTGATAGAGCGCGCAATGCAGTCGAATCCGCACCGCATCCGGTGACTACATTCGTCCTGGACCTCGAAGCCGTCACCGACATCGACGTGACCGGCGCCGGCGCCCTGATAGCGCTGAGGGAATGGCTGCATTCCCGCTCGGTGACACTCGGGTTCTCCCGAGTGCGGCCACCTCTACAGGAACGCTTCACACGATTCGGGTTGTTGGAATCGGCCCGCCTGTACCGGACGAATCGCGACGTAGTCAGTGCTTTTCGCATGGAATTCACCACGCCCGATGCGGACGTACCGGAAAGATGACGCAACGTACATCGTTCGAGTCGTGCATCGTCACTCCACGAAAGGGTCTCATCTCATGCTCATCATCGGAATACTCCTGTTCGGGATTCTCATCGGAGCGGCAGCCCAGTTGATACTGGGAAAAACGACCGCACGTGTGGACTGGACCTTCGCGTTCATCGCGGGAATCGGTGGTTCTCTAGTCGGCGGTTTGCTCGTGAGTCTGATTTCGGGCGACGGAATAGCGTTGCGCCCCAGCGGAATCCTAGGGTCCCTCGTCGGCGCTGTTGTCATCACCGCAGGCTGGCAGTGGTACCGCCAGAAGAACACATCCACGGCCCCGCATCCTTCTGATCACTGATTGTCCACTTTACCGCCCACCACGCTCGATCGAGAGGAAATCATGACCAATACACCTTCGCCTTCCAAGGTTCATCCCGTGCGAAATGGCATCGCGATCGGCACGAACTTCGCCGCGGCAGTCCTTCTTCTCACCGCCGGCGTCATATCCCTCCTCCAAGGAATATCGGCCGTGGCCAACGACAACCTCTTTGTCGTCGGAGCGGTCTATGTCTACGAATTCGATACCACGACCTGGGGCTGGATCCACATCGCGCTCGGCGCCGTCGGCATCGCTATCGCAATCGGAATGATGATGGCGGCCTCATGGGCTCGCATTGCGGCGATCCTGATCGCAGCTCTGTCGATCATCGCGAACTTCCTATGGCTTCCGCACTACCCACTCTGGTCCATCCTGATCATCGCCCTCGACATCGTCGTCATCTGGGCAGTAGCCACATGGGACTCCGAAGACTGAGCCACAGACACATCGCCTCTCACGGGGCCGACCGAGCAACCAGCTTCGGAAACCCACAAGAGTTCCCGCAGTACCCGGAACTCGGCAGAACTCACCCAGGAGAACTATGAGCACCTTGTCCAGTGACCTACGCACACTGAGCTACGAGGCCTACGTCTACCTCTATCCGCTGGTGACGATGGATATTACCCGGCTGCAAGGGCTTAACGTCGAGGCGAATGCAAAACCAGGTTACGGGCCCGCGAACGAGTTCCATCACATACGTGCATTCCCGTCCGCGGATCTGCGCGTCGTAGTTCGAGTCAATTTCGATACGCTCTACTCGGTAGCCTGGCTCGACCTGACCGCAGGACCGGTCAAAGTTCAGGTACCGGACACCGACGAACGCTTCTACATGCTTCCGATGCTCGATATGTGGACCGACGTGTTCGCTAATCCAGGCAAGCGAACCACCGGAACCGATGCAGCAGAATGGATCGTGGTCGGTCCCCACTATTCCGGTGATCTACCCGCCGATATCGAGGTGATTACCGCTCCGACACCGTACGTGTGGATCATCGGCCGTACCCAGACCAACGGACCAGACGACTACCACGCCGTTAACGCCGTTCAGGACGGGTTCACCGTGACACCTCTGGTATCGACACCACAGCATCCCATTGATCCTGACTGCGACACCACCACCGAACCGTTGACGATCGTCAACGAGTTCACTGCGATCGACTTCTTCACGCGCGCGGCAGAAGCGCTGAAGGTCAATCCGCCACATTCGACCGACTTCTCGGTTCTGGCGCGCATCGCTCAGATCGGCATCGTTCCTGGCGAGGACTTCGATCGGACTCGATTCACCGACGCCGAGGTTCACGAAATCGAGGCCGGTGCTACAGCTGCGCTGGCAGATCTTCGAGCTGCCCTTGCAACATTGGGAAGGCAGGTCAACGGTTGGACCACGTTCACCGAGACCATGGGGGTCTACGGAAACTACTATTTCAAGAGAGCGGCCATCACACTGATCGGACTTGGCGCGAATCCCCCTGAAGATGCCGTCTACCCGTTTCTCGCCACGGATGCCGACGGAGACATCCTCGTAGGGGATCTTCCGTACGTCATCCATTTCGATGCCGATGCGCTGCCTCCGGTTTATGCGTTCTGGTCGGTCACCATGTACGACGCTGAAGGATTTCAGGTCGCCAACGAACTCGACCGCTTCGCGATCGGTGATCGTGACCCGTTGACGTACAACTCGGATGGATCTCTCGATCTCTATCTCCAGCATGCGAATCCGGGATCGGAACGGGAAGCGAACTGGCTGCCGGCACCGCTCGGGCCGCTGGGCGTCACGATGCGCCTCTACGCTCCGCAACCACAGGCGCTGGACGGCCGCTGGAATCCGCCACCCGTGCGTAAAGCAATCCGATAGCTCGCTCTCGGGGGCTCAGGTCCACCTCGACAACGGCGTCGCTACGAGTTGCGATTCGCATGTACCCGGTTACATGCGAATCGCAACCGCAGCCCTTCGAGTGCTGACCCCGAGTTTGCGATAAAGAGAGCGCTTCTGAGATTTGATCGTATTCACCGACACATAGAGCGCTTGCGCAATCTCCGCGATCGTCATGTTGGTGCGAAGATAGTTGAGCACTTCCAACTCTCGACGAGTCAGTTTCTGTCCGGACAGATGGTGGCGAGTCGACAACTCGCTGCTCGAAGCCAGGGCTGCACCGAGGAACTCCGAGTACTTCGAACCCCACTGCGAGTGAGTGGTCAGTAGGTCACGCAAGTCCTGGCCGCCGTCGACATACGGTCGCAGGATTGTCTGTGGCTCAGCGATATCCAAACTCTGCTCGAGCAGTTGATGCGCATGCACCGACTTGCCGCTGCCCACGTGGACGAGCGCCAGTGTGACCATCGCGGCGACCCTGACGAATGACGGCGCAGCATCATCGGTCAGTGGTGAAACCAACTCCACTGCGAGATCACTTTCACCCCGACGGCGATACAGCTCTCCGAGTATCACCGAGACCACCGGGACGAATCGGGCGTCGGATATTCGCGCGGCGATGTCCACCGCAATATCACCGTGCCCGCGTGCTTCGGCGATCTTCGCCAGAGCAAGTTGCTTGTAAACCCCCCATGGAACACCGTGCGCTTCCACTTCACTGACAGATCGCAAATCTCTTTCGGCAACATCGAGCGTGTCGGAACGACCTGCAGCACAAGCAATAAGGGCACGAAATATGCGAGCCAAGTCCGCATACGGTGCCTGCCTGTTGTCCGAGACGATCACCTGCTGAAATTTCTTGTCGGACTGCGCGATGTCGTTTCTCCAATAATCGACGAAACCCTCGGCAAACAGATCGATGCCACCGTCGTAGTTATCCCAATGATCTCGATCGGTGGCGTCGGTGAGCTCAGAAACAGCTGCCATCGCGTCGTTGAAATCACCGCTGAAGGCCAACGCGAAACGAAGATTGGCCGCGGCACGGTGCGCAATGGTGTGTTGCCCTGCTATCTGACATTCGCGAACGGCAGTTCTCAATAACTGAATTGTTCTTCCGGTATCTCGGCGTAGGCGAAGCTCCGTCCATCCCAGCAGGAACACTGCGCAGCTGTACACGGGCGGAGTGAGGGTGTGCGTGCCTCGGAGTAAACGGTCGACGGTGTCGCACGCCGCGGCAAGTTGAGTGTGGTCATCCGCCAGGACCAGTTCGCTGATGGCGACAGCAAGCACCAGCGACATTTTCTCTGCGGGTTGACCGGTCATCGCCGCCCGAGCTTGGTCGAAGAGCATCGATGCCCCCGCCCGGTCGCCGAGAAGATCTCGACAGCACGCGCGTACGACGCGGATCATGGCGCTCTCTCGCCACGGGGACGGAAGTGAGATGCACTGAAGTTCGAGCGCGTCGGCTTGTGAGGAGATGACGAGATCGAGCCAGTGGTTTTCGATGATCTTCGTGGCGAAGTGCGGATCGTGTCCGCGCAGAGCAAGCGTGACCGCTTCCATCGGAAATTGACTCTGGATATAGTCAGCGGCGATGAGGCACAGTCTATCTGCGTGAGCGGTGTCGTTGCGGCGGAGAATGATACGGCAGTGGCCGGCGAAAACGGAATGCCAGCGGTAGATCGATCGGTTGTGCGAGTCCGTGTACCGGTCGAGAAATAGACCTGACGTGATGCATTCCTGAAGAAGCAGTCTTGCATCTGATCGTCCACTGAGCCGGTCAGCTAGCGCCTCATCGAATCGAGAAGACGCCGTGGTCGCCAGGATGAAATCGGCGAGCTCAGGGCGCACGCTACCCAAAACGTGCTCGGCGACGTAGTCGGTCAACTCGAATGTTCCGTCCGGCGACGGCACGAAGGCTGCATCAGGAATTGCGCTCGGTGCGCGATTCAGTACGAGGCGAACAGCTAAAGGCCAACCGCCGGTAGCATCCAGAATTTTCGCCGCGGCCATAGCCTGGCGACCGGTGGGCGTCGCCGCACGGAGCGCTGCGATCTCGGTCTCTCTGAAGTTCAAATCGGCAGAACCGACGATCGACGGCACACCCTGCGGATGAGGAGGCGCGAGAGGGGGCAGAAGCGGGCCGCGACCGGCCAACACGAGACGCAACGATCGAGGAGGACATGCCAGGAGATCCGCCACGACGCTGTCAGCGAGGGCAGGACCTGCGATATGCGCATCATCGATGATCACGACGACCGGCTCGTCGAGCGTGTCGAAGAATCTCCACAAAGTCTCGAATGCGACCGCTGGATCCGCCAGGTCGGGATTCAACGTCGCCAGTTCTTGCACCGAACTCCGGTCCCACATAAGAGTGCGGTACTGCAGCGTAGAAATGAGCCCGCGAAGTATCCGACTCGGGGTGGTGTCGTATCGGGTGAGCGTCAACCAGGCAAAGGTAGTACCGCTACTTCGAACCCACTGCGCCAGCGCATGACTTTTTCCTGAACCGGCGGGTGCGGTCACCAATGTTACTGCTGATCGAAGAACTGCCTCATCGAGAAGAGCATCGATCTGCGGTCGCGGAATCGACTCGTCAGGACACTCGGGTGGAGTGAGGAGGAACCACGGGGAACGAACCCATTCGGGTGCGGAAGCGGTATGCACCTCATAACCGTAGGCGACCGCGCTACAGACGAATCGGATGCCACGAATCACCCCGTCAGGGTGATTTCTGCTCGCGGACGCGACTTCAGGCCCATTGAGGTGTTTCCATGGACTCGCCCGACAGTCTTTGGGAGGTCGGAGTCTTTCACATGGAGGTTCGATGACCGACGACAAACTTCTCTCACTTGCCGTAGACGCATACACGTACGCATTCCCGCTTGTGATCATGGATGCCAGTCGACGCCAAGCGACGAATGTCGCCGACGACCGGGCTGTCGCGGGTCGCGCACCCGCCAATCAGTTCGCACACTTTCGCGAATATCCGCTCGCTGACGCGAAAGACGTCGTCCGGTTCAACTTCGACACCTTGTACTCGATGGCCTGGCTGGACCTACGGGACGAACCGATAGTCCTCACAGCGCCCGACGCACCTAACCGATACCATCTCGTCCCCATCCTGGATATGTGGACTGACGTAATCGCAGTCCCCGGCACACGAACCACCGGCGGTGAAGGTGGAAGTTTCGTCATCGCACACAGTTCCTGGGATGGAGTCGTTCCCGACGGAACCCGGCTGATCCGATCCGGCACACCGCACGTCTGGGTCCTCGGACGCACCCAGGCGAACGGCGCCGCGGACTATCCAACAGTCCACGCAATTCAGAACCAATTCCGAGTTACGCCATTGAGCGCGTGGGGGACCGACTACGTGCCACCTAGTGCGGTCCGCACAGATCCATCCGTTGACGACATCACACCACCGCAAACCCAGGTCTGGAATCTCGACGGACGGGAGTTCTTCGCTCGCTTCGCAGATCTACTCGCCGAGAACACGCCCCACGGCAACGACTATCCGATGCTGTTCAGGATGGAGCAACTCGGTATCCGGCCGGGAGAACCGTTCACCCCCGACGACACTCTCGTGAAATTGCTGGACGAAGCCACGAAACTTGCTCAGGCAAACATTGTTTCGGCGATCACCGACGGACTTCTGGCCACCGAGCGCAACGGTTGGCAGTGGATGCAGACCGGATCGGGCGCCTACGGCACCAGCTACCGGCTACGAGCGATGGTCGCCTTGGCCGGACTAGGAGCAAACCTTCCCGAGGACGCTCTCTATCCCAACCGGGACACCGACGACGTAGGCGACAAACTCCTCGGAACGAACGACTACGTGTTGCACTTCGAGAACGACGAACTGCCTCCCGCGGACGCGTTCTGGTCACTGACCCTCTACGACAACAACGGATTCCAGGTCGCAAACCCGATTGAGCGTTTCGCCTTGGGTGACCGTGACGATCTGGTCTTCAACACCGACGGATCACTCGATCTACTCATCCAACACACTTCGCCCAGCCCGGACCGAGCGCCGAATTGGCTCCCCTCACCCGAAGGCGAGTTCCAGCTGACGCTCCGGATCTACTCTCCACGAGCCGAGGTCTTCCGAGAAGGACTCTCCCTCCCCGCGCCGACGAGAGCACATTCGTAACGCAGTGGGCACGTTCGGTTCCACCAAGCTGAATGACATCGAACCTCCAAGTGAGCCGAACAGCATGAGAAATACGTGTTCGATGGATGCGACATGACGTGCCTGATGTGCCTTAGTGTGTCCAGGCTTGAAGAGGTACTCCTCCGGTGCAGCTCAGAGATCGAAATCTTGTGGCCGCGTTCGGTGATCCGTGTGCTGCTGTCGGTGAAGGGTGGGAATCCGCCAGCGCGGTTGCTCTGGGGCTGCTCGTTGCGGATCTGGCGACTTCCGCCGACGGTGATGATGGTGCGCCGCTCACCGGGCCCGTTGCACTGGGGTGGGCGGCAACCAGTAACGGTGGCTCGGACTCCATTGCCTGTATTGCCGGCGCGGTTATCGGGGCGGCCCACATCGTGCCGGACTACTGGAAGCGTGCCGGTTTGGTGCCTGAATTCGAGCTGAGATATCCGCCGAGTTGGAGGCCGCCGCACTGCGACTGCCCGGAGAGAACACGAAAAACTGACCGATGCCGCAGAAGAGTTCCGTCAGGTACCTGACGGAATGAACTCTCTCCAGTTGGGTTGAGCTAAGCGAGTACCGGCTGGACTGAGCCGTACCGTTGTCGCGTTCAGCCCTGGCGGACTTCCGGTGTGAGTGCGCGACTGACGTAGGATCGGCCGACGCCGAGTGTCGAGGCGATGGCGTCGAGACTTCTACCCTGCTCGCGGAGCGTGCGGGCAAGTTCGGTGCGTTCGGGTGTCATGACGGTGGGCCGGCCGCCGTGTCGGCTTTGTCTTCGGGCGGCTTCGAGGCCGGCGTGGGTGCGTTCGACGATCATGCGGCGTTCCATTTGGGCAAGCGCTGCCATGATGTGGAAGAGGAATTCGCCGCCTGCGGTGGTGGTGTCGAATCCTTCTGTGAGGGAAAGGAATGCGATACCGCGTTCGCCGAGGTTGTGGACGGTGTCGATGACGTGGCGGACGGATCGTCCGAGGCGATCGAGTTTCCAGACGCCGAGGACATCGCCGTCGTTCTCGCGTAGGTAGTTCAGGCATTCGGCGAGTTGGGGGCGCTGCGCTGTGGAGCCGGATTCGTAGACAGTGAAGATGCGGATCGCGCCGGCTTGTCGGAGTGCGTGCTGCTGCAGTTCGGGGTTTTGTTCGAGAGTGGAGACGCGGGCGTATCCAATGATGCTCACAGTCTCGGTCCTTCTGGTCTGCTGCTGTGTTGTGGGATGGTGCGGCTGTTCATAAGTTGGTAGTCGATTTCTGGTCTCCAGTGGGTGTGGAACTTGGTGGTATCGAGGTCGGCTAGTTCTCATTCCGGAGCGGCTGGCTTCGGTGTGGAGCGAATCTCGGTCGCCGGTGGTTCATGTTGCGGTGCTTCCGATTTGATCTGGCTCACCCAGGTGTAGGCCTGCTCGGACATGGTGCCGTAGTGCTCGATCATCGCCTGCCAGTGCTCGGGGAAGGTCATGGCGCTGCCACGGGGTGCGGTGGCGATGGAGTCCGCAGGTAATTCGGTGACCGGCTTGATTGCGGGTCGTAGGACGTCGGCGAGGATGGTTCCGCCGTCGACGTAGGCGAAGTTACGGGCAGCCTGGACGGCGTCGACGCTGAGTTTGCGCCACTCGATTGCTCATCCGACGTCGCGTGCGAGTTGGTCGAAGAAAACCCTTTGGGTACGGGAGTTTCCGTCGACGAACGAATGGACGCTGGTGAGGTCTCCCCAGTGGCCGGCGCGATCCTGGACGAACGCTTCGTGACTGTGGTGGTTAACGTCGACGCCGCTGTTGATGTCGGTGAACACTCGATCGAGTTCGCCGGGGATGGCGGCGGGTGGGTCGTGAAGGATGCCGAGATCGCCTGGCGCGGTGTCGATTGTGAGGATTTCACCGGCCCATTTGTAGAGGTCACCGAGTAGGTGTCGGTGGATTGCTTGCAGGTGCGCGAAGTCGAAGTGTCCGTCGATCGGGTTCGCTGCCAGCTCCGCCATTCGTGTTGCGGCGATGAGGGCTTCTGCCTGCGCGAGCGTGTGAGGGTCGGTGTATCCGAGTCGGTTTCGTAGGACCGTGGTGCCGGGATAGTGGTAGTCGTTGCTCACTGAGCGGTGCGGGCGTTCAGTTCGGTGAGTCCGCGGGCGATCGCTTCGTCTCCGGTGATCTCGCCGTTGAGGACTGCTCGGGCTGCTGCTTCTGCTTCCGCGGTGAAGGGGACGCCGCCCATTTCGAACTTTGGGCAATCCCGGCCACACCACATCCGCACGTATTGATCAGCTGGTGGACGAGACCGCCGACCATCGCGGCGAGGTCACCTTCACAGTTGACAATCCTGCGATCCGAACGAGCACCGTCGACATCATCAAGGAGTGGTGACCCAGGACGATCTTCCCTCACAGGGCCGGTGAGCAAAGTGCTCGCCTGCCCTTTTTCCGTGCATTCAGTAGTTGCCAGGCCTAGGTCGCTGGTGTTTCGGTGACAGCGCTCCGCGACTGCGCTAGCGAGGTGGCAGAAGTTGGTCCAGAAGAACCTTGGCACCGGTCAGCGACAACGCTCGATTAGCCCGGCGCAACTCACGTAATGCGGCCAACGGTTGCTCTGAAGCAGAAATTCCCTCTGCCGCCAGTACGTCTACAGCCCAACGCGTTCCGGCTTGGACCGCTTCATGCTCGGTGCCGCCGAACACGTCGGCCAGATTCTTCCTGCCGCCCACAGGACGGCGCGCCGCGACAGCAACACCCACCACTAAAGCCAATGCCGTATAGAGCGCGATCACACCAGGAAGGCTACCGCCGATCTTCCGGCCGCGCCCGACGCAAACTCCGCTCTTGCAGGGCTCGGCACTGAACAAGTCTCAGCCGACCGGCGGCACTTCGGTGATGGCGTCGGCGGTCACGAGCACGTCGATCTCGACGAGGCTGGTTCCGCCAGCATCGGTGACGCGCACAGTAACCCCAGAGCCATTGGTCGTCGTGCATTTCCGCCCAGAATTTCAATTCAGATAGCGACTTCCATCGAAACTGGTTGTTACACAGTCACTTAAGAAAGAGAACTGACACACCTTGAAAGTTACCGGTGAGATATTTCCACTGTTACCGATCGCCATCCGAGCAAAAAACCACGGGCCATCGGATCCCCGTCGCATGACGAAAGACGTGCGGGCCGATCCACATGATCAACTGTCTGCGCCGCCTCGGATGTCGCCGCGGTGCAGGGACACGAGTCCCGCGAGGTGAGTTCCGACCCGATCAAGCGGGACACCGACCGTGACGAGATCGCGAGAACCTCATCCTGCGCCCATCCCACCGTATAGGTCGGCAGATGCACACAATGGCCTAACGTCGACCACGTCCAGCGCCGTCGTCTCGACAGCAGGACCCACACCACCATCGAACGCCGAGAGCTGCGTGCATGGTGCGATATTGAGCGCCCCTTTCGCCCTTCCGGACTTACCCGTGGACGTGCAGACTCATACAGTTACTGTGGACGCGTAGTCACACTTAGTTTACTGTGGGCACGTCTGAGATAGATGCCACAAAGGAGCCCGAAATGCAGTTCCTAACACCTCGTCGCACGCGGCGTAACGCGCCATCTGTCCGGTTAACTCCGGGGCGCAATACCGTCAACGAACATCGCGATTACCACGACACTCTGCGCACACTGTCCGAGGCATCCTCGACAGGGCTCCACTTCGAGGCGTTCAAAGACATCGCCTGGAATTCGCCCGAGTTCGCCGCCCCCGCGGACGACCCAAGATGGACACTCCCCCCGGTCGACCCCTTGTCCCACACCGACTGGTACCGCGCGCTCTCACCCCAGGAACAACGGCGGGTTGCCCGGATTCGGCTCGCATCTATAACAAAGACCGGCTCCCAGTTCGAGCAACTGCTCCTTCTCGGCGGTACCCAGTTCTTGATGGGCCTGGCGAACGAGAACCCCGAATTCCGCTACTTCATGCACGAACTCACCGAAGAGACACACCACATCCAGATGTTTCAGGAGTTCACCAACCGGGTGGCTCCGGAGGTCCACGGTGCCCCAACGTGGCTTGTCAAGGCCTTCCCCCTGGTCGGTTCGCTGGGATCGCTGTGGCCCAGTTTCTTCTTTCAGATCATCCTCGCTGGAGAGGAGCCGATCGACCACATCCAGAAGAGCATCATGCGCGGCGGTGGCATTCACCCGCTCACCGACCGCATCATGCAGATCCATCTCGCCGAGGAAGCACGTCACATCGGGTTCGCCCATGCATGGTTGCGCCATCACGCTCCGCGCATGAGCCGATTCAACCGCCTCGCACTCGGCCTCACCACGCCTGTAGTCATGCGCATAGGGTTTTGGTCCATCGTCGTCCCGAGCCGGCAGGACGCGACGTTGCTGGGTATCCCCCGCAATGTTCTGCGCGAGACCTATTCGATGCGCAACCCCGATTTCCGGCGACTCCTTGCAGAGTCCTGCGCAGACGTCCGGAGCCTCGCCGACGCCAACGGAATGCGCACCCGGCTCACCCTCTGGTCCTGGCGGCTTACCGGAACCGACGGCCGACTGTCGCGTTACCGCAACGAGCCGTCGAGGGCCGCGGCTTGACGATCTGCAACCCGCGACGCAGCTGCCCCTCTCCCACTTCGACAGACAGCTGCGTTACCCACTCACCGCGGTCGAGGCAATGGCGCACAGATATCAGCGCGCCAACCACAGGCCCACACCCGAATCGCCCCATCGAAGTTTAGGAAGCACATCCACCAAGGTCGAACCGGCGACATCAGTGCCGGCGAAGACGCAACATTTCCAATGACATAGCGAATTCACTTTTGCTACTACAGGTTTCGGCACAACGTACTGCGAGCGACGTTCAGCACTTCCGCGATTCGGTCATGGATACGCCGTCGCCCTTCATCTTGGTCCGGCAATAGAGTCACAGGCCGACCACGCCGAGCAGAGCTTCTCCTGGATCGACGACGGCAACAACGGCCGCAACGAACAGCAGCGCCATCGCAATGGTCATCACAGCACCGAGCGATCCGAGGGCGACGAACATCCGACGGTGGGCACCGTTTGTCGTGTCCGACGATCTGTAGCGTCGGAAGACGATGACGGTTCCGGTTGCGACTACAGCGATCACCACGGTGGTAGCGACAATCGCGGCCCAGTTGTAGTGCTCGACCTGTGTGAGCAGCTCGAGCAGTGGCGGCCTGGAGTCTCCGCTCTGCACACCGTTGTCGATCAGAGACTGCGCTGTCTGCCCGTCCGCGTTGTCAGCGGAGAGCATCGGAAGCAGCGCGATTACGGGTGCGACCGTCGACTGGATGTTGAGCACGGCCACCAAGACCGAAAACAATGACAGCACAGTCGTAGTGGCCGCCGCGACCACGCAACCTACGCCGGACGTCAGAGATCGCCGCCACAGAGTCGCCGCGAGTAGACCCAGAACCGCGGTCAGCAGCACCGAGATGATGATCTTGATCGCGTGCCACTCGAACCAGTAGTCCACCATCTCCGCCAAGCCGGGAGGATAGGTGCGGAGTCCGCTACCCCAGTAGTCGACCAAGCCGCGGCCGAGCAGCTCACTCATGACGGATTGATCTTGAAACTGCGGATAGCGTCCGCGTAACAACGCGGCCGGGCCCAAAACGAACGCGGCCACCAATGCCGCTCCGGCGCATGACAACGCAACGATCGACCAGCGGCTTCGGTTGACGGACGTGCTCATTGACGACTCCCTTCCGGGAGAGAGTCAATCAGCAGGTACTCGACTGCACATCCATCTGCAGTACTACATCTGACGAACGAGGTGCCAGCTCAGGATTCGATACTCGATCGCCGGCCGCGCCGGACTCTGGCAATCGTCACCGCGGCCAGGATCAACCCTGCAACCGTGATGGAGTCGGATTCGGTCACCCCGCGCGAAGGCCACGCTTTCGGTCGCCGCCATCGAGGGTAGGACCGCCTCGGTGCTGGCCGTGCTTAGTGGACAATGCGAACATGACGACCGGCGCTCCTGCTCAAACCGTGCACTTTGATCAGAAGCATTACACGGCAGTGGTTTCTGGCGCGAAAGGTTCCACCGTCCGCTGGCGCGAAGACATACACGAAGGGCTGGCAATTTTCATCTTCGACAATCACCCGACCGCCCGCCCCCTTGCAGGACTGGTCACCGCTGTAGAAACGTACGATCTCGCTCATCTGTCGCCGCTAGCAGCTCGCCAGCCACACGGCACCGACATGACGAATTTCGCAAAACAACTCCGGGTCAACTACTACCCCGAGATGCCCGAAGACGCTGTTCTTCAGGTGGTCGTCATAGCCACTGGCCACCACGGGGATTCGTCACTGCCCACGACGTAGTGCGACCGACCTCAGCCGTCAAAAACGTCTGTTTTATGTCCGTGTGCGTCGAGGTCTGCGCTACCGGCGCGAATCCACCGACCGGAGCGAAGATAAATGACGGTGCTGGTCTCGTAGCTGGTGTAACCGATGATCGGGTAACCGAAGGGCATCATCGTGTTGATCTCCGACTGCCGATCAGGTTCCGGAACTTCGTCCAGCGGCGAAAAGGTCGCGCGGTAGTCACGCCCGGGCATGCTGATCCGTCCCGGTGTGTGAAATAGCCAGGTCAGCAAATGCTAGTTGGACGCGAACCACAGATAGCCACCCCGATCGACGCCACCAACACACCGAACACGATCATCACAACCCGCTTCAGAGGATCTGCCCAGTACAGTTGCACGGCGCCCACGAACCGCACCGAACGCGGAAGGTGAGCTTCCTCGCTGTCGCCCAACATCAATCGAGTACCCCGCACCGATCGCTGCAGGTAAACCAACGAGCCCGCTCGGAGTCTGGATCAGCTAGCGGTCGTTGCCCATTCTCCTGGTCGTGGCGACCTTGCCAATCGCATTCGCGAGCCAAACGAACAACGCCGTCCCCACAGCCACGATCCACGCGGAAACAATGATAATTCCCGCGATGAAGCTGTAACGCTGGAACCACGGCTGCCCTACCGCGGTGTGAGCATAATCCCAGCTCAAACCACCCACGCTGCTCGCGAATACGCCCAGCAACCCGATCGCCAGCCCTACACCCGCGAATACCGCAACTTTCAATTTGAAGCGCTGGCCGCTGTCGAGTCGAATGCCGTGAACCGTCATCGTGCAGCCTCCCGAACCGAGTCGGACCGTGCAAACGTCGTGTCCACTACCAGGCAATGCCCTCCGACAGGCACTCATGACTGTCCTGAGCTGAATGAATTGCCCAGCGTGAATGCCACGCCCCGATTCGCAACACAGCCCTGACAACTTGCTCCTGCCTACACTGTGCATGGCGCTCAGAACCAAGACCCACCAGAGACCGAAAATTGCAGCGCGGCCGTGCCTTTCGCTACCCGCCGCGACGTCGCCTCCGAACCCGAACTCCCACGTCCGCAGGTCGACACACCGCCTCGGGGTCGCGGGCGGATCATGCTCGCCTACTACGCCGCGATCGCCGTCGCTGCGGAAGCACTGCTCGTGCGGGCCTCCGCGCAGCCGCACGAGGCCCTCGCGAGCGAAGAGGAAACCGGCACGGCCGCCGTGAGCGCGACGCTCACACCGGGCATGCCAGTGTCAGTTTCCCGTCCACTGACATCGCCAACTTCTGCACCATCACACAGCACACGCTGACGGGCCGCACCCGTGCCGCCGCCGCCATCCGTGCCGGGATCGAACAGATCGCAGGAAGCGGCGTCATCGAAGAACGTATCTCCGCGGCCGAGGCTGCAGGACGTCCACTCTCACTCCGGTAGCGAAGCTGCCACTCGACACACTTATGAATGCATATTCACTGTGAACATATTTCATTGCAGCGCAACATATTTCATGGACAGAATATACAATACGTTGCTGCACAATTACTTTGCGCCCACAATCCGGTAGACGCCGACCTTTACGGACGGTCGCCGGATCCGTCACTGCCGCCGGGCTTCCTCTTCGACGCATCGAGCCAGGCGGATCCAACGATATGCCTCGACGGTCAACGGCTCCCGCAGGTTCCCGCAGCCAAGCCCGTCACGGAGAAGTTCGTCAGAGCGCATCACGACCCCTGTGACACATGCGGCTTTCCTTCGCGGCCCCAGTGCTGGAGCGCGACGATCGCCTCTCGCAACGCACGCCCGCGATCGGTCAACGCGTAGGCACGAGAGTTGTGCCGCAATGGCAGACGGGCCAGAACGCCGGCCGATTCCAATTCACGCAGGCGGGTCGCGAGCATATTGGTTGGTACTCCGAGGTCGCGCTGCAAATCGCCATAGCGCTGCGGCCCGTCGAGCAACCGCTCCACGATGAGCAGGGCCCACCGCGCTCCGACGATGTCGAGGGCCGCAGCAAGGTCACTCACGCGGCCGGGGTGGGTTCCGGCTTCATCCAGAACGGCGAGTAGTGGTAACCGTCAGGGTCGTCGAACTGGCGCTGGTACATGAAGGGATAGTCGTCAGTGTCACCGATGCGCCCGCCTGCGTCGCCGGCGCGCTCGACGAGTTCGTCGACCGCCTCGCGACTGCCGAGGTCGAATGAGACCGTGACCTTCGACGGGGTATCAGGTCCGCCGACCAACTCCTCGGCGCCGCCGACACTCGCGTACATTTCGCGGCTGCCGAGCATGACGTACTGCTCGGGAGCGATCGCGAAGCAGGAGACGTTGCGATCGGACATCTCGGCATTGAGGGTCCAGCCGAGAGCGGTGTAGAAGGCAGTCGCACGTTCGACGTTCTCGACCGGGCAGGTGATGAACAGGCTCATACGACAACACTTGCAAAATGCAAGTACGCTGTCAAGATCCCCGCCACCCCACCGGCCGGTCACATGTTGTGAACGACCAGCCACTGCTCAAGGGATTGGATAATCTGAGCGACCGCTTACGTTGGCAAACCTGACGTGGAAGAGAACCGATACCGAGATGAACCAGAAATACTGGGACGATCTGACCGCCGAAGGCCGGGAACTCACGCGGGTTGCAGAGGGCGAAGCCCGAGATTTGAAGGTGCCACTACATGTCGACGATCGGGCGGCAGTCCGAAAGCTGGCCGATACCTACCGTTCATCGGTCCGCGATACGCACTATCGCAACCCGGATCTGTGTTATTCGGGTCGGACTCAAATCCACTCTCACACCACATTAGAAATCGATAGCCTTCGCGACGCCCAATCCGGCAATATCTTCCCTACACGTCTTACGAGAGATTACGGTGAGCCATGAGGCAGGACTTTTGACCCTATAATGCAATGCCAAAATGCCCATTTTGGCACTTAGGCAAGTCCGGCTACTTCAGTCCACATCACGAGTATTCATAAACACAGCAGCATGAGGTATGGATATTGGAGATGCGGCGCCGCGCGGACCAAACGCAGTCATACAGCACGTTGCTATCTATTCACCAGGAAAGAGATATGACACCACCGAGTCCGACAGACGCAACAGGTTCCGATAATGCAGGCGACGATGCCACAGGTCTACGGAAGAAGGCGATCTCAGATCCTGCCGAACGCGTCACTCTCGACCCGTTCGCTGCGATCGACGAGACGTACACCGACCCCGCACTCGTGGCCATCTTCGAGGGACTGCGTGCGACCATCGCCGACGGACAGTCGCACGCATGGTCGGCGCTCAACGACAGCGCACGGTTACGCGCCCTCTACGAAACAGGACTACTCCGGCCTGGACCACATCCTGAAGTCGATCAGATAGTCGAGTTGACCATCGACGCAGTCGGGATCCCAAACGCTGCACTGAACATGATCACCGACGTCGAACAAATCAACGTCGGTATCGCCTCCCGCTCAAACGACATCGGGGACCAACGGACCCACCCTCTCTCCGACTCGCTCTGCGTATACACAGTCGCGAGTGGCTCTCCACTCGTAATCGACGACATCGCCGACCACCCGATACTCAGGGATCACTCGGCGGCAAAGAGCGGCGTAGTGGGCGCTTACATCGGCATACCGATCATCAGCAACGCAGGTCACCCCGTAGGGACACTGTGCGCGTGGGACACACAACCGCATCATTGGTCGAGTGGCGAGGTCCAGATCATGACGGACCTTGCCGACGTGATCCAAAACGCAATATTCGACAAATAGAAGACAATTGCCGCGCAACTTTCGATTGTTGACTGTGACACCGAGTCGCATTAAAACCATGTGCGAGTTGCTACGGCGAATATTGTTAGATTCCCTATAGAATGCGGTTAATGGTGAATGTACGAATTGTCTGATTAATTCGGGATTGTCGTGGATGGAGTGGGAATTGCCGCAATTGTTGGAGGTCGAGACTTCCACCGCCCCTGGAGGCCTCCCACCTACCTCCTCGAATTCTCGTAAAACATTCGGGCAGCGCATCCGGACCGATCCGCTGAGCACCATCATCAGTGTTTCCATCGATGCATTGTCGGCGACAATCGCGGCGGCGCTCGCATGGTGGTGGGCGCTCACATCAGTTTTGCTTCATCCACCCTTGTGGTGCTTCGCGCTCTTTGTTCCCCTGGTCGTCATCGTCATGGGCGCGCGGTCGTTGTATCGCCGCTCGCTCAACCGCCGATTCCTCGACGAGTTCTACGGGATCCTGTCCTCCGGCTCGATCGCGGCAATGCTGCTGCTGTGTGCGCTGGTCCTGTTCGGAATCACCGACCGCCCCGGTGCCGCCGTGACCAAACTATGGGTGTGCGCGAGCATCCTCATTCCATTCGGCCGTCTGGTTCGCGTGGTGGTCCAACGACGCCTGCAACGGAACTCCCATCTCGTGTCCCCCACGTTGGTCATCGGATCCGGACAGGTCACTCAACACGTGATTGCTCGCATGATCGCGGCTCCTGAACACGGCATGAACCCAGTCGGAGTGCTGTCGGACGAATCCCCCATACACATCGACCAGGAGACGGAGACCGATCAGGCGCCCTACCTGGGCACTGTCGATCGCCTAGAGTCCGTCATCGCCGAAACCCAGGCCGAACGCCTGGTCATCGCATTCACAAAAGTTCACGGTGAACTACTGACCGGAGCAGTCCGCATCGCCCACCGCCACGGACTTCGCGTCTGGGTAGTGCCACGCATGTATGAGGTGATCGGCTCGAAGAGCCTCATCGACCACATCGGCGGCATGCCCTTGTTGTCAGTGCCTCACACCAATCCCCGAGGCTGGCAGTTCCGAGTCAAACACATCAGCGACAGAATCGTCGCCGGCTGCATCCTTCTCGTGCTGTCCCCCCTCTTCCTCACCCTCATGCTCTTGGTGCGCTGGAGCTCGCCCGGACCGATATTCTTTGCCCAAGAGCGAGTGGGGCGTAACGGCCAGATCTTCGGCTGCCTGAAGTTTCGTTCGATGCGGCTACCCGATCCCGACCACGTGACGTTTGTTCCGAAAACCGGTAGCGCACCGGGGGGTGTCGAGGGAACCGATCGACGGACCCGGATCGGAAAACTCATGCGGTCGACGTCGATGGACGAACTCCCCCAACTGCTCAACGTCCTCCGGGGTGACATGAGTCTGGTCGGACCTCGACCCGAGCGTCCAGAGTTCGTAACCCTTTTCGAGGCGCAGATCCGCCGCTACGGCGAGCGACACCGAGTCAAGGCGGGCGTCACGGGTTGGGCTCAAGTCAACGGCTTGCGCGGACAGACTTCCATCGCGGACCGCGCCGAATGGGACAACTACTACATCGAGAACTGGTCTCTGTGGCTGGACATCAAGATTTTGATGCTGACCGTGCTGGCAGTTTTCAAACAGGCCGAATGACACACGGCGCAGTCTTCATGCTTTCTCGGACGCGAGTCTGCTCGCTCGCTTCCCGCTGAGGAAGACCGAGTTGTATTCCGGCGCAAACCTCGAGGCTGCCACGTGATAGGGCACGAACATGAGCACCTCGGTGATGACAAAGGACAGAAATACTGCAGTGCTGGAATGGAAACCGAACAAGAAAGTCAGTCCGAGCACCACATAGAGCGCGGTGTTCGCGGCCCTGAGCCAGAACACCATTTGCGTGCGGCCTGCCCGTCGTAGCGCGGCAAAGGGGATGGTTGTCACCAGCATGCACAGCTTCCACACACAGGCAACCGCCAGAGCAACATACAGTGAACTGTTCCAGGCGGGACCGAAAATCAGGCTCCACACACCCAGGTAGGCACTAGCGAAGATCACCGCTGTTCCGACCACGATAATCATCGCAACATTGGCGACCTCACCTCTGTGTCCGTGGGCGAGTTGACGTACTCGGCCGTAGGCGAGAATCGGTTCGAGGATCCCTGAAATGGTTGATACAACCCGGAATCCGACAGCAGCTGACGGTCCGAGGACAGCCAGGATGAAAGATGCCAATGCCGGCTGGACCATACCGACTGTCGCAGTTTCGCCGGTGACCCACGCAGCCTTGGTCAGGTCAGGCGGCAGGCCCAGATCACGGCGAGAAGGCAGCGGCCAACATCTGATGAGGATGGCTACGAGAGCTCCCGCTGCAAGAACCCTGACACAATTGGCGTTGTCGTACACAGCAAGGATCAATGCGCACAGGCAGCCAACCATAAGGATCGAAGCGGCAACCGATTCCAGCTTCCATCTACCCCGCACCACACCGATCGTCCGGGCCATCAGCAAGCCCGACGACAGTCCCAGCACTCCGATCAGCGTGATGGGCGTCGGAGGTACCGCTGGACTCACGATGAGGAGGGTCCCGGATATCAAGCTCAGCAATGCAATCCACCAGGGCATAGATACCTTGTGATCGGCTTCTGGAGTGGCAAGGCGGGACTCGACCACGAACGCGGACAGCAACTGCGCCCCGTATGTTCCGATCGCCAGCGAAACAGCAAGGAGGCCTTGCTGTTCGATGGGTGCAACGCGTGCGAATACAGCGATGAAAATTGCCGGGAACGCATTAAGCGCCAACCCCGCGACGATTTGCACCAGTGGCTCAACGCGCTTCACGTTCAGCACTGACTGAACGCGCGTCACTCCCCTGCCTCTAAAGGCACGGCACACATCGTCGATTCTTCGAAATTGATGGCGATAGCTGCTCCGTAGCGTGGCACCCCAACATCAATCACGTTGGCATCCAATTGGATCAGGTCGATTCCTGGTGGCCAGTGCGCATCCGCACTTCCGTCCCGTAACGCACACTCCACCTGTAGTAGTGTATGCCACGGATCGGCTGCCGTGCTCGCTGAGATCGAGCCACTTACGAAGAGGGAGCTCAGCGATGTGTGATTCGAGATCCTTTCCCCCTCGTCAAAGTTTTATTCCCGTCGGGCGGCGGAATAACTGCGCTACGAAGCACCAAGACACACATGCATCCTGATTTCTCGCCAAGAGCGGCCGGCGAGGATCCGCCACAACGCAATACACCGACATGGTGGCTGGCCCCGGCCGTCATTATTCTTCTACCAGTCCTGGGATCGTTCACCGCGTGGGTATCCCTGATCGGTTGGTGTGCGGCTGGTAAGTGTCCGGCCGGCTCACTGCTGAATTTGCGCGGATTTCTTGAACCTGCCCCTTTCACCATTGCCGGCGTGACGTTGCTTGCGGTTTGGTACGGCAGCGTTGTGGTGCTCGCAACGATCGGTTGGCGGTTGGGACTGGGTACAACGCCGGCACGAGAGTTCGTCGAGCGAACCACCAGCACGAACTTCGAGCGGCGCTACTTTTTCCTCGTCCTTGCAGCGTCCACGATCGGCGTGGCGTATGCGTACTACCGAATCACCGCGGCGACATCCATTGTGGACGCTTTGACCACGCAGACCGGGAATGCCTTCACCGAGGCACTACCCGACTCGGCCGGAATCGCGACGCTTCGATACGCGACCATCCTCGCTGCACCCATCAGCGTTTACCTCTGGCGAAAAAAGGTGCTCCATCCTGGATTCGTACTGTGGGCTGTCCTTCTCCTGGTGGCGAACTCGATGGTCGCCTCCCGCCTCTCGCTACTGATGGCGGTCGTGGTGTACGTCGTCTTACAGACAGCGGTGCCCCGCAAATCCACAAGCGTGGACCGTAAATCTCTGCGGCCTTGGCATATCGTCACTGCTGTAGCGATCATGTTCCTGATGCTCACCGCGCTCAACTACGTCCGGAACGGCAACTATTATCGCGATGCGGGAGTCTCGAACCCGGTCGCGATGAACCTCTATCAGTCCGGCGCCTATCTCGCTGTGCCAGCTCAGGTATCCATCGGCGTGTCGGATGCGATCATGCGCGGCACCTTCGACAAGCCAGGGAGTGTCGCCGCTTCCGTGTCCGCCGCGCTGCCCAGCTTTCTGGTCCCGGCGCATGAGGTCAGAGCAAAGGAGTCGCTCGGTGCAGACTCCTACGATTTTTCGGTCTCGTTTGCACCGAATTTCACAACCAACTCTGAATTCGCTGACATCTATACGGATTTCGGAGCGTGGGGATGGCTCTACACGCTCCTGCTGTTTCCACTGGCCGGTTACGTTTTCGGCCGGTTCCTGACATACGGTCCGGTGATCGCCGGATCGGCAGGAGTTATCGCCTACTGTTTTGCCGAGGTATGGCGGATTCAGCTACTTACGCAAGGAATTACCGTTTTCCTGGTCCTCCTGACGCTCGTCTGCGTGTTCGTTGCGGCGCGAGGACAGTCTCCCGGCAAACTGGAAGACATGGTTTCGAGAGGAAATGTGAAGTCAAGTGACTGACAAGTTTGCGGGGACTACCTACAGACCGGGCAATGTGGGCAACGAATGGCTCCGCTCAGCGGTTGGCGCAGTTCGCAATCGATGGATCATCCTGCTCGTGTGCGCACTGTTCGGGGGCTTCCTGGGAGCGGTCCTGACTAGCATGCAGTCGCCGAGCTACGAATCTTCCGCGGTGATCTACCAGACGCCTCACTTCGGCGACACCGACGGTACAAGTCGTCAGCGAACTGAGGCGTACACGAAGTTGCTGAGCTCCGACTTCCTCATCGAAACCGCTCTGGCGAACACCGGATTGGAGATGTCGAACTCTGACGTGCGCGAAATGACCACGGCCAGTGCCAATGTCGGAAGCGCGATCCTGACGGTGACCGTGCGCGCGGAGGACGCCGATACCTCGGCGAAGCTCGCTAATGCTCTAGCGCAAGCACTTCCCGGTGCCGTTGCCGTTTTGGACGGGAGCACACCTGCACAACCGGCACCAGATCAGTCGGAAACCCTCGTTCCGGACCCAGTGCGGTTGTCGGTCATCAGCCCGGCGGTAACCGACGACGCTGAGGGCGGACCGCAGTATATGCGCAATACCGCACTCGGTGTGATCGCCGGGCTTTTGGTGGGGTTGCTATACGCATATCTGCGCAATCAGATGAGCCGGAAAGTTCAAGATGTTGCCGCACTCGGCAAGTTTCTGTCCGGGCCAGTCCTGGCCGGCATTCCTGCGGACACAGCGTTGGAAACCGGTGTTGTCGACTTCTCGCGAGAGAGCCCTGCCGCGGAGGCATTCCGCCGTCTCCGCACCGTGATCGCCGACCACGAACCCGGTCGGGGCGAATGCCGAACCATCATCGTTTCGAGTGCAGTCACCGGCGACGGTAAGACAGCGGTCGCGCTGAACCTCGCAATCGCTCTCGCTGAGAGCGGCAATGAGGTCGTATTCGTCGATGCCGCAGGAACAGACGAAGCGAATGTGCGCTCCGGACGCCACGGTTCTGATAATGAAAAGAACGCTTCACCAGCCGGTCTGATCGATTACCTACTCAATGGTGACGACATCGACCGATACATCACTGCGAGTTGGCATCCAAAGCTCTCGTTCATCGCGGCGGGACGCACTGCTTCCGGCAAGTCCGAACTACTCGGGAGCACTCGGATGCGCAACGGACTCGCGAATCTTGCTGCTCGCGCAAACTACGTCATCGTCGATACCGCACCGATGACTGACCGATCGGACGCCCTTGTGCTGGGACGCTGGGCCGACGGTGTCCTGCTCGTGGCGCGATCTGACCATACGAGGTACGCCGAACTGGGTGCCGTCATCGAACGTTTGTCGTTGGCCGAATTACGAGTCTGGGGCGTTGTACTCAACGACTCCCCGAGGCCACTGGCACGCAGCGCACGCAAACGCAGCAAACGATTGTCAGCGGCAAAGCTGCTCACGCGCGACTCCCGCCCGATCAAAACAAACGTCTGACAGAAAACCGATCGGCATCGAGTTCGTCATCGGCAGGCGACGAAGACCGGCTCTCCCTTGGGCGGGGTGGTTGTCACGGTACCCACCCTCACTTCCGGGTTCGTAGACGTGGCATCGACACAGTTGTCACTGAAGATCAGAATAGGTAGCCACGACGAGGGTGCTTGCTCCCAAACCAAATCCGCAGCAACCACTGTCCCGGATGAGCCCTGGAACACGGCGAATGGTCCGCCGGCTTCGGAACCGAGCGGCGGACCAGTCACGGTCACGTTGAGCTGATCGATCGTGAACTGTGCCGAGTTGTCGGCTGAGAACGCCACCGCAGACTTCGCCGTCGTGATGGAGACGGTTCCCAGTGAAACATCTTGGGTCCTCTGCAGCCCGACAGCTCCGGTACCTGGACCTATTTCGGTGTCGATCACCGTGCAATCGATCAGGGAAATGCCGGTAACAGGCGGGGCTGCAATAGATTCCACGAGAACCGACCAGTAACGACAGTTGTTAACGGCAACGCCCGCTACCTCTAGGTCGAACCGGCTGAAGGCGTCGCCAGTCGACCCGTTCGGTCTTGCCAGTACGTGCAGCCCTGTATGAGAATCCTCAACGGTGAGCCCATCCAGCCGCACGCCGCGCGATGCCACATAGTGCCACCCGGCGCCCGAGTCCGGCGATGCCGAGTCAACCAAGACACCTGCGCCGTTCGATATCCCATCGACCACTACTGCAGCTACCGTTGATCGATTGACCCCCGCCAAACGCACTCCGTTTGCCGCACCGCCCGACACGTGGACATCGGTGACATCGAAGTCTGTGTTCGACCACTCAGTCAACGTAGGGAAGGAAAAGGTCTCGGAAGCGCTGTCGAACTGGGCTTCTGGAGAATAGTAGGTGACCAGTGCCAAACCGTCGTCACCAGTGTTCGTTGCTGAATACCGTTCGACGGTTCCGCGTCGGCACGCGTTGAAATGGAGTCCGTCGGCCATGGTGTTCTCGACGTGAAGTCCGTCAACAGTGATGTCGGAAACGCCCATCATGATCACACCTGCCTGCGGGCTCGACTCGACTCTGCAGTCGCTCAACGTCACCCAACTAACAGGCCTGCCCGAGCCGGTCCAACCATCGGGGACTGCCGACGTGTCCGATGCATAACCCACGACCCTGATACCGTCGCCCATCGACCGCAGCGCCGGCTGGCTTGCCCACCGCACTGCGACGTTGCGAAGAGATACGCGCTCCAGCGGACCACGCAGCACGATGCCGTGACTCGTGCCGGCACCGTTGTCGTCCAGGTTGTCCATCAGAAGTTCGGCACCGGTGTCGAAGTCGATCGAAACATCGGAGATCCCCACTATCGAGATCGCCGCCCCGCTTGCTGGATGACGCTGGGCAAAGCGGTACTGACCTGGAGGAAAAAGTAAGACGTCTCCAGATTTCAGTTCGGCGACGGCATTGCGAATGGCAGTCGAGTCATCTTGTGTGCCGTCACCTACGGCACCGAAGTCGCGGACATCGATGATGTCACCACCATTCACTGCGCGGCGAACGGCGTTGAAGGGTTCTGGCAGAGCGGCAGGGAGTGCCAGCGCTGCCGGAACCATTCCGAGAAATTTGCGACGCGACAGCGCCGACGACCGATTAGCCAATGGGTGCCTCACTCAGGAAGGAACAAATCTTCTCGGCAGTAGCTGTTGACACGATCTCGGACTGGCGCTGCTTGACGTGCAACTCTCCACGATGACTCAACGATGCCCTGGCGTCTTCGTTGTCACAGTACGTTTTCACGAGTTCAGCCAAGGCTGCGGAATCATGCGGATCGAAATACTCTGCTCCGTCGCCGCATGTTTCCCTCAACACTGCGATGTCGGACGCCAGAACAGCGGTACGCGACGCCATTGCCTCCAGCGGCGGAAGACCAGCGCCTTCGAAAAGTGAAGGCATCACCAACAAATCCGCCTGAGCCACCAGAGCACGCAAACTGTCGAACGGAAGTCGGCCAGTCAACTGCACACGTTCACCCAGGCTTGCCACAAGCTGGTTGATTCGGTCGTCGAGTGTCCTGAGTGACTCATCGCCACCGGCTATCACCAGTGTATGTGGGATGGAATCTGAGATTTTCGCAAATGCGTCCAGAAGTACCGGTAAGTTCTTGTGCCGCTTGATATTGCCGACATACAAAATGTATGGCCGCTGAATTGGAGACGATGCCGAGTCAGCTTCAGAGAACCACACGTCGTCTACCGGTATCGGTGTCACCAGTACCTCAGTTGAGGGTGCGATGGCAGCCATAGAACGAGCGGTGGCCTGAGACGGGGTGAAAATCGTTGCAGCCCTCCGCGCACTGAGTTTCAGCATCGTCCACGCGTACGCGTTCTTTGCGCGATTCTGGTCGCTCAGCTTCTTGTCTTCGATATGGAGCGTGTCATGCACCGTAGAGAAGTATCGAAGGTCCCGATTGCGAGGAGACGTTAGTGCAAAAGGAAAGGGGTAGTGCGGAACCCACAGTGCCCGTGGGTGGGTTGCCGACAATGCGCGACGCCACACGCGCTGTTCACCCATTGAGTACATTCGGACACCCGCGGGATCCGCGAAAATAACACGAGTTCCTTTGCTGGTGTGCGGTTCCGCGTTTCGGTCGGCAAGGATGGCCAGCTTGAATCCGCGCTCGTTCAGTACCTGCTCGAGTATAGGAATTTGGGTCCTGATGTAGGTGCCGATACCACTCTGACGGATATGTCGGGCATCGAACAACAGATCAACCAACTCGCCATCGCGGCTCGCCTGACCTGTACTGGGAGTGTCCATAGGTGAATTGTTGCAGGTCCGTCAATTTGATGGAGACAATGATGCCGTGTCAAATGTCCGATTTCGCCGATGAAATGGTACCTTCGGCACGAACGTACTGGTCTTGCCGGACCATCGGTCGTTTCAGTTGCATCCACGGCACCGAAGCTGAATCTGGCTGGTTATCAACAACGCTCAATCGGCCGATCCAAAGAGCACGTATCGAAAAACTGTCACACGCCGAGGGAGTCTCGAAGCAAACATGAACGAACCCAAATTAGCGATAGTGCACGAGCGATTCACCGAGATCGCAGGTTCTGAACATGTAGTCGAGCAATTATCCCTGACTTGGCCGCAAGCCACTGTCCATGTGCCTCTTGCACGACCTGCAGGCATACCTTCAGGACTTTCGTCCCCTCCTGTGACCACCTGGGTCGACGGCGCCTACCGGATGCTGGGAAGGTCTTCTTACGCACCGCTGATGCCGCTGCTACCCAGCGCTTTTCGCGGCATGAAACTGGGAGAGGTCGATGCGGTAGTGGTGAGCCACCATGCATTCGCCACACAAGCGGCCTTCGCCACCGACGCCCCGGTGATCGCATACGTACACAGTCCGGCGCGCTGGGCCTGGGATCCCGCCTTTCGCGCGCAAGAGTCGGGAGGCGTAGCTGGCGCTGCCGTGCTCGCAGCATTGGCACAAGTCGCGCGACGCGGCGAGCTGAAAGCTGTGCGCCGACTCGACCAGGTAGTCGCGAACTCGACCGAAGTTGCCGACCGGATTGAACGCTGGTGGGGCAGAAAAGCAGTGGTGGTGCATCCCCCTGTAGACACCCATGGATTCACCCCTGATTTCTCGATCGAACGGGAAGATTTCTTCCTACTTGCCGGCCGCTTGGTGCCCTACAAACGTCCAGACCTTGCGATTAGAGCCGCACGGCAGGCGGGCAAGAAACTCGTCGTTGTGGGCGATGGCCGATGGATGGACGTATGCAAGGAGTTGGCCGCCGAAGACACGGTCTTTGTCGGGCGAGTCCCCCACGATCAGCTTCTGGATCTTTACCGACGAGCCCGAGCCCTGCTGATGCCCGGCGTTGAGGACTTCGGCATCGTCCCGGTCGAGGCGATGGCCACCGGGACCCCAGTGATCGCTTTGGGCGAAGGCGGTGCCCTCGACACAGTTATCCCAGGCAAGTCCGGTCTTCTCGTGGCCCCTGGCGACGACGCGAAGGTAGTTGGAGGTCTCGCAGAAGCAATGGAGACATTCGATCCAAACGATTTCGATGCGAAGGCAATCCGCGCATGGGCCGAAGGCTTCTCACGGAAGGCCTTTGGAGAGAACATGATGAGAACGGTCGACGCCGTTCTGAGCAGCCGGTGACTGTCAGGCAATCGAAATACCCAGCGCCGAAAATGCGCGACAGGCACCACCATATGTGGATGCCGAGAGGGAAGATGCAGTCGAGGAGATTTGTTCTACGACACCCCGCGGAGTCGTCGTCTGGCCTTTTCGCCGAACGCCATCCTCACCTCGCGCTGGTCATCGGAAGGCGTATAAGTACACGAGGATCCGACAACCGGCCGCCACACCCGCGAAGCACTCTCCAACGCCACAGCCGAATCGACTGCGCACAGCTCATTCGAAGACCGCCCTACCACTTACCCCTCACCCACCAACACCCACCGACGCCACCACATTCCTCCCCCGCATCTCGCCGCCCAAGCACCCCAAGCCGGTCGACGCGGGACGTTCACACCGTCGTTCTCGGCATTCCACTACCGCGCGCAACCAACAGCCTTCCGGGCCGCACGGCGTTTGGACTGGTCGCAGCCTTCCGGAGCTGTGACCTTCACGATCCTGGCCGGCCGCTTTCACGATAAGTGAATCGAAAGCCGGAGTCGGGCAGGAGAAGGGCGACCCGACCTGGTATGTCGAAGTTCCCGCGGTCGTTCACTCGGAGCGTCCAAAGAAACGCCACAGCCGCTCCGGAAAAAGTTCCGGGGCGGCTGCAGAGTGGGTGCGAGCGGTCGATCACCCGAATGCCAACGCGCTCAAGGCAGTCTGCCCGCACGCGGATCTGATCGTCGAGATCGAGCTTTCAGCCCCATCGGTGCGACCGAGCGTAAGCCGCCTACGATCCGCCGCCGGTCCCGAGAAATGTCGCGAGCCCGGCAACACCGGCAACTCCGCCGAATATTGCTGCCAACGCACCTGCGACGCTGATGACACTGTCGAGTAGTTTGAGATCGGTGTCGGATGAACCCATGGCAGTCTCCTGGAGAGTGTTAGGTGAATGTGCGCCGAAGTGCGCGATGTTGCACACGTCACACTACGGGAAAATGTGATCTCGATCAATCAATTTCTGGAGTAAATCTGTTGTACAGCAACATATTCGAACCTTCGGATCGGCAGTGTTCGAAGCACACGGAATGCCGCCGGTCCGCAGTGCGAACCGGTGGCACACCGTTCCCAATAGCCGACACTCAGGCGTTCGTCACTTGCATGACGCACTTGTCCTCGTGCACTCTGCCGGCGCGAACTCGGACAGGTCCTCGCAGTCGCCAGAAACTACCGAACCCGCCGTGAGGACATCAATAACTCGACGTCGCGAACGAGAGAGTGAACCGATGGTAGAGCCACACAGTGTGTGATGATCTCGCGCGGGAATCGGAACCCTATACGTCGACGACATCACCGGATCATCTCAGATTAGCGGATCGCAACAACTTGGCAGTGCCACACCCAATACAGAGTGTTCATTTGACACCGCACCACTGAAGTGCAGTGAGCGCCAAACTCCTGGTCGCCGCGAATATTTCGTCGACATCGCAATACTCGTTCGGCTTGTGCGCATTTGCTAAATGACCGGGGCCGTAATTCACGACCGGGATATCAGTTTTCGCAATCCATGTCGCATCGCAGGCGGCTGGAAACGCCTCGACGATTGCCGAGATTCCGTTTGCGCGCTCGTGACTTTTCCCGAGAGTACGCACAATCTCGTGATCAGCCGGGGTGCTGAAGCCCGGGAACTCAACCGGCCATTCATAGGTGGGCAGTTTTTCTGCTAGCCATGGATCCAAAGAGACTGACCGGTTGACGAAGTTTTCTATTTCGAGCTTTACCGAATCTGAGTCCTCCTCCGGTGGATACCAGACAATGAAATCTATCTCGCAATATTCAGCGAATACGAACGGGATATCGATGTCTTTCCCCCGACCGTGAATCGTACCCGGCATGACGACGAATTGCCCTGGCTTGAAAAGTGGTCGCTGTTTGCTCATTCCCCACTGTTCTTCCATTCGGTAGAGCGCTTGCAAAACCAGGTATCCCTTGTCGATTGCGTTCACGCCTGCGCGGGTTCCCGCTCCACCTGCGCGCACCAACTCGCGTCGAAGCCCTGGGTGCCCGGCTAATCCCTCAACCCGGACTCTGCCCCACAACAGGCTGGCAGCAGTCGGATTAATGGTCAGCGGCGAGTCGAAGCTAGCTGAAGGCTCGACAACGATGGCTGCGTCCGCCGTGTAGCCGTTCTGAAGCACGCATCCCGTGCCGACTTCGTGCTCGCCCAGTTCCTCGCCTGCAACTGAATGGACAACCAAGTCGCCAGTAAGCTGGATACCTGACCTACGAATCGCTTCGATCGCACTGAATGCCGCTATCACGCCACTTTTCATGTCACTTGCGCCTCGGCCGTGGATTCTCCCGGAGACCTCGCTGGCGATGAAGGGGTCAGTTTCCCACTTATCGGGATTCCCTGCTGGCACGACGTCAATGTGTCCGTTGAGTAGGAGCGATCGACCCTTACCACTTCCATTCACGACCCCGGCGAAGTTTTCCCGTCGCTCTTGACTCTTGACGAGTTGGGAGCGGTCGAAAAGATATCCAAACCGATCCCGAAGCAAGAGATTCGCCTCAGACTCTTGGCCGAGGTATTCCTCGGACCGGACTCCTGGATAATTCGGATTCACGCTGGGTACCTCAACTAGACATTTTACGTCTTGGATGATTCTTTCACATGATTCCTCGATTTCGGCGAGTACCCGGCGAGCTGCGTCTTCTGTCATGTCCGCGTCCTTTCGAGATTAATGCAATTCTCATACAGTCAGCCAAAAGTGAGCCTATTCAAATCGGCCGACCACCTTAACTCAGCGCGAGGATGTGTGATTTTTCGTCTATATGCACTCACCCGCGGATTCGCTCGCGCTTTCCATTCCATTCGCTATCTCGCAGCTCGTTCTTGCGTGTCTTTCCAGTTGATGTCTTCGGCAGTTCGGTGAGAAATACGATCTCGCGCGGCGCCTTGAAAGCCGCGATGCGCTCTCGTACGAACCGTGTCAAATCAAAATCGGAAGTTTTGGAGCCCGATTCGACAACCACAAATGCCTTCGGCCGCTCTCCCCATTTCGAGTCCGGAACGCCGATCACCGCGACGTCCGATACTGACGGGTGACTCATAAGCACTTGCTCGATTTCGACCGTCGAGATGTTCTCTCCTCCGGATATGACAATGTCTTTAGCACGATCCACGAGCTGAACGTAACCATCGGGGTGCATGACCCCCAGATCTCCGGAATGGAACCAGCCGCCGGAGAAAGCCTCTGCGGTGGCCTGTTCGTCCTCGAAGTAGCCCTTCATGACAATGTTTCCGCGCATGACGATCTCGCCTATCTCGGTGCCGTCTCTCACGACATCGACGAGTTCGCCACCAGGCTGCTGTTGGGTGCGCACGACCCGCACCGGACCGGATGCGAGCATCCCAACTCCTTGACGCGCCAGCAAGTTTGCGAGTGTTTCTTCGTCGAGAGCGGACCACGCTGCCTGAGGTTCGCAGACCGCACACGGCCCGTAAGTTTCGGTCAGTCCATAGACGTGCACTAGGTCGGCTCCGAGTGCCCTGACCGCCTGGATTGTGGTCGGGCTTGGCGGGGCTCCCGCGGTAGTGATGATCAGATTGTGCTTGAGTGGATGCGCCGATTCGGCTGCGGCCAGCGTGGTGAGCACCGTCGGAGCACCGCTCATATGGTCGATCTTCTCGTTGTCGATCAGTGACCACATCGCGTCACCGCGAACTGCACGGATACACACGTGAGTTCCGGATGCCGCAGTTATCGCCCAGGGACCACACCACCCGTTGCAGTGAAACATGGGCAATGTCCACAGGTATCGGGTATTTGCGTCGAAACCTTGGTGATGTATTTGACTCAGGGAGTTGAGGTAAGCACCCCTGTGGGTATACATCACACCCTTCGGGCGTCCCGTCGTACCGGAGGTGTAATTGATTGAGATAGTTCGGGTCTCGTCGTCGATCTCCCATGGCAACGGCTCGTCCGATCCGCGAGCCATGAGCGTTTCATAGTTGATCAGTGATGACCCGACGTCTGGATAGGTACCGTCCTGCTGCGGTAGTTGGACCGTCTCGCGCACCGTCCGCAACGGTGAGTTGTGCAGCTGTCCAAGCAGATTGGGATCGCCAAGCAAAATGACGGCTTGGGAGTGATTACAGATGTATTCGATTTCCGCTGGTGAAAGTCGCGTATTGATCGCAACTAGAACTGCGCCGACCAGCGGAACTGCGTAGTGGGCGGCAAGTAGTTCAGCTGAGTTGGTTGCCAGGTAGGCGACTCGGTCTCCGGGCCGGACCCCGAACTGACGAAGACCGTGGGCGAGGCGTGTGACGACTGAGACGAAGCCGGAATACGAAATCCTCCGATCTCCGTCTATCACCGCAATCCTATTCGGATGAACCTCAGCTGTGCGCTCGAGAAATTTTAGGGGTGTTACCGGGGTATCCAGTCCCGCCATGAAGGCTCCTTGTTGATAATCGCGCATAAGCCTGGCCGAGAAAGCAATTTAAAAGTTTGCTACGACCCTTGTGCTGATGTGTGCACCCATAAAAGAATTATGTCATGAGAATTGATAAACACGGATCGAGAGAGTCAGACGGTGAATTGCACACAAGTACGTCGACCTACGTACGGCTCTCGGTGAGCTTTCGTTGGAACGCGCGCCACGTCGTAGCCCGGGTACGCGGATCGTCGGTGACGCCAGGCTTCAATCGGTGAATGGCCTGATTGTGAGGCGCAGTCTTGACGATATCGGGGTTTGAGTACGCCTCATCCGAAATGCGCGCGAGTACCGCGACCCAGCGATCCAAAGCCTCCTTGCCGTACATTTCGCCGGCCTCAGGCGTAAAGGGTTCAGGAATCAGCCACGGTTCATGGCTGGTCCACATTGCGTCGATACCGAAATCAGTCATGCGGTTTTGTACGTCGTGCACATCGACGCCGGTCTCATCTTTGAGAGTCTGCATGCTGTACCGCGTCATTTCGAGGCGAGGGCTCTTACTCTCCGGGTGCGAGCGAGTCACGCCTCGAATTGCGAGGAGCCCCTTCTCCATATAGTTGTTCCCGAGCACGGAGATGTCCGACGCTTGCGCAATTCCGTCGGCCCCCATGGCGCGCACCCACGCGTAAGCCTTGAGAATCACAGGCACATTACCCCAGAATTCGCGTATCTTTCCGACGCTTTGCGGGCGGTCGTGATCAAGACTGTAATGATCGCCATCAACCGTGACGATTGGCGCCGGTAGGAACGGTGCGAGCGCTGCCGAGCATCCGTAGGCTCCAGTGGCAGGACCGCCGACGCCACTCTTGGGTGCTCCAAAGGTCTTGTGAAGCATGAACATACACGCATCGAATCCGATTTCGCGCGGACGAATCTTCGACATCGTTCCGTTGAAGTTCGCACTGTCGTAGAAGCAGAGGCCGCCTGCTTCGTGAACAATTCGTACCCACTCTTTCATGTCGGGGTTGTAGACACCCATATCGTCGGGGTTTCCGACCATCAAGGCTGCCGTTCGGTCGGAAACCGCGGCCTTGAGCGCGTCGAGCGACGGGTAACCGTTCTCGTCGAGCATGAGCGTGATGACTTTGAACCCGGCGGCGGCAGCTGTCGCCGCGTTGCAGGGGTGGGTTTGAATAGTTGTGATGATTTCGTTGCGCTGCTCCAACTCGCCACGGGACGCGTGATAGGCGCGTGTCACGGCGGCGTGAACGAAGGCAGCCTCGGCGCCTCCGCCAGCTTGGAAGACGAACTGGTCCATTCCTGAGAGCTCACGCAGAATGCGATCCATACCGTGCACAATTTCCAAGGTCCCTTGCAGCGTGTCTTCGTGCTGAAGTGGATGTACCTCAGTGACTTCCGGGCGCCAGGCAATTGCCTCGTTGATCTGCGGGTTGTATTTCATCGTGCAGGTGCCGAATAGGCTAGTACCCATCATCCCCAATGTTTGCTGGGACAACCGCAAGTAGTGGTACAGCACCTCCGGCTCAGACAGTTCTGGCAACGCGGGGCGGTCGCGACGGCGCATAGCGGCGGGAACCAGGTCGACTGCAGCACCAACGCGCGCCTCGATCGCTTCCTCGGTTGGCGAAAACAACGCGCCACGACGGCCGGCGTAACCCATTTCCATGATCACCGGCTCGTTCCAGACCGGCGCCTGGATCTCTTCTATCTTGACGCTCATTTCGCGGTCACCTTCCTGACAGCGCCAACGAGGCGCTCTATGTCGGCCATTGTGTGAACTTCTGTGACGCAGTACAGCGCGCTGGCACCCAGTTCAGGAAAATCCCGAGATAGGTCCTTGCCCCCAAAAATCTGAAGATCCCGCAGTGCTGCGTTGATCTCGTCGACGCTCTTGTCGGTGTCGTCGAAGTTGACGACGAATTCCTTGAAGAAACCGGACGGAAAGGTGACGTGGATACCGTCGAGGTCGGACAATAGTTGTGCGGCGTAGTGCGCACGCTGCAGAATGAGTCCGCCGACATCTTCGAACCCTTGCGGCCCCATCATTGCCATGTACGTGGTGGCGGCGATCGCCCACATATATACCGAATGGCCAGTCCAGTCATTTCCCTTGTCTCGCAGACCATAAGAGGACTGCTCGAACAGGCTGAGACCAAAACCGTACTCGCCGGCCTTGATTGTCTCGGCGATGCTGATGAACAACGTGGGGTACTGATGGGCGTAACGGTCCTCGTCGCGCGAGGCAATGAAACCTCCGACCCCGCCACCGGTATGCATGTGGATACCGAGCGGCTGAACCGTGCCAACGACGATGTCCGCGCCGAAATCTACTGGTGACGAAAGAACGCCAAGCGAGATCGGATCGACGCCCACAATGGTTTCCGCGCCCGCAGCACGCGCGATGGCTGCGATCTCCGCTCCCTGCTGCTCGATCACGCCGAGATAAGACGGCGTTTCGAAGTACACCGCCGCAGTCTGCTCGCCCACTACGGCGCGGAGGTCATCCAAATTCATCAGCCCGGTGGCCGGATCGTAGTCAACTAGACGGACTGCGATATGGCTTTCCATTTCGACCGGCTCGCAATAGTTGCGAATGACGGACAACCGTTCGGGATCGATCGCGCGAACAATCGCTACTTCAGTTCGTTGGGTAATACGAGCCGCCATCCTTATGGCATGTCCTGCAGCGGAACCCCAACTGCGAACGGGCAATCCGACCAGATCAAGTTTGAGCAGCTCGCCAAGTTGGCTGCAGAACTCGAACCAGGCCTGATTGCGGCCGTGATCCGAGCTGGGCTCTCCGAAGACAGATGTTAGCCACTCGTTCCGGCGGACCACCTCGTCGCACGCTGCGGGAACATGATGCTGCCACAGACCGGCGCCGAGAAAGTTCAAGTTCTGTTCGCACGTACGGTTCTTCGCGAGAGTGCTCAGAAGGTGACGCCGGAGTTCGCCTTCGCTGAGTGCTGGTGGCAAGTCGAGCGGCCGGGTGGTGCGATGGTCGAGAGGAATCTGTTCGAACAGTTCCGCAATGTCCGTGACGCCTATCGCTTCGAGCATCTCCGTTTGAACGGCGGGCACCGAATTGGCCATGTACGGATGGGCTGTGGGTCTACTCATGAAGTTTCCTCAGTTTCATTGTTTGGTACAAAGATTGGTGGCAACTAGGCGATTCTGAGAATCGTGCTGCGGTCAGCTCCTGTGCGAACACGGATATAGCCGGCGAGACGGGTGTCGAGTTCGGAATCACCGGTGTCGACCCGTAGCGGTGAATTGTGGAGGGCGATCAACTTGTCCAGGGATGCGAGCACCAAGATGTTGTCGAGTCCGGCCTTCTCGATAACTTTCGAACTGATTTGCTGATTTCCGCGGCCGAAGAGGCTGCCCTGCCCACCCAGAATACTGACGACAATGCGTGCTTCGTGATTTCCCACGAGATGAAGCAGCGCATGTTCGTCGACATCGGCCCCTATCAGTTGCCCATCCAGGATGACGTCAACACCCAATAGCGTCGAAGGCAAACCCAAGGCGTCAGCGACGCGTCGGGTGGTTGTGCCCGGTCCCAGAATATAGAGACAGCCTGCCTGCATGGTGTTTGCCAGTTGCCGGGCGGCCGCGTCAAGGTCCCTCTCGCTTCCCGCTCGCGATCCAGACTTCGCGTTTTGAACGAGGTGGCGTTCGAAGGGGCTGACCGCGTAGCCGTAGAGTCGCGCCGACAACCTGTCCTCACGAATTGCCCCCTCGTCGAGATCCATCACCTCGGCTTCACGGATTTTGGCCGCCGGGCTTCGAGCCAGGAACAGCCCTGCCAGATAGCCGGCGTTCTCCGGACTGGTGCCGAACACCGCAGATTGCATTTTCACGCCGGCGGGTACACCGAGTAAGGGAACGCGGTCTCCGACCGCGGCGAGTACATCTCGTGCAGTACCGTCACCGCCGACGAACAAAATCAGGTCAACATTCCGTTCGGCCATGGCGCGTGCCGTCGTTTGTGTATCCGCTGCGGTTGAGTCGCCAGAGTTCAACCGGCCCAATGTTTCCGGTTTCAAGCCCGCGACGCGCGCGGCGGTCGCCCCCATTTCCTCCGGGCCAGCGAGCACTCGAAAGGACGACGTCGTCGTCGACAGTCGCTTCAATGCGCGAACGGCGCGTGTCTCAGCGCCAGGCATGGCGCCGCGGAGTTTCGCTTCGCGGAGTATGCCGGGCCCGTCGGTACCTTTCAGTCCGACGCTACCGCCCATCCCGGCGACAGGGTTGACGAGGAATCCGAGCGTCGGTGTCGTGATACCACCATCGGCGGTGAGGGACCTGCGCACGACTGGCTCCTCTCTGGAACTGAAGTCCAAGTAGATTCGGTGAACGTTTAGGAGGTAAGGACGGCGGAGAGGCGAATGACTATCTCTTCCGCCTCTGCTACAGGTCTGCCTGCTACAGAACGAGTTCGCCGGGGCCCTTGTACTCCTGAATCATGTTTCCTCCGTCGATGGTGATCAGCTGACCTGTGACGTACGAAGACTCCTCTGCGGCAAGAAATCCGACGAGCGCGCCGATCTCGTATGGCTCACCACTTCGCCGGAGCGGGGTGTTCTCTCCCCCAATATGCATGCCGGGCGTGAGTGCGGCGGTGTTGATGTACCCAGGCGCAATCGCGTTTGCAGTGATACCGAACTGACCGTTCTCGAGTGCGATCGACTTGGTGAGACCCACTACACCTGCCTTGGCCGCTGCGTAGGCGCCGAGTCCCGCGATAGCGCCGACCGGTCCGGTGACGGAGGAGAAATTGACGATGCGGCCGTACCTTCTCTCAATCATGTGCGGCAGAACAGCACGCACACAGTTGAATTGAGTCGTGAGGTTGATCGCGATCGTGCGCTCCCACGAGTCGATCGATGTCGTGGCAAGGAGTGGCACATCGAAGTCGACATCGTCGCCCTTCTTGGCGCGTGCTGCAATACCCGCGAGGTTCACCAAGCCGTCGATAGCACCGGCGTCCCTTTGGGTTTGCTCGATCATCTCGGAAACATCTGAATGCACCGTCAAATCGACAGTGGCAGCGCGGACATCGAATCCTTCATGCAGCAGGTCGTCGCGTCGGTCGTGCACCTGCTCAGAGATATCCACGAGGGTCAGCCGCGCCCCTTTCTGCGCGAGCACTCGCGCCGTCCCGAAGCCGATTCCCTGGGGATCGGCGACGCCTGTGATGACGATACTTCTGTTCTCCAACTGGCCAGTCATGATGCTTCGCTTTCTGTGAACGACCGCAATCCGCCGTTCGGCGTGCGGGAGGTAGGGGTGACGCGCATTCTCATAGTGCGGCGATTTCGACTCAAATTTTGACGGATCATTCTGTCGGAGAGATACATTCAATGGTCGGCACCATGCAAATTCTGCACGCGCGATGGACGATGAAAATGGAGCGAACGTCTGCAAACGGATCCGGTCGGTTAGATGCTCGCCGCCGATGATTTGCCGAGCACGGAGCTACCGGCTCCCCCAACCAGCGCAATAGTCAGTAGTGAAATCAAGGCGACCGCGACACCGTTGCCACCGACCAATAGCGGGAAATTCTTCACCACCAGGAAGATCAGTCCTGCGAACGCCATCAACGAAACTGCTGGCGCTATGAACGTGGTCAGCCAGGATCCGCGTTCGTGTCCGCGGAAGTATGCCATCACCGCCAACGAGGTAAAGGCCATCAGCACAATAATTCCCAGGGTGGCTGCGCCGGAGAACCACGTGTACACGTCGAGCACTGGGTCCAAGCCGAGCATGACGGACCCGGCGATTGCAAGCATCCCGAACACCGTTACCACCACCGACGCACGAGAGGGTGCGCGGTGACGTGGATGCGCTCGACCTAGTCCTACGGGAAGCAAACCCGCCGCACCGAAGTTGAATGTGAAGCGGGCGAGCACGTTGTGGAATGTTAGAAAACAGCCGAATAGGCTTACTAATACGAGAATTTGAATGGCATTCCGACCGAAGACCCCTAGGAACGTCAACGCGAGATCCGTGATCAGGCTCTGAGGGCTTTCGGTCGCCTTAGCGACGAGACTGTCGGGGCCTGCGCCGACGGCGATGGCGAACAAACTGAACGCATAGAACAACCCGATTGAGACGATCGATATGTAGGTCGCTCGCGGGATGGTTCGCTGCGCATCGCGTGCTTCACTTCGAAAGATGACGGTGGCCTCAAATCCCACAAACCCGAAAAATGCGAACATCAGGCCAAGCGAGGGTGTGCCCTCCGTGAAATGCAGCGGATTCAGGGACGACGCATCGGTTCCTTCGGGTCCACCGCGGAACACCATGACGACATCGAGCGCGAGCATGATCGCGACTTCGAATATCAACGAAACACCGAGAATTTTCGTGCTCAGAGCAATGTCGCGGTATGCCAATACGCCGGTAATTGTCAGCCACCCGGTGCTCCACACCCACCATGGGATGACGACGCCGGCGAAGAACTCGACAGCAGCTCCGGTCGAAGCCCCCAGATATGCGACGAGCGCGACAAACAGCAACGCATACGACACCAACGCCAACGTGGCTGCTCCACGCCCGAACGCCTGACCCAATCCGGCACGAACGAAGTCGTAGAAGGCGCCGGCGTCCCTGACTTCGTGAGCCATGCGAGTGAATCCGACGGCAAACACTGCGAGCGCAAGTGCAGCAACGACAAAAAACAGGGGCGAAACCGGACTTTCGCTGGAACTGACCACAACGGGAAACACCGCTACCGCAGCGGCGAGCGGGGCGGCGCCGGCAGCTACCAGGAATACGACACCTCGCACGCCGATGCCCTTTCCCACAGGGGCAGGCGTCGGACTGGTTTCGGTTCCGGCGACGGAACCGGAGGGCGCCGTGGAGGATTGATGAGACATGGCATGCCTACCTGACTGAGATGGGGGGATCTCGCCGATGGTTTCGAACGAGGTGGTTTAAGGAACGCCTACTCGATCCTCTGAGAGCTGACAATCGCTGCTTCAGCCAGAGCTGGAGTGAAACCGCTCGTAAGTCCGCCTTCGATCGGGATGACGGCGCCGGTAATCGAGCCACACTCGTTCGAGGCCAGGAAGTGGACCAGGGCTGCGACCTCTTCGGGCGTCACAATGCGACCCGTCGCCGACGCCACGGTCACCAAACAGATTTCGTCGGCGGCGTTGTCCTGCGAAGCGAGCATCGGCGTCTCGACCGACCCGGGACAAATGCAATTGACCCGGATGCCGCGGGAGCCGTATTCGAGTGCCGCGACCTTCGTCAGAGCAACGACGCCCGACTTGGAGGTCGAGTAACCGCCGTACCCGGGAAAGCCCATGAGCGCGGCGACAGAGGACGTATTGATGATCGATCCGCCTGCGGGCATGTGCCGGGCCGCGTGTTTTATTCCGTGAAGCGGACCAAGGGTGTTTATGCGGTATTGCCGAGTCCAATCGTCGTCGGACGAGGATTCAATGGTTGCGGTGTTAAAGACTCCGGCATTGTTGACCATCACGTCTATGCGCCCGTGCAACTCAGCTACGGCATCGCATGCAGCACCAACGGAAGCGTCGTCTGCGACGTCAACCAAGTGAAACGTCCCGCCGATTTGCTCGGCGATGGTCGACGCATCCGAGCGGTCGAACATCGCTACCTGTGCACCTGCTGCGATGAACCGGCGGATGATGGCCAAGCCCACTCCAGACGCCGCCCCTGTGACTACGGCAACTCGATTTTCCAGAGAAAACACGATCTTTCCTCCATTCGTAACATTGGATCCGCCTACTAGGAGCGGTTGAGTGATTCAGCTATTGATTGATCCGGATAGTGACGCCCCACTCGACTTCCGACAGCGTTAGGAGTCGGCGATATGTGCCTTCCCGCCGGGCCAGGGCATGCCAGGTCTCCAGATGTTGTCCGGCACAGCAGGTGAAATCAGGCCCCTCGCGCGGGACAGGCAACTTCGAAACCAGTCGAGATGCACGTCACATTTCGTCCTGTGAGTGTGCCTGATGCGCTTCCGACGAGGGAAACAACAGTTTTGAACCGATTAACTCTGCCCTGTTGTGAATCGGGGTCCGATAGCCCAAGATGGGTCTGCGTCACAACTCAAATACCGAGAGCGAGTCAGATGGATGTTCACACGCGTCGACTTCGACACTTCATCGCTCTCGCCGAAACCCTTCACTTCACGCGTGCGGCCGAGAAACTGTACGTGTCCCAACAGGGCTTGAGTCGCAGCATCACCGAACTCGAACACGACGTAGGTGTGCCGCTCTTCACGAGGACAACGAGAGCAGTCGAACTGACCGACGCCGGAACGGCCTTTCTCCGAGCAGCACGTCAAGCACTGGCAGCCCTCGACTCGGGCGTAGAGGACGCGCGCCGCGCTCACTCCAAAATGTCCGGTGTTTTGCGGATCGGCTTTTTTGCGGCGTCAGCACTGGAATTGACCCCCTTGATCATCTCGGAGTTCAGGGCTCACCACCCCTCCGTCAGTCCTCGAATCGAAAGCTACGACCTCACAGATCCATCCTGCGGTCTGCGGTCCGGGGAGACAGATGTGGCATTTTTGCGGCTGCCTATCGAGCTGACCGATTTGAACACTGAAGTCTTGTTCACAGAACCACTCGTAGTAGGAATGACGACTTCCCATCCTCTCGCCGCACAGAGTTCCGTGTGTTTGTCCGATCTGCAAGATCAGGTGATTTCTGCACCAAACACCGACGACGCACGTTGGCGCGCGTTCTGGACACTGCGCGACCTCGGGGTCGACGAGGATAGCCTGCCCAGAATCGGTCGGGAAACCGCAACCATGGACGAAGAACTGGACAATGTCGCGGCCGGACTCACCTTGTCGGTATCTGTGTCCAGCATGAACCGGTTCGCACGCCGGGCATCACTGGTGTACCGAAGGCTCGAACAGGTACCGGGTTCGGAGCTGTGCATCGGATGGCGCGGGCGCCCCACCCCGCTGGTCGAGGCATTCGTAGCCGTGGCAAAAGAAGTTCGTGACGAGCATGTCAACCTCGTGGCCCGGATAGAGTCCGGCGATTTGGACTGACAAGGACTTCATCCTGGCAGACCGGATCCGAGATGCTTGCCACCAAAGATCCGTCAAGCCAGGGAACTATCGAAGGGATTGTCACATTAACGAGAATGTTCTGTGACGCAGGATGTTCGGATGCATGGTGATACAACGGCCCTGTCGCCGAAGCCTTTTCAGGCGGCGACGGCGCTACCGGTAGCCTCGCGCCATACGGCAAACTGATCAGCCATCACCCGCCGGCACTCACCGGCCGACAGCAGATGCTGTCTCGGACGGAAGTGCGATCCGATCACCCCGAACGCGGTCAGGAACCACTGCGCGCGGCCAGGTGATTTGAACCGTCGCATCACCCGCTCCCACCGCCGGGCCGGCTGATGACTGTTTTCGGCGCGCTTGTTCAAATACCGCGAACGGCGATGCTCCACCGAGGGCATCGACTCACGGTGCGCGCCCTGGTAGCTGCGAGTTTGTCTGTCACAATCACTCGCGGCACGTACTCCAGTCGCTTGAGCAGTTTTCGGAAGAACTATCTGGCCGCCTTGGCTTTCGACGGGACTGAACTAGCACGTCGAGGACTGTGCCGTCCTGGTCGACGGCACGCCACAGGTAGTGCTGAACTCCGTTGATCCGGACGAAACTTCGTCGAGGAACCACGTGTCGCCGGGCGAGCACGGCGGCGACGCAGCCACCTGCGATTCGACCGCGTCACCCAACCCTGGTTGCGGGAACTCGGAAATCGATGGGTGCGATGGCGGTTAGTCTCGGGCCAGCCGGTAGAGACCGCCTCCACCGACGTCCAAGCCCTGACCCGCTTCAGCGAATTCCTCACCGCCGCCGTCCCCGACGTCGAGGCGCTGGCGGATGTCGATCGCCCCCTGCTCGAGCGTTGCCTGGCCTGGCTGCAGGGGCACCCCGGCAGCGCCCGCGGGATCGGAAGCCGCGTTGGCAGCCTGCAAATGTTCTTCCAGGCCATCCGACAGCACGGTTGGGACGACAGCCGCAGCGATTGCGGCGATGGTTGGGATGATTTCTGATTCGTTCATGCTGCCAGCGTCCTGGGTTTGGCGAACGGGAACCAGGGGAGCATTACCCCCCCACTCGCCTACCGCACTTGACGCATAATTAGATTCATGAATCCGCCGGAGTTGGGTGGCTTCGTGCGCTCGCGTCGGAATCGGCTGAGGCCGGTCGATATCGGGATTGTTACAGATACTCGTAGCGGGGTTGCGCCGCGAGGAGGTTGTTGACCTCGCGCCTGTGTCGACCACTCCATCGGTAGACCCCGCTGACCGATCCCAGCGTCGGATGAGCAGGTGTTTCCACCTTTCTGGCCAGGTGACGACGCGAGAGACAAGGTCAACCGGCCGGATTCGATCTGCCCAGATGCTTTCTTTCGGGAATGGTCTCTGGAAGTCATTGCCACGCAATGCAAAAGAGGTACGGTGAGGACACCACCGATCACAGCTGCGCATGCGGCGCGTTGTCGATCTGGGAACTGGCAGCTTCGAGAGCAAGTCGACGAACCTCGACGATGGCTCGCTCAAGTATTACGGTTCCGATGAGCATCGTCTCAACTGCGGAGGTGCGATCCGGCATCGCCCGGGCATGCTCCACTTCGATCTGCACAGTCCGCTCGACCAGGTTATCGGCAATGAATTTTCGCACTTGGATCGCAAACTCGAAGAACTATCTGGCATTTTGAACGCGGAAATTGGATATCATTTCATTGCTGCGGCGATTCTGAGTGGTTAGTTCGGCCGCGCAAGGCCTGCCCTCCGGCTGTGTACTCGCCGGGGGTGGGTCTCTTCAAACGCTCACGCCGCCACGTTGAACCGCAGGCACAATGGACGCGCTGGCGACGCGCCTGCCTGATACTTAAGTACCGTGTGCAACCGCCAAGCGCGGTTCGGCCCCATACTCGAGAAGTAGTATCCTCGTGCACGTTCGCCTTTGCCGGCTCGGCGTGCGCGGCCCGCCTAGGTGTAACTGACGAACACTGTGGGCGGGCCATCCGGCGAATGGAGAACTCCGTCCACCCGCACAGGAATCGGCGGCCCTCCCAAGTCTCCGGCAGTCCGGCGCCGAATCTCGTCGAGAATCTGCTTGTTCGACAATTGCTGCAGCGACTTCCGTGTGGGCGACCACGGCCGGTTCTCCTCTTCCGTCATGAACCCGGCGGCGATCAACACTTCCTGCACAGGCGCATCGAACAACGCTGCCACGCGCCGCAGCACCTGCGGGGTCGGGGACCGCGAGATCCTTGTCCACTGACGCATCTGGGATGGATACACACCGAGCACCCGAGCTGCTTCCTCTGGACTTTCATAGCCGCGGGCCACGATCTGGTCTCGAACCCAAGCTGCGAATCCTGAAGCCATGGGCGTTATTTTCCCACGGAAGCTCTGAACATTCGTGCAGCGAAACAGTTCGAGAGTTTCGCGCTCGGATCAGTTATCCCCATGCGCTGTCCATGAATTGGGGATAGTTCAACACTCAAGTATCTGTGACTCCGCGAAGACTGGTATCGGAACCCTCGGATCCGTAGATTTTCGTCGGCGGCATCGCTCGAACCCTCAACTTCGGGTATGGCGTATGCCCTGCCGACGCGATCTCCCCCCAGATAGTCGGCAGGGCACCACAAAACGGTGCACCGCTTCCGCCTCGGTTCTCGGCGCACCCCGGGCCGCCAGCGTGCTGATCACACACTCGCTGGTGGCCCTTCTTGGTAACCCCTGGATCTTGAAAATGCCCGACGCGATTGAGGTTTGGCATTCCCCACATGCGGTATACAGCTGCCGCGGCAGTTCGACGCCGGTAACACGGTCAGCCACGCTGCCCAGTCCCGAACTGGCGCTCTCGCCTCGACTGCGCCGACTAAGATCTTTCACGGGTCGGGACCCGGACGCCGAGAGTCGTATTAGCTGATGAAGAACGGTGCGTACTGCACGCAATGCCGACGCTGCAGCAGCGTGGTTTACGACGGCCCATGAATCTCGTCTGCCGAACGGCTGAGACTGCAGCAAGATCACCGAAGCTCCTGTCCTGCGGATGTCATTCCGATCCGAGAGTCGCTCTCGAGGTCGTCTCGGGTTGCCACTGCGAACTCACACATCACGCGCCCCGCCTAATTACGGCAGAGGGTGAAGTCGGAGATCAAAAGACCCGGAGGTTACGATATGGCTACCGTTGCAGGTGTGGTCGGATTGTAAACGCATAACGCTACAGTTATCCGTGTACCAGCCCTGACGGTCCCCTACCTTGTGTGGCCGTCAGGGCTGCCCAGTTACGGAATGAAAAAGCCCGGATCTAGTTACTCTCGGCAACTATCTGCGACCGGAAAACTGCAGAATCTAACGGGCCTCGAAACGGAGATGTCGTGAAACGAAAAGCACTGCTCCTCATAACCGGAGCTCTCGTCATCGCCTTCGTGAACCGATCACTCGGTTCACTGGCCACGACTCAGGCCTTCGGCGTACCTCTCGGGCACCGCCTCGTCCGCTGAAGACCTGACAGAGCCCACCCACCGCTGCTGCGGGGCCAACCAACTCGGCCCAGTTTATTCGGCCCATCACGCCGTATGAAACAGCAAAAGACCCCCCCGAATGCCGGTAGGGGCGCCCTTTTTTACAGAACGGCAAAGCCGCTTCGTGTGAAGATAGTGGCGCCGAACTGGCTGATTCCGTTGTACTGAACCTTCATCCTGTCCCCGGCGGTCAACGGGTAGCCGACTGCAGTTCCGCCGCGAACGTCATAACCCCCGATATCGGAACTGTTATTCACCCCATTGCCATTCACGAGGATCCGGATTGCAGACCTACCGTCCGAGCGGACGCAACGATCGTGTTCTACGATGCGGCAAATAACCTATCAGTCATCGTTAACGAGTTCGGTAGAGTTGTGACGACCTCATTTGGACGGCTAAGAGGAAGGTGAAATTAACATGACAGATAATGGAAGATATCGCACTGAAGGCGAGCAGGTTAGTCGCGATTACAGGGAAGGTAAAATATCTTTACAAACGCTCGTCGACATATTCGAGAGTTATGTGGACGCCCGCGAATCCGAAAATGCGCCCGATTTCGAGGAATTGAGGGGCGCATGGTTGCAAATTGAGATAATAAATGCGGTGCGGTGGGACGATCCCACGAAGGCATCCAAAAATGAGACGGCAGTCCGGGGATATATCCAAGAATTCTTGGACTTGCTTCCGTAGTTCCTGTCGGGCCCTTCGCCACCGATCCGAGCACCATTCCCAGCCCTGGCGTCATCGAGGATCCGACGCAGCGACCCGCGGTCACGATGCCTCCCACACAGCCTGACAACCCGGAGGGACCAGGGGTTGAACAGGATCCGTTGTGGTGGATGCCGTTCGCACGAGAAAAACCACCGCAACTCGCACCCGGCGAAACACCGCCGGACATCGTGGAGGTCGAAGGAGTTGGCCCGTTGGATCTGCGTACGTTGCAGTCCCGGATCATCGGTGATCAGGATAGCACCGATGTCGGGGTATGGGGTGATGCAGGCGAAGGTCTCCGGTACGACGCCGCTCTGAGGCTGAGGCCTTCTCGGGTATTTCAGGAACTCGTCACGCTGGTGGACGGGCAGTTCGCGTTCATCTTGCCATTCGATGCCGGGAAGAACGGTGAGCTCAAGTTCGACGGCTGGTTCCCGGACCTGAACGTCATCGTCGACGCGAAACACATCTACGAGTTCATCTTCGACCGCCGGACCGGTGAACCGGTCACGGAAGGATTCGGGCGCCGTGTTTGGCGGGAAGATTGGCCCAAGACCGCTCAGGCGCAGCTCGCTGCCCTCGCGCAAGCCGGCATGAACGCGGAGCTCGTCTGGGTGATGCTCAACGAGCAATACGCTGAACTCGCCAGAGCAGGCTTCAGGTTGGCGAATGTCGTCGGTGTGACGGTGGAGACTATTACACAATGGTTGGAAAGGACGGGGCGATGAGCATAGTCGGGCGATGGCCGACAGTGGCCGGGTATTGGGGCACGCGGGTGCAGTCGAGTCAGGAGGTGGCGCAGACGATGCGGGCTTTCCTCGACGATCTGGAAGCGATCGACCTGGAGTTGGCGTTGCCGTGGGTCTCGACTGCCGAGTTCGACAAGGTGCCAGCAGATCTCAGTGTGGACGGGTTGGTGCGAATTTTCGAGCATTCCCGCTCGAAGGAGATGGGATATTCGGATACCCCGGGGCCGGGCTACGATGTCGATTTGTCGGCGGAGGACGGGAGCCTCCGGGCGATCAGCGCCTGGGTCGGTGGGCTGGAAACCAGTGCCCCGAACAGTGTCCGGGTGTCGTTGCCGACGGAGAAGCAGCCCGCAGACAGTATCCGGCGGTTGCTCGACCCGGACATCGGAGACGCGATCATGAAAGTGATCGTCAAGCATTGGGAACCGGATCGAGCTCGGTGGAGCATCGGCGACTACTACGACCTGCAGAACCCCGCGAAAGGCGAGGTCGAGGTGGGATGGGAGACGTACTTCCATTCCGGAATCACACTCGATCGCAGCATGCTGCCCCAATCTGCGGTGGTAGAGGAACTGCCCACTGGCACGTTGATCCGGTTGGGAGACAAGCCCATGCACGTCGATGCCGCCGACATCGTGGCAGTACGCGCAGCATTCGGGTACTCAGTGTAAGGCGCCGCTTGTCCGCCGATAACTCATGTCGCGACACACAGTCGGACGGAGATGATTACGCAATGGCTGGAAAGGACGGGCGATGAGCTTTTTCGGGCGGCGGCCGACGGTAGCCGGATACTGGGGCACGCGGGTGCAGTCGAGTCAGGAGGTGGCGCAGACGATGCGGGCTTTCCTCGACGATCTGGAAGCGATCGACCCGGAGTTGGCGTTGCCGTGGGTCTCGACTGCCGAGTTCGACAAGGTGCCAGCAGATCTCAGTGTGGGCGGGTTGGTGCGTATCTTCGAGCATTCCCGCTCGAAGGAGATGGGATATTCGGACACCCCGGGGCCGGGCTACGACGTCGACTTGTCGCCCGAGGACGGGACCGCGCGCCGGGTCGGTGCCTGGGTCGGCGGGCTGGAAACCAGTGCTCCCAACAGTGTCCGGGTGTCGTTGCCGACGGAGAAGGATGTTCCCCCCGAATTGCGGCGGTTGCTCGAACCGGATGTCGGGGACGCGATCATGAAAGTGATCGTCAAGCATTGGGAACCGGATCGGGCTCGGTGGAGCATCGGCGACTACCTTGATCTGCAACCGCGAGTTAGAGGTCAGATCCAGGTGGGATGGGAAACGTACTTCCATTCCCAGATCGCAGTCGACCGCAGCAAACTCCCCCAATCTGCGGTGGTAGAAGAACTGCCCACTGGCACGTTGATTCGGTTGGGGGACAAGCCAATGGAGGTCGCTGCCGCCGACATCGTGGCGGTGCGGGCGGCGTTGGGTTGCCCGGTGTAGCGCCAGAGCCTGTTCCAACTGGTCGATCGTCTTCGAGTAGGAGTGACGTTGTCAGTCTCATCTCTACGTCTCGATCCGACGTCCGGATTGACCTTGAAATTCATGGCGCGAAAGGGGCCGCCGGAAGCCGAATCGGTCACCGCAGTGCTGGCAGCGCGGTCACTGCAGTTCCTTCGAGAGCTTGACCTGGTCTTCGACGTCGACATGTATCGAAAGCCTCTCCTTCGCCTCGAACCTCTTCCAGCCGTGGACAGGTCGAGCCTCAGCGCGGTACCAGGTCCATCAGGGCTGCAACGAGAACGCGTTGCACATCTTCGACCGAAAACTCCCTCGAACTGGCTGACTCGGTCAGCGACCAGTGATTGGACATTGCCAAGCCGTGCAACAAAACCCAGAACAGAGGACCGATGACCCGAACTATGCCGGTCATCAGGGTGCCGCACTGCTGCGCCTAACCGACGCGTACCGATGCACTCCAGGAGCCAGCGACAGGACATTGGCTACGGGCACTTGTGATGAAATGCTGAAACCTGGATCCGAAACTCGGTGGCTGCGCGAACACAATTTCGTATTACACTAATAACTATGACTGACGAAACAATCAGCGATCAGCCCGTCACCGACAACATGATCGAAGAATGGGCAGACGAAGCCGAAACCGGCTACGACGTCGAAAAGTTACGCAAACGCGGCCGGCCCACCCTCGGCACCGGCCCCGGCGCAGTAGTGCCCGTACGGATGGACGCCGCATTGCTCGAAGCGTTGAACGCCCGCGCAGAACAAGAACACGTCTCCCGATCCGAAGCGATCCGAGAAGCAGTGCGTGCCTGGACCCAGGTCGCGTGAAAGCGCATAAATCCGCACTCAAACACGGAATCAGCGAAAACGCCGGCATCTACGCCGCAGAGCACCACGTGTACGTCGCCGACTTGGACGACGACAACCCCGCCCGCCAATTCCGGCTGGGCTTCGACCCGAACGGGCGCCTCCTGGAATTAGTCGTGCTGCGCTTCGACAGCGGAAACGAGCTACTCATACACGCCATGAAGGCCCGACCGCAGTACGTTGATCTCCTGTAATCGATCTCGTTCGCGAGCGATGCAGGGGAAGTCGACCTGTTCGCCGGTACAACGAGGACATCGCCATCAACGCTCGCCGATTTAGTGTCACAGGACCAATAGGTTGGGCTCGTGTACGACCATGACAATTACGAGTGTTCCGACGGCCTCGGAGGCTATCGCAGGCAACGAGGCGAAGACATGCGTCCCGCCGCGGAATGGAGACTCCCAGAAGGCGGGATTCTGCCCGAGGTTGCAGCTACGGACACTTACGGTCAGTTCCTGGCCCAATACTGCGAGGGTGACGTTGTCGACGCAAACTTGTCTCCGATCCGCACAATGTGTTCGACAACCATGCACTCTGCCTGGACAGCTGCGGACTCAAGGTGGGCTATGTACAAAGGATTTTCGTGGAGTTCTGGCATCCGTTCGTGAGTGCGATGAACCGCCGCAGATACAGCGTTGTCGCCGCCGCCGCCACCTGAGGGTGCTGCCGGAGGACTCTGTCAACTTAACCGGGCCATGAGTCAGGGATGATGGTCGGATGAGTCGTGGAGACGAAACGCGGGTGGATTCGACGCGGTCGCTGTACGAACGGCGCCGCTATCCCGCGGAGATCATCGCGCATGGCGTGTGGCTGTACTACAGGTTCACCTTGGGCTTGCGCGATGTCGAGGAGTTGACGCTCGCCCGCGGTATCGTCGTCTCGCACGAGACGATCCGTACATGGTGCGCGAAGTTCGGGCCCGAATACGCGCGTGGCTTGCGCCGTGCCCCCCAAGCCCGGCGACACATGGTTCCTGGACGAGATGTTTGTCAAGATCGGCGGCATCCGGAAATACCTGTGGCGACCGGTCGATCAGGACGGCAACGTCCTTGACGTCCTGGTCCAGTCACGACGCAACGCGAGGGCAGCGAAACGCTTCTTCGCCAAGCTGATGCGGAAGCAGGGACGAGTCCCGAGGGTGCTGGTGACCGACAAGCTTTCCAGTTACGTTGTGGCGCGTCGAGAGTGGATGTCATCGACCGAACACCGGTGCTCGAAGTACCTCAACAACCGGGCCGAGAACTCGCACCAGCCCACCAGGCAGCGAGAACGGGCAATGAAGTTTTTCCGCTCACCGGCCGCAGCACAACAGTTCCTGGCGGTGTTCAGCGCGATCTCGCCACATTTCCGGCCGGGCAGACACCGACTGACGTCCGCCGACTAACGCTCCGAAATGACCGACCAATTCGCCACCTGGAACGACGTCACAGGCGTACCCGCCGCCTGAACTGTTTTCCATTTACAGAATCCGCCCGGGTGCGCCCTAATGCTATTGATCCCCAGTTACGTTCAGTTAAGTTGACAGAGCCGGCAGGGCTCCGATGAGGTCACTGGGAGCGCCTGGCCATCCTCAGACTTAAGGAACGAGAGTTTTGGGAGACCACTACCGGCAAGCTACCTCGCGAGGACCCGCGGTACCCGGCCCGCTGCGGCCCATGATCTCCGCGAACAGCCAGGTACCGAAGATCGCGAACACGATCGCGGCGCCGGCCCCGACCAACGCGGATCCGTCGAGATTGAACGTCTGACGCAGATAGACGTTCAGCAAACCCATCATCGCCACCAGGTATACCTGGAAACGAGCAGCATCATCCGCCGATTCCGGGCCTTGTTGTAGTCGCAGTCGATGAGGTGTTCCCTGGAACCCTCGCCGATCTTGCGCGTGACCTGATCACGGATGGTGTCGTGCGCGGAAACCCCATGTCGCCCCTCAAGATATCCCCGGCAAGTCCGTCAATCTGCGGCCATGCGGTGAGAGACGTTCCGGCAGGGCAGCTCCCGCTTCAGCGCTACGAAGATCTATCACACCAGTCGTGAACCTTTCGGTAGCCTGATCTCCCGTCGTTCGGTGGGCAGGCTTGCCGCGGCACGGATGCCGCGGATGTCATCGGCAGTCAACGGCGCGGACAGATCGCGCTGTATGACCACGGTGCCGTCCCGATACCGAAATGCCTCCACGGTGGGCGGGAGCTGGGTTTCGTCGACGGGGAACTCTTCACCCAAATAGGTGCAGCTGCCGATCGTCGCACCGCCGGGCACGTACCTCTGAACCCGCGACTCAGCTCGCCGGTAGAGGACCGCTGTGGGGGCATCCCAGATATCAGTGAGCCCTTGAACGAGGTTCAATGCCAGTGTGATCCGAGATTCGTCGGCGAAAGTGCAGATGAAACTTCCCGTCCCCAAAGTGCCCCCGAAACCAGCCACCACTCGAATATCGCCGGCATGCGAGTACAGGCTTAGGTGTTGTGGGAGCGAGAGTGGATACATCCCACCGGTGGCGTGCCGTGATCGCCGCTTCTCGATCAATGAGGCTTCGATCGATTCTTCCGTCGGCGGCACCAGGATCTGCCGAACGTTCGAGGCGAGTATCTGCTCGACCGTCGCCTCGGGGGGGGAGGGGGGAGATCGTCGCCTACCGACTGATAGAGGTCGACACCGAAGACCGGGTCGATGTCACGAAGTAACTGCAGCGAACGAACAACGAGAGCGGCGGTGACACTTTCGGATGCTGGCGGCCCCTCAGGCGAGATGGCTCTCAAGGTCAGTCCGTCCGTCATGGTTCGGAGCAGTGATGTCGACGGCATTTTCACTCCTTTTCCGTCGTGGCTCAGGCGAATCGATCGCTGATTTGCAGGTCGCAGAGTCGGTAGCCGGGTGGCGCGCAGTGCGTGTCACAATTCGATCCCCAACCCGACTACAGGAAATCTGACCGCTACCGCACCGTGGTGACGAGCTCCTCTCCCATTGCCGCCAACACCAAACTACGATCGCCCAGATCGAAGACTGCAGTGACCGGTTTGCCGCCTGCAACAGTGTCGACGGTGAGCGCTTCGACGCTGTGCCCGATGAGGGCGGACACAGCAGATCCCTCGTCTGCGTCGAACACCGTCCATTTCCGTATTCGGCGATGTACCGGGCATTCTCGGCTTCACCCTCAGGAACTGCACCAGCACCGACATCAGCAAACGGGTCGAGCCACGGCCCCCACGGCACACCAATTCTTCTCCGTCAGGGCCCGCGTCGAACACGAAAGCCTCCCGACCAGCAACCGTCACCTCAACCGGACCGTTCCACGACTGGATCACATTTCCGAGAACGTAGTAGACGCGCCTGGACCCCGGTAATCCGCTCACCGACAACACACCGCCGAACATCGGTGAGCGAAAGCTGTTCTGACACCCTAATTTCTCCCTCGAATCCAGCCGTCGAAGCGTGGGCGCGTCCAGTCGATCGTGGCGTACCGGTGGGTATTTTCATCCGAGTGTTTCGGTGCTTCGGCGTTGCGCCTCGTACTGCGCGGCGTCGGCAGCGAAATGTTCAGCATCGGCACGAGAGAGGGCGGTGGTCTGCCCGCAATGTGCGCACGCCATGAAATCTTGTCCGTGCCCGAACGGGAAAATCGGGAGGAAGAACAGGGCGAACCACGTACGCCGGCGATGCAGCCGCTGCGCCGCAGTGACCCGGCACAGGTGACAGGTAAAGAACAGTGCCGCGATGAAGGTCGTCTTCGTGCGTGTTCCGAAGATCAGCATCCGATTTCTCCTCTGGTCAGCAGCGAACATGCTCCGCCCCAGCACTTTTCAAGACCACCAAGCATTGGTTACTACGCGTGCGTGTCCCCGGCGTCAGCGTCATCGGTGGTATCGACGACGTCGATGTCGAGGGCACCGTCGGGACGGCGGCGAATGAGATCGACGGCAACCGAGGCGACGTCGTAGTCCACCAGCGCCCCGTCCTCGGTGCGGCAATGCAGCGAGAAGTACACGATCCCGTCCACCACACGGTGTGTCTGGGCTTGGACGCGGAAATCGCCGCCCAACACCAGCCCAGCGCGATACAACGTCATCGGCCCGTCCGGAAGCCCCGGCAGGAGCGGGATTTCCTCGATACCGCCGTCTGGGAGCATCCCGTCGACGCCATAGACGATCGGATGCCCGTCCGATTCCTTCGACACCACTGCCAGCGGCATCGACGCAACGCTGTACAGAATTCCGGGTGTGCCTTTCAGAAGCACATTGAGCAGAAGGGAATCGTCCTTCGAGCTGAAGGAAATTCCGATGACACGAATCTCCTGCCCCGTGACCAACCGCGGCGCCCACACCATGACCTCGCCCCATGGCATGCTCGGCCACGGCGTGCTCTGGACCAGCATCAGTTCACTCCTAAGTAGAACGCGCCATTTTTCAACGCGTTCTGGTACGCGTTGTCTCCCTGGATCTTTTTGATCAAAGACTTGGGCGCGCCTTCGAATTCTTGGGTGTTGAAGTTGTAGTAGTACTTCCCACCGCGATCGTCCTGCAAATGCAGTTGCCCAGCACGCTCCCCGGGGGCGGGATTTTCGATATCGATCCGATAGTACGGGCCGTTCGGCGGAATCCTAGGAGTCAAATTCTGACTTTCGCCGAGCTGCGTTCCACCCGTACCGAGCATGTCCCCGTTCGGTGCTCGTTGCGCTTCGGGGCTCGGTTTCGGGGTGCTGCCTGAATTTCCGGAAGTGCCGTTTCCGTATCGGCGGGCCTCGAAGTTGGTTGCAATGTCGGGGGCGACCTCGGCCATCCCGGCGCCCGCGAGAGTGGCACCTCCGGCGATCGCCGCGGCACCAACAGCGTTGAGCGCCAACCCGGCCGGTAGTCCGATACCGGTGGCATCGAGCAAGGCGCCCCCGCCCTCCACCGTGCCGCCCAGACCAGCGAGGAGCATTCCTCCGACAATCGATGCGGCGGCGGCCGGATTGTCGAGCATCGCCTGCGCAAAGGCCCCGGCAGCGTCGCCGGTGACGTCGAGGGCTTCGTCACCGAAATCCCAGACGTTGTCCCATACCCGCCGCGCCAGACCCGGTTCGTCCTCCTGTTCACGCGCCTCGCGTTCTGCTTCGAGTATTTCGCGGTCGATGGCCGCCTGCTCGGCCGCGGCCGCGGCTTCCTGGTTCGCGTGCTCCTGCTCGGCGGCCATCGTGTCCAGAGCCTGCGTGGTGGGCACCGCGCTGACCTCCAACCCTCCATCGGCCGAATCACCAGGTTTGGTGTAGTTGTTGGTGGTGCCGTCACCTTGATCGACGGTCATCGGGACATCCGGCTTCATCGTCTCCGGGTTCGGCACGTACGCCGAGTGCCCGTCATCGGGGGTGCCCACCACCGCGATACCGCCGGGCTGTCCCGTGATCGCTTCCTGCCCGTTCGACAGTTCGACCGCAGAGATCTGATGCCCGGTGGCCTCGTTGGTGCCGCCGTCGAGGCCGTCCGCGAAGATCGGATACAGCACATCCGGTCCGGGTTCGATGTGCTGAATCAGGGTGGTTCCGTCGTCGCCGACTTCGTACCATGTCGGCACCGGACGGCCCAGAGCGTCGTACGCCCACGGCGGAGCCTCGTGCGAGACCACCGTGCCGTTCACGTCGAGGATGTCAGCGGAGCCGTCTGCGTTGACACGCATATGACCGCCTGGGGGAACCTTCTTCGGGAAGTAGTACTCACGAGGTGATTCCGGCCCGTTGAGAAGGTCGAACGTCTGCTCCGCACCACCAGGCCACACCACCGTCAATTCCTCGTACCCCGGACGGAAGATCCCACCCGATCCGAGACCGCTCATCGACGTCTGCGGTAGCGGAGTGACCTTCCCGCCCTCACGCGCACTGAACGGCCCGGGCCTCCCCCGCACTCCGATACCGGCGGCAGTGAAACCTGCGGCGCCGACCAACGCGAGTTCGAGGTAACGGTCACGTCCGTTATCGTCGTCGAGCCCCGAGGTCGCCACCGTCGGAGTCGATTCAGGCTGCCCGGAAACACTATTCGGTGTCGCTGCTGGGACGGGTTCGGGGCCGCGGCCGGGGGTGGTTCCCTCACCCGGGGTGGGGTTGAGTGTGGATGTGGGTGAGGGAACCTGTGGCGTCGACGCATTAGGGGGTGCGCCGGCACCGTTTTCCGAGGTCGGGGACTCGGAAGCAATGGGCGGAACCTCGATCGTCGGCACCGGAACGATCGGGGTGCCGTTGTAGGTGGGGAAATTCGTCGGAGCATTGGCCCCGACATTCGGGCCACCGCCCGGAGCTTGCGCACCCGGAAGCCCGACATTGGTCGTCGGCGCGGCCGTCGCTGTCGTGGACGGTGCTGTCAAGCACGGGTTGATGTACTCCGGCGGGATGGGGGCACCGGGTGGTAGTGAGGCGATCAGGTTCAGGTAGATCTGATGATCACGTGCCCGCACCGCCGCGCAATCCTCCGCCGGCCCCGCAGTCGCGGGACCAGCAGTCAACGCGATACCCGCACCGATCACACCAGCAGTGCCGGTCAACACGGCCCCCGCAGCAAGTACCCCCGCCAGCGACCTGCGCAGCGTCATTCTCGCAGTGCGTGTCTGTGTGGGCGTCACCGGCGATCACCCGAGTTCGACGTCTTCCCCACCTCGGCGATGAGCTTGTCCGCGCCCCACCAGAACACCCGCCCCGCGATCGACATCCACAAAAAGAACGCCAGATACACCAGAATCGTCCCGTAATCGGCCGCCCACCCTCCGAGCCGTCCGATCACCGCGAACGCCGCGATAAGTAGTGCGAGCCCGCACACGGTCGCGATCACAGCCTTCGACATCAGGCTCAATTCGCTGTCGCGATCCCATTCTTGTTGCGGGGATTCGGTGCGAGAGCGGCCGGGGTCGGTAGACGAAGTTCGCCCAGATCCAGGCGGAACATAGGGCAAGGCGTTCTCTGCCGTGAGGTCGCGGCGGGTGGGTGAGGTCATCGGGGCGTTCGGTGAAGTGGTCATCGGAGGTGAATGCCTTTCCCCGCCAATAAGAAACGCGGGACTCGAGATACCCGTCACTGACCAAGGAACGGGCAGTCATGGGAAGGAGATGCAGCAGTGCACAGGAAGCTGTAGCTGATTACCAGGGGCAGTTGACGTACGAAGTTGCTTGAGCAGCCCACGTTCCGCCCGGCGGAAGATAGAACTGGAACGAGGTGCACCCGTTCGGATACTGGGCAGCACGGGCCGTCTGGCTTGCCAGGACATCCGCCGACGCATCGATGACACGCTCCCACCCCGGTACCGGGATCGTCGCGTTCGCGGCCGCGAGTGCGGCCGGGATGCCACTGTCGCGAGCGGCGACCGTCACAGCGTGGCCCAGGGGAACCTTCACCACCGGGGCACCCAACTCAGCCGGCGCCGCGCTCGCGGCCGGGGAGAACGCGAGCAGCATTCCCGCCGTCGCCACTACCGCTCCTGCGGTGGTTACCGCAATCGTCTTCGCGCGTGCACTAGACATGAATGGTCTCCTATCGGAATGTGAAAAGTGCTGCACACCAGACGATGAGCAGAGACAGACGCGGACGGGTCAGAGCCAGGTTGGATCGGAGTACACGAACACACTGTTATCCGACGTCGCCGTCGAGACAGCGAACTGTGCGTACGAGCGGATCGTGACCGGGCCCATGCACGCATCGACCTTGACGTGCACGTTCTCCGCCGTGATCGACGCCTTCGCAGCCTCCAGGTCTTTCTTGCCGAGCGGGATGGTGGTGATCGTTCCCGGTGCGATCGTGGTCTGGATGCTCGGGTTCACCGACGCATTCACCCCCACGTTCGCACTCGGGCCGGTACCGGCAATGGACACACCCACCGACGGACCGAGCGAAAAACCAAGCCCCACAACGAGTCCGGAGGAGACGTCGATTTGGCAACCGATCTGCAGGCCCTGCTTGATATAGCCCGTCTTCACCGCAGAATCGCCGGCGCCGGTGATGGTTCCGGTGACCTTCGCCGACACGAACCCCTCACGGGTGAACGCTGTTGTCGCCAGGTTCGAGACCGGGTTCGCCGAAAGTTTGGCAGCCGCCAGATCCAACGTCCACCCGTCGTCGGTGACCGTGCTCGCATACTTGTCCGACAGTGGTGTCGGGGTCGCCGACGCACTCCCGGCGAACGCGAGAGAACCCGCCATCAACACGGCCGACACCGCAGCACAAGAGCCCACAGCCTTACCGATACGGTGCTTTCCTACTCGGGCCTGAGCGCTCTCGGCGGTGGTGGTGGCCATGGTCGGTCTCCCTGTGGGTGAGTAAAAAGTCCAGCAACCCGATCGATTGCCGAAACTTAGCTGAATGCCTGACCGGGACGCTACAACACGACACGGATGCCCGACCAGCCCCCGATATTCGACCCAGCCCACCAAAAGTCGTATCCGGCGTTACAGCAACATTTCCGGAACACTCGGACCAGGCGGTTTGTTCACCTGCGCCGCGTGACGGGACTCACGATCACGAATTGGTGACGACTCACACGAATTCAGCGACGTTCCGGCAACCGGTCCGCGAAAAAGGCTTACGAGTGCCTGATCTGCGGCTGCGAAGATCGACTACCGCGACGAAGCGCTGCTTCGACCAGGCGCACGTAGGACGGTGAATCCGCAGGAACCTCCAGGCGGCCCTCGGAGATGCGGAGCTTGGTAGCCATATCCAAAAGCAAGTCCAGCGAGGGCGTGGAGAGGCCGTTCGCTGCCAGCAGCAGAGCCTTGTGCGCCGCGTCGTCCAAACCCTCTAGTATCTGGGCGTCCTCGACGTGAACGTCACCGCCCTCGGCAGGGGTGGTGAAGAAGTAGCCACGGGAGACCCCGAAGTAGTCCGCGAGCGCGGTCACGACCTCGTCGGAGGGGCTCGCGCGGTGCCCGTGACGTAGCTGGGAGAGGTACGGCTTCGAGATCCGGCAACCGTGGTCGAGCAGGCCGCGCACAACGCCGGCGTTGGTCAGATTCGGGCCCGCTTCGGCGAACAGTTCGTTCAGGCGAGTACGGAAAACACTCCCACTCGCCATCTGCCCCACGGTCACCGAAACCTTCTCTTCATCGTCGGGCGCCATGCCCGCACACTATTGCAACACATACCCGAAACCTCGGAGGGTGGACGATCGCCGAGTTGCTCCGCATTATCTGCCCACCCCAGAGCCGCCGGGTCGGCGTGGTCGGGAGCGACCGCCGTATCCTTCTGAGGTGAACGCGATGAATCTTCCAGGTGCCGGACAGCGGGTTGTCCGCACCGAGGTCGGTCACGCCCTACAATTCGAAACCGACGCGCACGTTCGGTACTTCGTCGAGGAGAACCCCGTCCTCACCCGACCCGACAACACCGAAGTCACCATCAGCCTCCCGGCACCTGCATCCGGAACAGACATCGCAGCGGAACTGAACGGCGCGACAATCGAACTCAGCACCTGCACAACAGACGGATCACTCGTCGTACTGTTCGACACCGGGACCGTACTGTCGGAGCCACCGTCGCCGGATTTCGAAAGTTGGAACGTCTCCGCGCCAGGGAACGTGCTCGTCGTCTCGACACCTGGTGACACGATCGCAGCGTGGAACTGGCCCAGCACCGACGGACATGGCTATCGATGAATACCGGCACCGAGGCATGAGCACTACTTCCAGGACAACCGTTTCGCCGCACCGTTTAACCCCGCCGGAACCTTCCTGACCTGTCAATCGAGAGGACAAGACTCATGACTTCCGATCACCCGCATGATCCTTCACCCGAATCGCCAGATCTTCGCACTCTGATCCTCGAGATAGCCGACGACTACGTTCACGGCCGAACCTCCCTGCACTCCTTGGTAACCGTCTACGAATCGATCGTCGACAAGTACGAGCACGAACAACGCGATCGCCACGAAGACCTACGCTGGGCATGGCTGCAGATCGAAATCATGAACGCTCTACGACACGATGACCCGAGCCGCGCACCGCAAGACGAGAAAAGGGTGCGCGAAACCATCGATGAGTTCGTGACTACATTCCAGTCGCTCCATTCCGCCTGAGCCGTCGCCGATAGTGGTGGCAAGCGGCAGGCATCGATCGACCGCAGGTCCCTCGATGATCCGCAGGATCCAAGCCACAGACGGTGTCTGGCTCAACGAGGAGTCAGCTATGAACCTCCGCCGATGATGCGTCCGTTGCCGGGCCTACTCGCCTGCAAGGGAACTGGGGAATGATCTGCACTGACAGTTGCGGGTGCAGCCTGCAGAATGAGCGCAAGACGTCGACGGTGGACCGACTGGATTTGCATGCGCGCACTCCACAGGCTGCTGGCGGAACTGTACCCGGAGATGACTGCGTCTAATCGCGGGTGCTCGTGGTAGGCAGTCGGAGTCAACCTATGGCCTCAGATGTGTCGGCGTCACGCCTGCACCGAGCGCAAACGGCGGCACGCTTCGGCTGCGAAAGGTGCGTGATGCGCGGGTGTTTTCTGTTGGAAACACCTGCAGTTCGCGCCAGCGATGACAGCGGTGGCAGAATCCACGCCGGGTTAGGCAGATACGGGTGTGCGGGAAACGCTTCCCCTCACACCCGCTTTCGTATCAGTGTTGAATGTCGTGTCGTCTCAAACGGATCGAATTCAGTGAGCGGCGTCGAAGGCGTCGAGGATCTCCGCTTTGACCCGCCCCCGCGGTGCCACGTCGTAGCCGTTCTTGACTGCCCAGTCCCGCACTGCCTGCAACTGCTCTTTCGAGCGACCTGAACCGGTATCCTTCGCCGTCACATCAGATTTACTGCCGCGGCGTGCCTTTCCGACTTTCTCGGCGACCTTCACGAAAGGCTCGAGGGCGGCGTTGAACTTGTCGACGTTCGTCGGCCGCAAATCGATCAGGTAGTCCGACCCCTGATACGAGAATTGGATGCGTTCGCCGAACCCGTCGTCGATAGGCTTACCGTCGAGATCGTCGATAAGTTGGCGAATCACTCTCTCAGCCATGCAACATCGTCTCCAATTCGATAGGAATCTCTCCAATGACCGGGTAACCCTAGCAACCCTTGTGTCGACACCGAGACGACCTCGAGACACCGAGAGTGACCCACCCGCCCCGACAGCACCGCCTGGTCAGGCCGGGAGGCAATGGTGCTTTACTCGACTGATGGGCTGGTCGGTGCGGAGATGGTTTCAACGGAGACAGCGGCCGGCAGAACCACAAGGGTCGGGGCAGGTGCAGATCGAGACGCCTGAGGTTCCCACCGCGCACACACAGTTCTACGAGCGTCAAGCCGTAGCGTGGGAGCAGGCGGAAGCCGAGTTCAGTTCCCGCACATGGCCATTCCTGATCGTGGGCGATGTGTCGCAGTGGGCGCGTACCTGGCTCCCAGCCGGCCTTGTAGACGCCTCGCCGGCGGAACTGGATGCCGCGTACGTGCGCGGCGAGCTCCCATATATTCCGTACGCCCCATACGCGCGTTTCACTGAGGCAGTGATCGCTAAAGCAGCCGAAGACGGCATCGTGGTTCTTCCCGTGCCGGGACGACTGACGAGCACGTATGTGCATCGAGACGATGTCACCGAGCGCCAGATCGCCAAAGGTTACGGACTGCATGTCGCGGACAGTGCAGTGCTGGAGATCCGCTCTGCCGCCGGCGTGATCTGGGAAGGGGAACTGGGTAGTTCGGAGGGTTCCCGGCTGCACGGCGCGGCCGCGATCGAGCGAATAGTCCACCAAGTCATCGACACCTTCGCCCACGTGCGGCCCTTCCTCCACTACGCCTGGGACAAGGACCACCAACCCAACACCCGGCCACGACAGCAATGAGTGGCCGAGAAGCGCGCCGGTCAATGCCGAACAGCGACAGGTAACTCGACGTCGCAGATGGAGGAAAAGTGGATCTGGAGCATGTTGCGAGATTTGTCGCCGCACCCGAGTTGGTCGAGATCGACGACCTCACATTGCCGGACCGCCGACAGCTACCGGAGCACTGGCTGCACGCACTCGCCGGGGATCGTGCGTGGCGCGTGGCGGAAGTGTTGAAGCGGTGGAACCACTTCGGGCGACCGATCATGTCCGACACCTACACGACGATCACTGCCAGGCTCGTCGACGTCGCCTTGCTCACATCGCGGGGTGAGTGGTTTCTCCTGTACCGGATGACTGCGGCGGGCGGGGGTGACATGTACTACCTCGGCGGGCGGCCGGTCACCGAGAACGGCGACGTCCCGGCAGTGTGGCACCACTTTCCGGCAAGCCTCACTCGGTTCTACACCCACCTCCACAACGGCTGGTACGACATCGCGGGAAGAACGGTCGGGCCACTACCACTGCGCGAGATGTTTCGCATCGACGCCTCCGAATGAGGAATTCTGGGCGGTCTCTCCCCCGACGAGTACCCCGACCCGGCCCGCTGCGTCGCCACCTTCAGCTCCGGCGGCGGCGGATACCTCTTGCCTGTACGTCGACGGGGACGCCGTCAGAGGGGTGGTGTGGTCGTCAGACGAGCCCCCGTACTTCGTCGACTACTCCACCTACCTCGACATCTGGACCAACGTCGGACTCGGCGCATGAAACCACATCTTTCCCGGCCAAATCAGAGGTAGTAGTCGAGGATGAGGAGGTCAGGCCATGTGCGGGCGCTACGCCAACCGAAGCTCAGATAAGGAATTGCAGTCGTTTTTCGACACGATGCAGACTGTCGGCGACGAACTCCCACCGTCCTACAACGTCGCACCTACACAACCGGTCCGCGTGATCCTCGAACGAACCCCACGCGAGGAACCCGACGGCGAGCCCCAACCCCAGCTCAGGACGGTCAAATGGGGCTTGCTCCCTGCCTGGGCGAAAGATCGGAAGATGGCGTCCAAGCTCATCAACGCCCGCAGTGAAAGCGTCACGGAGAAGCCCTCATTCAGAAGTAGCGCCTCCAAAAGGCGCGCCATCATCCCGGCCGCCGGATACTACGAGTGGATGAAAAGTGAAGCAGGGTCGAAGATTCCCTATTTCCTTCGCGGCGAGGACGATATTCTCGCGATGGCCGGACTCTACGAATTGTGGCCCGATCCTGAACTGCCCGAAGATGATCCGAACAAGTGGGTATGGACCTCCACAGTCTTGACCCGGCCAGCCTCAGATTCCTTGGGGCACATACACGACAGATCCCCGCTGATCCTGCCCGAATCGTTCTGGGAACACTGGCTCGACCCGAACCTCACCGACAAAGGCGAGGTCCAGGCCATGATCAACTCAGTTCCGGAGCCGCATCTCGAACCCTACGAAGTCTCGACTGCGGTAAACAGCCCTCGCAACAACAACCCGTCACTATTGGAGCCGGTCTGACCACACATCCATTGGCGCACAACGCTAACGGCAACATTCGTCTGACCGCGTTGAGTTGACGGTCACCGCGGAGCGTCGCGGAGCCGAAACAGAGCCGCCGCTTCGAGCCCATCCTGCAGGTACTGGTACTCCCCCACCAGCGCTGCGCGCAGAGTCAGCTCGTCGAGGTCCGATCCAGCATTCAACAGCGCGCGAAGGGCCGTGTCATCTCCGCGTACCGATTCCCCGAGAAGGTCTTCCGAAGCCTGCTCGAGGAAATCCGCGAGAGATGAGAGCGCTGAATTCGGCTCCCCCGACGAACCCGGTGCAAGGACGAAAGGCACAACGCGTGTCGGATCATGGCCAACAGCTCTCCACCTCCCGGACTCGTATCCGTAAGCGAAGTTAAGGATTTCGTCGTTGCTTGCGGTGTCGAGCCACCAGGGTTCGGCACCGTGATCGCACAAGACGGCGCGGCCGCCCTCCAAAGCAGGATCAGGGCTGTGCCGGTCGAAACCGAAGATCACAGCACGACCGCTCGGAAGCGAAATGAATTCGAAGTGTGATCCGCCGCCGTCGCGGTAGGTGACTCGATTGTTTTCGATGGTGAAGGTCGAATGGAGGTCGGAGAAGGAGAAAACTGCCGCGTACGCTGCCGCCCATCCCGCGAGCATCCGATGTGCTGCAGCCGGATCCGGAAGGTCGATTTCAATCGGAGTCATCGTCAGACCGTAACTCTCCCCCAAGTGCGCTCAGCCCGACGTGCGCCGCACCACAGGATCACCTGCCAGCGGAAGCGCGCGGTCACTGGAAGCATGAGCACATGCTCACTATCCGGATCACCGACAACGCCGCAGCAATCCTCGGTCTCGGCGTCGGGTTCTCGACGATCGACCCCACCGACGGCCTCACGCCGCAGCTCAGGGCGAAGTTGAATCGCGGAATAGAACGCCGCGGAAAGCTCCTGGTCTGGGCGGACTCACGTGCCGACGACGAGAGTCCGCCGGCGAACTTCTTCGACTACACCGGGTGGGAATGCAACGACAGTGCATTCCACCTCGAAGACTATGTGCCACTGCGCACCCCGAATGCCGTTGCTGAAGACTTCCTTCCCTCCGGCCTTCCGGTCGAGTCGATGGGACCGTTCATCACCAGATCCGATCAACGCGCGTTGCTCGAGCAAGGCATCGCGTTCGCCCGCGAATTCGCCCAGCTTGTCTACGATCTGCCCGAACCCACTCCCGTTCGCTGCATGATCTTCGTCAGCAGCAATTGCGGCACCTTCCGGTTTCACCAGATCGAGCCCGGGGTGGAGTGGACCGCTCTCGACCGCCTCGAGGACGACTACCCCACCAAGTTCAGCAGCAAGGGTGTCGTCGTCGACATCGTCCCCTCGACCACCAGGACTTTTCGGTGCCAAGTCTGTGGATACCCTGGATTACGCGAGCGGCCTTACGCCCGAGATGGTTCGGGTTCCGGCGAGAGGTGTCCAGCGTGCGCGTTCACGTTCGACGCGGCCCCCGGCGCCGACCAGCACCGCCACAGCAGGCAATCGCGCACGCATGAACAGTGGCGTGAACGCTGGATCTCCGGCGGAATGCGGTGGCAGAGCGCCCCGGACGTGCCCCAACCAGTGATCTGGGAGCCGGTCAACGAACTCGCCGAACTTCTCACCATGCGCCGGCGATCCCTACAGTGATACCTCGCATGAGGATTCGTTCGGCCGCATATCAGTTACACGGGTTTCGCCACCAGCATTGCCGACACGGTGACCGCGCCGGCATCGATCACGGACGTCGTGAAAACCTGGTGACGTGAACCGTTCGACACCGACACCATTCACGCGCAGGCGTACCCGCGGAGGTCACAGCAGGATCCCACGCTCGGCGTCCGCAATGACCATCGCAGCTGTCCGTGATACCCATCTGTCGTGGTCGAGCAGACTCCACGTCGGGTCGCGGTTGTCCAAGGGCGTCGCCGCTAAATGCACCCGCTGCACAAACTGGCCGACGGTGGCAAAGGACAAAGCGATCCACCGCCACGATCGATCATCTGCCCGCGATACCTAGTCGACCCATCACGGTCGTCGTTATCGCCGACACATCACTGCCCGCTCCTGCGAACGGTGCCGCTCCGACGTTGAGGACAGCAGTCCACGACTCCACCAGCGACTTCGGACCCCGCGGCGACGCTTTGAGGCCCGAACGGGTCCGCTGAGGCTTCTCCATGAATGAAGCCACGGACTTCGCCCAGACGGCGTCACCGTCGCGCATTCCGGGCAGCGGATATGACTGGACGTGGCGGCGTACCGCCTTGCAGCGGTCGACGACCTGCACTGCGCCGACAGGTTGGGTTGCCAGCAGAAACTGCATCAACGACCCCACGTCACCTGTTCGGCGCACATCCGAAATCGCGGCGCCATCGAGATTACGCCAGTTGCTGGTCCTCGTCATGACACCTGACCTTGATCGAAAGTGCCGTGAGCTAGGGGATTCGGCGTATGGAGCGGATCCGGTCTCCCCATCAATGGGTGATCGGGCATCGGATTGCCGACAACTTCACGCCAACCACCGCGAGTAGAGCCAATAGACCCATTCACCTGTAAAGATGCGCGGAAGGTGCGCGTGATAGTTCCACGCAGTGTTGCCAGAGGGCACCTCCACCCACCATGCAGCCTCACTGTCAACAGTGCCGTGACCAACCCTCATGGTCCCCACGTCGGGGCGGTAGACCAGAATTCCGTCGATCAGGTCCCAATCGTCCATGACCTCTTCGACAACTGCGCGCCGATTCACTGCGACGCACAGCTTCTGAGCGCCCGGTCCCCTTCCCGAAGAGGAACTGTGCCACCACGGGCCGCGTCCGGGCGACTGACTGTCCGAGTACCGCCGAGTTGTCACATGCTCGTCCGGTTTGCTCCGCTGCACTGTGCACCCACGCCTATGCCGCGACCGTCGCCACGCTGGGCACTCGGTCTAGTGACTCTGCGCCGACCGGGGCACTCCTCGCCCGAGCAGAGCTCTGAAAGGAAGCGTCTCATCAATGTTCGAAGGCGAATGTGTTCCCGCTGACTCAGCCAGCAGAATGAACCGGTTTTCACTCCTCGGGAACTTTCTGGGGTTGTGGTGCATCTGATTGTCGACACCAGCGAACGGTCGCTGTGTCACCACGGCGAAAGGGACTTCTGCGATGGCTACTCCGAATGACATCTCCATCAACCCTCAGGTCACCGGCAACCCGGAAGATGCCCAGTTCACCGGCGCCGATACGGCCGCCCCCTCCTCTGTTCCGACTTCGGATTCCGGCGTCGATAGCGGATACGGGTCAGCGCGCGACCTCGACGGTGACGGCATCGTCGATACCATCGAGATCGATCTTGACGGTGACGGTGACGTCGATCAGATCACGCACGACCTCGACGGTGATGGTGTGGCGGATGTGGTGGAAACATCCACTGCGGGTGATGGACGTTTCGATGTGATCGATATCGACAGCAATGGCGACGGTTACGCCGACATCACCCAGATCGACGTCGACAACGACGGCCGCATCGACGGGGTCGTCCTCGATACCAACTTCGACGGTCTCGCAGACGAAGCGGACTTCGATTCCGATGGCGACGGCCGAGTAGACACCGTCATCGTGGACACCAACGGCGACGGAATTCTCGACTTCGCGGGCATCGACGTGGACGGCGACGGCTTCGCCGACGAGTTCGTCACTGATCCAGGTCAGACCGGTGAGTGGAATCCGGTCCCCGATTTCACTGATCCCGCCGAGACCCCTGACACGGCGCCACCAGCTCCCGACGCGATAGATCTCTGACTGAAGTCTGATTTCGGTTTCGCTGTTCTGCAATGCAATTCGTTATTCGCACTTCGGTGCCGACATCTGATGGGATAGACATGGACGAGAATTTCGGCACCGACCTAGCCGACACCGATTACGCTGGCGATCCGACGCCGACGGATGACGGGGCCGATTTCCTCGGGGATAGTGCAGGGATCGACATGCCGGCGATGCCGACAATGTGGGACGACACTCCCGACTCGGTGACGAGTCCGAATGCGATGCCGTCCATGCCCGCTATGACCGTCCCCGACAACGACATCGAACCAGACGCTGCCCCGCCCGCTCCGATCCCGACCAATGACGATGCCTCACTTCCCGACCCGTCCGAGGCACCGACACCAGCGACCGACGGAACCCCAGGCCCTGACGACGGAACATACGGAACGCCCACCGCATGGACGGCGGATTGGTTTTACCAGGAGGTCGACGGATACTGCGGCCCGTCCTCTGTTGCTCAGATCGTTTCCGAATACACGGGCCTCGACATCAGCGACCCGCAGCAGCTCGTCGATCGTGCACTCGAGCTCGGTTTGTTCCCGAACGGTGATCCGTCGCAAGGGATGACGTCGAAGAGCATGGAAATCCTCATGGAGGACCAAGGGGTGCCGTGCCATCTCGAAAGCAGTTCGATCAGCGATCTGGAGGAGAAACTGTCCGACGGGTACGGGGTGGTCACGATGGTCGATTCCGGTGAGATCTGGTATCCCGGTGAGGAAACCGTCGAAGACGACACCCCGGATCATGCTCTCGTGGTCGCCGGCATCGACACCGAACGTGGCGTGGTCATCCTCTCCGACCCTGGCCATCCCGACGGCAACCAACTCGAGGTGCCCATCGACAGGTTCGAGGATGCGTGGTCCGACTCCGGGCACGAGATGCTCGTTGCCGATGCTCCGGATGCTGACCTCGCCGATTCCACCGTAGATCCGACCGTCGCTGCGTTGGCTCCGAGGCCGTGGGCGATCATTACCCTGACGCATCGATGACTCACCGCACGCACGCCGCGGCCGAATGATCAGAGAAAGTGAGATCCGCAATGTCCGGTGACGAAGGCAGTCTGTTCGACGAACTCGGCATTCCACGCGAGTCGTTGCTGCCGGAACCGCCCGAAGACGTGTGGTCCGCGGCCCTCGTGTATGCGCTCGACCCCGACAGCGCCCCTACCGACGACACACTCGCCCCACCGATGGACGACACCGTGCGCCCCGGAAACGATGTTGACGACATCGGGACGTTCGACGACGACACCGAGAGCAGCGACAGCGGCGATGCTCACCCGGACCTCGAGCACTTCGGAGACGTCGATGTCCCCGACGACAGCGACGACGAGGACATCAACGATGACATCGATCTCGGAGACGGCGTGTGACATCAGCGCCGCCCGCGGCGTCAGCCACCCAGGACGTCTCTCGCGCCGACTGAATCCTCACAAAAAGGACAGGTGATCGGCCGTGTCATGCCTCGGCAACCTGTGGCATATATTCTGACCGCTGACCAACCGAGGGGACCGATGGACGACACCGCGCTACTGCAGCTGTGCCGCGAAGGCGACAGCCGCGCCTTCGGCGAATTGGTCGGCAGACATCGCACCCACGCGTGGGCTGTATGCCTGCAGATCACCGGGAACCATCACGACGCGGAGGACGCATTCCAGGACGCCATCACCGCGGCCTGGCAGAACCTGCACCGCTTCCGCGGAGATGCCAGATTCAGCACCTGGCTGCACCGCATCGCCGCGAACGCAGCCTTGGCAACAATTCGACGGCGTACCCCAGACCCGACTGCACCGGACGATCTCGTCGAACTGCACGATCCCGCCTCGCTGACTGCAGACCGCGTCGCCGACGTCGACGCGGTCCGTACAGCCCTTGCTGAGCTTCCGGAAGATTTCAGGGTCGCGATCGTGCTCCGCGAATTCGCAGAACTCTCCTACGCGGACATCGCCGAACACCAAGGCGTCGGCGTCCAGACAGTGAAAAGCCGCATCAACCGCGCCCGGAAACAACTCGTCACCGCACTCGCCCCATCCACCGGCTGACAATTCTCAAATCCAGGTACTTGTGAGGGCGGTGGATCGTCAGCGGAGGGCGGTCCGACCAGGGACGGCCTGGCCTACCCTTGACGCGCGAAGTGGGAGACGCGGGATGGTCACATTTGTTACCTGAGCGTTCACCTCTCTACCCAACCGACGTCGCATTTTATCCGGAACCCCTGAGAGGGTGGTCTGCGAACTGCTTCCGGTACGACGAAGGTGTGATCGCAAACGCGGATGCGAAGTTCTGCCGAAAGGTGATTACGCTTCCGAACCCACACGCGACAGAAATAGCGTCGATACTCCAATCGGTCGTCTCCAAAAGCACTCGAGCCTCGCTCAGACGTTGTTGGAGAACCCATCGTGCAGGAGTGGTGCCAGTAACGAGGCGGAATTGCCGAATGAAGCTTCGACGACTCATTCGAGCCTGACCCGCGAGACGGTCAACGGAAAGTGGTTCGCCCAGTCGTCGTAGCGCCCATTCCAGTACATCCGCAACAGCTGTATCGCCCGCAGGCTCCGCGAGTGGTCTCTCGATGTACTGAGCCTGGCCACCCTCTCGATGCGGCGCAACGACCAGGTTTCGCGCCACACGGGTGGCAACTGCGGATCCGAGGTGCTTACGCACCAGATGCAGACAAGCGTCGACCGACGACACCGTCCCCGCGGACGTCATGACATCCCCGTGGTCGACATAAAGCACCGACTCGTCCAAGCGGATGCTGGGATGGCGTTCGGCGAGGGCGGGCATCATGTCCCAGTGCGTAACGGCCGCTCGGCCGTCGAGGATCCCGGCGTCGGCGACGGCAAAAGCGCCGAGACACAGCCCCACGATCGGTGTACCGCGAGCGTGTGACTGGCGAAGCTTCGCTCGCAACGTCTCGCTGATCGGTGAAAGTGGTAGCGGCCAACTGGGAATGATCACGATGTCCGCCCAATCGAGCGTCCGCGGTCCCGCCACATCTGCGATCGAGTATCCCTCTGCGGTCCGCACCGGACCCGAGCGATCGGACCACAACCTGGTTTCCCAATCACGTGCAATTCCGAGTCGGCCTAGCTCACCGAACACCATCAGCGGTGCCGCGAGGTGAAACATCGTGATGCTGTCGAACGCGTACACGGCAATTCGCATCTCGGTCTCCCCCGCTGCTTGGCGCAAAGTCATCGAAAGTATGCACCCGTGCCACTCACCGATTCATAGAGACCACCGAACAATGGAAGATGAGCGTCAGGGACACCGACGCGAAACTGAATCCGGCCGATCTTCCAGGAGTGATGAAAGTGCCTACACCTCGCCGTGCCCTTATCGTCGTCGACGTCCAGCAGGAGTACTTCGACGGCCCTCTGGAGATTCAATATCCGCCGCGTGAGGAATCGCTGGCAAACATACTCAACACCGTCAAGGTTGCCGGCGCGAATGACCTTCCCGTCGTCATCGTGCAACATCGAATGCCCGACGGCGCCCCGGTCTTTGTCGAAGGCACCCCCGGATGGTCGCTTCACCCGGCACTCGAGGGTCACATCGATTCGGCAACCAAGCGCGTTCACAAGCAGTACGCGAGTATCTTCGCCGGCACAGATGTCGCCGAATGGCTGCGCACGAAGGACGTCGACACCATCACGATCGTCGGGTACATGACGAACAACTGCGACCTCGGCACCGCCGTGGAAGCAGAGGCGCTCGGGTTCGCCGCCGAAATCATCTCCGATGCCAGCGGTGCGATCCATCTGGCCAACGAAGCAGGTCAGGTATCAGCGCAGTCGCTACACGAGACCCTCATGATTCTTCTGCAATCGAACTTCGCCGCCGTCGCAACAACAAGCGAATGGGTCGAGGCCGTAAATTCCGGAACGAATTTACCCAAGAGCAATCTTGTCGTCTCAGCCATCCAGGGACGCGAGTCAGCCTCCAACTGACTTACCAATGCCGCACCGGGACAACAGTTTAAGACATTTCGACTCCCCGCCGATACCGGCGACTTATCTTAGCCCCTCGGATGCCGCGACACTTCAAGGCTGATCAGTCCAATGAACGCGGACGGCGACGCCGGCAGGCAACGCGAAGCTGCGACCGCTTAGTCTGTTCTCAGCACTCCCGCGCCTCCGCGGGAAACGGAAGCCTCCCCCCGAGGGGCTTTGACGCTACGTGGAGGCTGAACCCGGCCCACACGAGTCAACCCAGCGGCCTCCGTCACCTCAGCAACAATATCCGGTGTACACCCCCAAGGTGTACACCGGATATTGTTGCAGTAGATACTATTTCGCGGATTCGAGGATCTTGTACTGCGCGGTGGTCATCTGGTGGACCTTCGTCTCGTCGTCGAGAGCACTGATTTCACCGAGGTACCGCCCTTGGTGGACGATGCAGTAGTTGTACGTTCCTTGCGGACTGTCCTTGGTGAAGCAGGCCACGTTCGGGACACCGGGCGGGTTGGCGGATGGAGTGAATCCTTCGGAGTCGACGATGTCCCCTTTGAACAAATCGAACAGCGTCGCTGCGCCGTCAGCGCTTTCAGATCGATAGACATTGCTTCCCGAACGTGCCATCAACGTCGTCTCGGATTTGTCCATGAAGTCCAGCGTCAGTGTCGGATTGGTCGAGAAGTGCGCCGACCCACGAGGCCCGTAGACGGCGTCGGAGCTGGTAGTGCGGTTGCCGTCGTCCTCCGGGATCGTCAGCACCAACACGTTGTCGATGTCCATCGGCAGTTCGGCAAACTTATCGGCTGCGGTCGCAGGGAACTTGTCGATCATCGGGCCCTGTTGTTCGAGGGCTTTCGCGGTGATCTGCGCCGTCCAGTCCTTCTCTGCGATCGGAGCGCTGGCCCATGTGTAGATGATGTACTGCCCGTGCGGGGTGAACGAATTCGAGCTGAACGTACCGTCGGAGCTCTCACGAGTGGTGGTCAGTGTGTCCGGCAGGATGTCGATGCTCGTAGGTACCCCGCCACGCAAGTACTCGCTGGGAAGCGCGTCATCGGCGGACATATCTGCCGCTGCCCGTTGCGCTGATTCTGCGTCCGGGAACCGCAATACAGCGTGCACGATGGACTTGTCCGCTTTCTTGTCTTCGTAGGAGCGGGAGGTGGAGAACCCGGTCAACATGCCTTCGCGTTCGGCGATGTCCGGCGACTTACCTGTCAGCAGGACGCTCAGTGCGGTGCCGGATTTGATGACGTACGTCGACATCCCCACTGGGCCCGTCAGCAGCGGGTCGAGTTCGGTGGGGAGGACGACGAATTCGGCCATCCGCTGCCCTTCGACGTAGCGGCCGGAGTTGACGCTGGTCACGGTCCCGAAGTCGGCTTGAGGAGTGGTGCGGTACGTTCCGGGATCCATCTCCCCAGGTGCTGCGCCCTGGGCAGCGACGGTCGCGCTGCTTCCGCTCTCACTTTCGGCGTTCGCCTGGCCTTCGCTGGTGCGCGAGCATCCAGTCACCAACACGATTGCCGCTACCGTTGCTGCCAACGGCGCAAAGGTTTTCGCGCGCATCTTTCCCTCTCTCAGAACTGTCATGTCCCCACTCATTACCGCGTGATCGACCTGAACCGGCCGAACCGACCAGGTAAGGAACCTCGACAATCAGATGAGACGGCGGCGGGTTTTGTTCCCACTGCCCCGAAATTTGTTCATCTGCTTCAGTGATGTCTCTCGTGGAGAGCACTCATCCTTGCTGCTCGTCGACTGGCAGGCCGATATCGGATTCCGCAGATCGTCCGAGGCGGGCGCTGTTGCGTTCGTCGAGCACTCGGTCGATCACAGATGTCGAGATGGGGAAATCCGGGCCTTCCGCGGTGCGGAGATACGCTCGGATGTCAGCCAACATCATCAGCTCTTCATCGAAGCGATCAGTCATCCAGGCAGTATGCAGCAGAAATCTCCCATCGGCACCGTCGCGGAGGATCCATCCGAACACAGGCCTTCTCAGCCCCTTCCGAATCGAAGATGGGGATCCGCTGCGCGGCGGGTGTGATCCGCGTTCGTCAGTGTGCGATCACCCGCCTGGATGTGGCTGCTGAATTTCGTTCGGGTTTCGGGGGAACTTTCCGCTCGTTGTGCGCATCTGACTTTGTGAATGCACCGCACAAACTGTGCGCTCACCTCGGATAAGGTTTTGTCCGCGAGGCGGACGGCTCGCTTCCCTGGGTGGGCGGTTGGGCGACGACACGTCGTGCACCGGGTCGGACGAGCGATGAAGGGGGCAGAAGGTGGCGGAGTCCGACGAATCTGCGGTTGTCGCAGCGGACGCTGGCAGCGACATGCGCAGCCAGACGGAATCCACCTTGGCCGGTGCGACGAAAATCCTGCGCACGTACGGCTTCACGGCGACAGCCGATGCCGCGGCTGCAAAAACGTCCGGCGGGCACGATCAGCGGACCGTGGTGGTCGTCGGTGAGGTCAATCGAGGTAAGAGCTCACTGGTCAACGCCCTCGTCGGGGTTCGGGGTGTCTCACCTGTCGATGTCGATGTCACCACGTCTGCAACGATCTCACTGGTGCCCGCCGGTGCTCCACATCCGCCAGGTTCGGCGGATCTGGTGTTCCCCGGCGCGCTACGCCGCATCGGATTCGACGAGGTCGCGGACTGGATCAGCGCCGCGGGCCGTCATGTCGCCGACACACAAGGCGAGGTGCTCCCGACCCGGGCGATCGTGCCCGTTTCCTCCCCTCATCTGCAAGGTCTCGTCGTCGTCGACACCCCCGGATCCGGTGGACTCGACGCAGTCCGTGCGCAACTGTCGGTGCAGTCGGCGCAACAGGCCGGCGTCATCGTGGTCGTCTGCGATGCCACCTCCCCGCTGACCGCACCGGAGATGGAGTTCATTCGAACCTGCACTGCGACCGTGGAAGCGGTGATCGTGGTGGTGACGAAAACGGACAAGAATCTGCGCCGGTGGAAACCGATCGTGGAAGAAAACCGCCGCCTGCTTCGTACTCATCTACGCCGCACCATCCCCGTGCTCGGGGTCTCGAGTGTCCGCGCTCTCGCGGCCGCCGATATTGCAGATCCGACACGCCGAGGCGCCGCCGAGGACGCCTCCGGGATCACCGCTCTCCGCACCCTCATTCAAAGCTCACTAAATTCGGACCACCGCGCCCAGGTCGACGGCCTGCGGACCGCGCTCGAAGGGCTGCGGAAAGTGCACGCGAAGATCACCGCGGACATCGCCGTCACCGAAGAAGGCGCCGGCGCGCTACCGGAATTGGAGGCGCAACGGGACCGGCTCACCGAACTGAAAGCGCAGTCGACGCAGTGGGAGCAGTACCTCGGCCGAGACCTCGTCTTCGCCCGCCAAGCTGCCTTGACGAGCCTCGAGGAACAACTCGACAGCGTGAAATCGAAGTGGACAGACCGGATCAACTCCTCCGGCATGGAAGTACTGCGCAAGAACCCGCAGGTCTTCACCAGTGAGATCGAAGCGGATCTCCTCGCCGCGATGACCGCGGCGGTGCAGGTGTTCCTCGATCAGCTGCGGGGCATCGTGATGCCGCTCTTCGATTCCGAAACCGTGTGGCAGAGCATCGAAGCCGATGTCATCGCCTCCATGCAATCCGACCCCCTCACGACCGGTCAGGTCGGTAGCAAGAAGCAAGGCCTACTCGACCCGAGTGTGCTGACAATGGGCATGATCGGTACCTCGATGCTCGGCGCCCTGATCGGAGTCGGGGCGATCGCCGGCGTCGTGTGGGTCGGGGTGAACCTCGGTTACAAAGCGATGCGAGCAGGAAAGACGAACCTGCTGACATGGCTTCGAGAGACCGTAGCGACCGCGAAAGTCAGTACTTCGCGGATGCTCGAGGGGGCGTTGGCGCTCTCGCGGCCAGAAATTGTGATCCGCTACCGCGAACACCTGCGCACCAGCATCGACGAGGTGCAGCAACAGATGACCGACGCGAAGGAAGCTGCACGTCTGGACGGCGCGACCCGTGATGCGACGCTCAAGCGCCTCAACAACAACTTGCGGGTAGTGACGGCGCGGTCCTCGGAAGTGGAAAACCTCATCACCCGACTATCCACGCCCACATCAACATCCGCACCGGCCACAGCGGTGTCAGACTCGGAGAAGGCGACGATCTCATGAACTCAACGCTCACACTCGTCTTGATTGTGCTGGTGGGTGCCGGAGGCATCGCCGCCGGCTGGATACTGCGCACCACCCGAACACCCGCCACCGCCGACCATGACACCAGTGCCGGGTACAGCCCACTTGTCGTCACCGCGCCCGCACCTACTGCGGTCCCACACGGGCTGCCGATAGACGCGGATCGGCGCCTGGTCACCTCTCTGATCGGTATCCACGACCTCGACGGCGGCACCTCCGCCCGTGAACGGATCCGCGAAGACCTCGCGCAGGTCAACGTCCACATGCTCGACGCCGCCCCTGGTGCCCTCTTCGACTCTGCGCACCACAAGGCAGTCTCCGGCGCGGTCGCGGCCACTCCGGCCCAGATCGGCACCATCGCTGCCCTGATCCGGCCCGGCTGGGTCGGCCCAGCTGGGATCATCCGGTTCGCCGAAGTCACTGTCTACATCGCGCCGACGGACCCGATACCCGTATGAGCACGTCGTACCCGCCGAATGCCGCGCAGTTCGACCGGCAACAAGCGGTCCGCACTGCTCTTGACCGCGGTCTGCACTCCCTCGCCGCACTCGGTGGGGATCTCGTCGATCACGCCAACCGCATCGGTGCGATCTTGTGGTCGCCGCCACGGGTGGTGGTCGTCGGCCGCCTCAAGGCAGGTAAATCGACACTGGTCAACGCCCTGATCGGGGCGCCGGTAGCTGAAACCGCAGCCTTGGAAGCAACCAACGCCGTCACCATCTACCAAGCGGGGGCACCCTCACGTGCCGAACTCGTCGGCCTCGACGGTGAGCGCCACCCGATCCCACTCGCCGCCGGTACCTCCGTGAGCATCGATGCCGATGCTGCGGACATCGCCTACGTGCACCGGTACCTGCCCACGCAGTCACTGGCGAATCTGACCCTCGTCGATACTCCCGGGCTCGCGACACTGACCGTGGAGAACGAACACCGCACCAGGGCGGCCTTGATCGACGGGTTCGCCCAAACCCGCGCCGCGTCCGTCGACGCAGACGGTGCCGTGTTCCTCTTCGACAGCGCCCCGCGAGCCGACGAGATCGAATTCCTGCGCCAACTCGGGTTCACCCCACTCAACACCCTCGGTGTGCTCTCCCGAGCAGACAGTTTCGGCGAAGGCGCACTGGGGCAACGTAACCCGATCGAACACGCACACAATCACGCTCAGAAGCTCGCGCAGCGACTGGCGCAGTCCGTGGCCACCGTGGTGCCGGTCGCGGGTCTTCTGGCAGAGAGCAGCCACACCGGGCAGGTCACCGAAGCCGACGCCATCGCCCTGCACACCCTCGCATCGATGAACACCTTGGAGTTGATGGACCTCCTCGAATCGGAAAGCCCCGAACAGCTCGGGCCAGTGATGCGCGATCGCCTACTCGATCTCCTCGGCGAATACGGCGTCCTCGGCGCCCGCACCGTCGCAGGGCAGGGCGCGCACGCGGTGAACCGATGGCTCACCGAACATTCCGGGATCACGCAAGTGAAGTACTTAGTCGAGAGTGCACTACACGATTTCGCGGCGCTGCACCGCGCCGATCGGATCCTCACCGAACTCGACCTCCTCGCCGTCAATCACCCTGCCCGCGAGCACATCCGCACCATCACCGACTGGGTGCGCAACGATCCGGCGATGCACACTGTGCTGTTGTATCGGGCACTGCGCGGGATGCTGCTCGCGGACCCGCACGCGCCCGTCGTCACCGAACTGACGCGACTACTCTCCGGACGGACCGACGCCGAACGCCTAGGCGTGCACCCCGAGACCAGCCCCGGGCAGCTCGCCCACTATGCCGGGGAACGACTGGTTCACGTTCAGCGGCAAGCGATTTCCACGCGCACCGCCGCAGAGGACGCAGCTTTGGCGGAACTGGTGCGCACGTACACGAGCATGCGGAGGCAGGCATGAACACACCACACCACACCACACCCGCGGCGCCCCCGACGCCAGGGTGGGTCCTGGCAGTCGACTTCGGAACCTCCAATACTGCTGCCGCGCACACCGGAATCCGCTCCGGATCACCAGAAACACTGCCCCTGACGCACCAGGGCAACCTGATGAGCTCAGCCGTATTCGTGGAATCGCCGACCGCAATCGACGTCGGCGACGTCGCCTTGAACAGAGCCGAAACGAACCCAGCAGCGTTCATCCCCTCCCCCAAACGCGTCGTCGGACAAGGCATGGTGCACGTCAACGGCTACGACATCCCCGCCTCGTTGCCCGTCGCGGCAGTGCTGCGGTTCGCCCTCGATCGGGCGACCGGAGTACACCGCGGCCAACCACCGGCCAGGCTGGTCTTGACTCACCCGGAGGGATGGTCGCCGCGCGAAATCGAGGTTCTCCGCGAAGCGGCCGCAGCCCTGGGATACCAGAACGACTCGGTGGTAACAGTGTCCGAGCCTCGTGCGGCCGCCCACTTCTACACCCGCACCGAACACCTCGCGCCGGGCGCGAAGATCGCGGTGTTCGACTTCGGCGGTGGAACTTTGGATGTCGCTGTCCTCACCGCCACCAGCGGCGCCAGGTTCGAGGTCATTGCTGCGCGCGGTGACAACAGCCTCGGCGGTAAGAATCTCGATGCGCTCGTGCGCCGTTGGGTCGATATTCAACTGCAGGACGAAAACCCCGAGCTGCTGCACTTTCTGCGGACCGTCGCACCGGCCCACACCCTGCGGACCCTCGACGACTCCATCCGCCGCGCCAAAGAGCTCCTCTCCTCTACCGAGTCCGCGACGATCTCCGTGGTGGACAGCCGGCACGATCGCCGCGAATCCCTCACCCTGACCCGCGGCGAGTTCGAAACGATCATCGCTTCGGAAATCGAGCGCGCCGCGACCTTGACCCATGCCGCTCTGGTGGACGCAGGGTTGAGCGGACCACAAGGGTTGACGGCGCTGTACCTGACCGGCGGCTCGTCCCGGATCCCGTTGGTGCAGAGCCGGATCGCCGCGCTCGGTCCGATCGCTACTCTCGACGATCCGAAAACAGTGGTCGTTCAAGGCGCACTGATCGCCACCACACCATCGTCTGATGCAACGACCGGCCCTTTTCCATCGAGCACTTCCGCTGGTGCAGGTGTGCAATCGCCCACACGAGCGCCGTTGTTCGGGGAATCCGCCCGTACCGGCAGCGTTCCCACTCGCGGCCATTCGCACAGCTCGCAGTCCTCAGCATTCGAGGCTGCAGTGGCCCCCGCGTCGCGCTCCCGCTCGCGCGGTGTCCTCATCGGTGCCGGAATGCTCGTCGTACTCTGCGCCGTCGGGCTAGCGGTATGGCTGTCAGCCTGGTCGAACGACGACACCCCCACGCACAACGCCTCGCCCATCCGGACGGTGAACAGCGCGCCGGGCACCGCTGACGACATCACCGCGGTCCAGGACCGGACCACCGAATACCTCGCCGCCGTCAGTGCAGGTGACAAAGCCACAATCGAATCCATGCGTTGCGACGGCTATGTCTCTGCCACAACAGAACCCGATGAAGCCCCGCCCGCCAGCGTGACGATCACGGTCAAGGAATTCATCTCCTCGAACGTCGTCGGCGACAACGCCTCCGTCCGTCTGCGGATCGTCACAGATAAAGATGGCACGACCGACGAAGGTGTGGTCCTGGTCGAATACGTCCGCGAAGAAGGCCAGTGGATGTTCTGTTCCGTCACCGACCAATAGACATCCGCTTCAGGAAACTGACCGACACAGCGCGGTCGACAAGCAATCACAGGAAAGAGATACATCATGTCGGGTTGGATGCTGAGCGTCGACTTCGGAACATCGAATACCGCCGCCGCGCACACCGGTGTTGTCACCGGAGCAGTGGAAACTCTGTCTCTGACCCACCAGGGCAATCTGATGAGTTCGGCCGTATTCGTGGAATCACCAGCGACTATCGATGTCGGCGACGTCGCCCTGAATCGGGCCGAGACGAATCCAGCGGCCTTCATCCCGTCCCCCAAACGCGTCGTAGGCCAAGGCATGGTGCACGTCAACGGCTACGACATCCCCGCCTCGTTGCCGGTCGCTGCTGTCCTGCACACGGTGATCGGGCGTGCCACCGCCGCCCACCGTGACCAAGCGCCCTCCCATCTGGTCCTGACCCATCCCGAGGGTTGGTCACCACGCGAGGTCGGGGTGTTGCTCGACGCTGCGGCCAGAGTCGGCTACGGATCGGGACGCGTCAGTACCGTCTCCGAACCCCGGGCCGCCGCGCACTACTACTCACGCACCGAAACCATGCCCGCCGGCACGAAGATCGCAGTGTTCGACTTCGGCGGCGGCACCCTCGACATTGCCGTCCTGACTGCCACCGATGCCAATTCGTTCGACATCATCGCCGCGCGCGGCGACAACAGCCTCGGTGGAAAGAACCTCGACGCGGTACTACGAGGGTGGGTCGATCACATGCTCAATGACCGCAATCCCGATCTACTGCACTTCATCCGCACCTCCGCGTCCTTGCACGTCACCCGAAGTCTCGACGACTCCATCCAGCGAGCCAAGGAACTGCTCTCCTCGAGCCCGTCAGCGACGATCACGGTCAACGGAAATGGACATCAGGAAACACTGTCCATCACCCGCCCGGAATTCGAATCCCTCATCGCCGCAGCCGTCGACCGTGCAGTCGCCTTGACGCGACAAACACTCACCGATGCGGGCATCACTCATCCGAGTCAGCTCTCGGCCCTGTACCTGACGGGTGGTTCGTCACGGATCCCACTGGTCCATCAACGACTCGCTGCCCTCGGGCCGATCGCGACGCTCGACGACCCGAAAACAGTTGTCGCCCAGGGCGCACTCATCGGTGCTGGGGTTCGACGTGATTACCCCAACCCGCGGCTCGCTGCGCCTGGCAGCGGAGCAAGCCCGAACGCCCAACCCGCCCCTGGGCAGATGCAACCCGCCTTCACTCTCAACGCCACCACCCAAAGACCTCACACGTCGAACCCGTCCAGCTCCAAGAAACTCAAGTACCTTGCCGCCGGCGGCGCTCTCGTCGTCATCGGCGCAATCGTGGCAGCCGTGATCGTTCTGCGCCCGTCACCGGGCAACTCGAACGTGGACAATCCAGCCGCCGCTGGCAGCACATCCTCAACGACCACGACTGCCGGACCGGTCACCGACGCCGACACCGTCAAAGCGGCCCTCCCCACAGCTTTGAGCAGTGCCTCCGAAAACTGCCGGCAATCCACCTTTACCACCGACGGTGCTCTCGTGATCAGCTGCGATATCAAGAAATCCAACCAACTCGCTGAAAGCTTCTCCGAGTACGGCAATCGCTTCACAGCCAGCCTCGACCTGAAACAAGCGAAAAAGACACTTCTCGGATACCGCGAATACGACTACGGGAACTACACCCTGGTCGAAAACGACGCCCGCACAGCAGGAGTCAACATCAGTGACGGCGCCACCGGACAAGTATCGGGAAGTTACGTCAACATGGAAACCGGCCTCACAATCGATGTCTACAGCATGACCGACAGCGCTGCTGTCACTAGCTTCTTCAAAAAGACAGGCCTCCTCTGATTGTCCGGTCCACCAAAAGCCGAGCCACACAGGACGAATGTTTGACCACCACGGCCCCGCGATTCCCACATCCCGAAAGACTCTTCCCACCCGCGCCTCACCTCGCACGATCACGCTCGCCCAGCCGGCCGGCACTCCACCACATCGTGAACAGAACAAGCCATCGCCACGGACGAAGAACCAACCGGCGCTCGAAGCAAAGAGACGAGACATGAGAAGGCCGCCAGCTTTCGTCTCGACTGTGCCCGCCGCGCATCACGAAGCGCATTGGCAGATGATCCGTTGGCGGTCATACCAAGTTCCTCACTCTCCGACGAGGGCCGGGTCTGTACCGTCGCCACGCACCCGACGTATTCGGATCGTGTGACAATCGGGGCGAGGTAGAAGCCCGCCGCCCGGCGAGTGAACAACCGGAGGGCAGGCCCTGCGCGGACGAACTGACCACTCAGAATCACCGCAGCAACAAGATGTTAGCCAAATTCGAACCCAAGAGGCCAGTTTTCCTGCAGTGCTCAATGTTTGGGATCTTCGTCCACTGTTCCGACGACAGACGTGGAGGTCAGGAGTGCACACTGGATGAGAGGTGCATCCGCGAATCCGTCGATGACGGCACTCAGAGGTCCGCGAGGAGCGATTACAGGACAGGCGGGCAGTACGGCGGTGGTAGTGCACCCCGATACCGGACACGCGGCGTACGTGCCGAACCAAGGGACGATGAAACCCGAATCCGAGATGACCGTCGCTCACGGTGGCAACCACACCAACGAAATCCCTGGTGATTCAGCCGATACCCAGTCAGAAGCCATTGCCGTACCCGCGGACGCAATGGCCGCTGAGTGTCCTTCTCGACATCGGTGTAGGAGCAACACCCTGAGTCGGTGTCGGAACGACTCGACTAGCCACCGAGCTTTTCGCACCATCACGACAGAAGTACGGTCGTCAAAACTCACGAACCCCTAGAGAATTCAGTAAGCAGCGCCACACCGACATCGAGTCCACGGATCCATGAAAAAATACAGGCCATGCGGACAGGATTCGGAGCGTGGATTCGTGATCAGATCGATGCTCGGGGCTACCAGAGTACCGAGGAGGCTGCGCGGGCGCTAGGGGTGTATCCGTCGTTGTTGCGTCATTGGGCAACGATCGTGCGATCACCGTCCCCGCAAGTTCTTCGGCAAGTCGCAGTGTTGTTCGATGCGCCCATACAAGACGTGCTGATCGCCGCCGGCTATATGACCGAAGAAGAGAACCGCCCTCTCTCTCCAACCAGGATGTCGCTGCAACAAATGTCGAACAAGCAAATCCTCGACGAGATACGCCGCCGAACAGTAGGGGACGCCGGAGGACCCCCTATTCCAGTGCGAGTGAACGGAGTACTTCACACCCCGGACGGCTGGACCAGCACACCTTAGGCGTTCCGCCCCTCGGTTCGTTCGCTGCATAGAGACCAATTACTATCGAGCCGCGTCGCCCTCCCACCTGTCAGACGCACTCTCACTGCCGCGCTGGCACGGGAAACAGATAGCGAGCGGGCAGATTACATAGGGCCTTCGGCAACCGCCGCCCGACGATCGAGGCGATCACCCGGTCCCATACCACTCAGTTACTGCAGATCGAGGTGCAGCCGCAGCGCGTCCTCGAGTGCGGCGAAAGTCGCCATCCCGACCTTGCCGACAGGTGCAGGATCCAGACGCCGAACCGATACCGAACGCACTTGCTCCGCTTGTGCTTTCGACGCTCGCGCCAAACCTGATTCGTCGGGCTCGACCATCACCTGAAACGGAAGTACGTGCGCAGTATTGGTAGTCAACGGAACCACGGTGATCACGCCCCTGCCGAGATTTTCCGCAGTGGCGTTGGCCCGGTCGTTGCTCACGACCACCGCCGGTCGTCGTTTCGCCGCTTCACTGCCCTGCGCGGGATCGAGATTCACCCAGTGGATGTGTGCGCGCCGAATCATTCGGTGTCTGCCGAGACAGCGTCCCACACTTCATCTACTTCATCTTCAGCAAAGGCGATGGCGTAGTCACGTTCGAGTCCGGACGTCGAGAGAAGGCGGAGCGCAGCTCGAATTCCTGCCGACCGACCACGAAGTCCGTGATCACGCACATACTCGTCGAGTAGGTGCGCATCCTCGTCAGGGAGACTTATGGTAAATTTCGTGGTCATACTTTAAGCGTACCAAAGTATGACCTGGCGGTAACCCGATAACCCCGACACAGCTCAGCCAGTAAGACGAACCCGGTTCGAAGGAAGCAGCCAAATTGGCTCAAAGGCGTCCGTACCGAACTCTTCGGTCGTATGTACGACGAACCGATTCATCCTGCAACCCTGTGGCTCGAGAGTGATCCCGTTCTCCATGCCGAAGCCGACGAGATTTACCGGGCCGACATCGCCCGATTGCTCACCCGCGGGGCGTACCGGGGACCTGCATACGATTTCCGCCGCACCGACCACAGCACACTTCGACCTGCGCTTCCTGGGTGTTTGCTAGGCGACCACCAAACAGCCTCGGGCAGCAGAGTCTGACGCTGCTCTTGCCGAATGGACTCGCAAAGCGTTCCAGGCTTCCGATGCGCCCTATTCTGCCGGCGTCAGGTCGTCGTCGTTCGCGAAGATCAGGCGCCCGTCATCGAGTGCGATCGCCCACCGATGCACCGGAGCCCAGTCCCGCCCCACCGAACCGCGGTCAATAACCATGTCCTCGTAGTCCTCGATCACCACACCCGTGCATGCCACGGTGCCACTGGCATCGGAGCCTGACACCGTGATTCGCACACGGGAACCTACTGCAGTCGCATCTTTGCTTTTGCCGTTTTTGTCGGTCATCTTCCTAATTCTGGCAGAGCAACTTCGCGGCAACCACGTTCGGGGCCCAGCGACACGTTCTGGCAGAGCAGGAGGTTGAGTGTGCTCGATACCGCCATCACTCGCTGGAGCTGTCCCCCATGATGTCCGTCCGAGGCCGGCGTGGAGCATCGTCCTGCCGGTTCACGCTCCTGCAGTCAGCTCTGATAACAGTCCGGATCGAGCGCCAGGAACAAACGATGACGTTCGTCGACAATGCCTCATAGGTACATCGCGCGGACGATCTGGCGAAGCGCAAGCTCAACCTGATCGCACCAGAGATGTTGTCTCAGGCTCATTCGGTCAGTGCAGCCAGTTTCTATGGTTACTGTCGTCCAAACTTTGAGGACCTCCAACTGGTGCCCGAATCACATCTGAACCAGTAACCGATCGAAAATGCTCAGTGGCCGCGGAGGAACGGCCACTACCTGACTCGATTGACAGATCGTCGGTGGTCAGCTCACACCGTGTACCGCATCAACGATAAACGATCTGATTTTGTGCGCGTAGGAAGGCGTCGACATCGCAACCTTCAGGTGGCGCCGCTCGTGAGCGAGCGCCGATTCAAGGTCATGAACTCCGACGAGCATGCTCTTCGTAGCGCGAAGCGCGGACTGCTCAAGATCGAGAATCCGGAATATCCTCTCGGACAAATGCTTCGAGAATCCTTCCTGAGGTTGGACGTCGTCGACGAGACCCCATTCGTGCGCTGACCGTGCGTCGAGGCTCGAGTGCAGTAGGAGAAGTTGCAATGCTCGGCGGTAACCGAGACGGTGTGGGAGGGTCACCGAACCTCCGAGGTCCGGTGGAACGCCGAGCCGCGCGTACGCCGGATAGAACGTGCTTCGGTCGGAGCAGATACTGATGTCGGCGGCCGCAGCCAGTGACAGTCCGGCACCCGCAGCAACACCATCAACGGCAGAGACGGTGACCTGTGGCATGGTGAGGAGCGAGGTGATCAGGGCGTCGCTTTGGTCGAGGAACTGGTCCACGGCTGAGCTGAGGTCGTTGAGGTGCTCGGCCACGAACCCGAGATCGCCGCCCGCGCAAAATCCGGGGTCTTCCGCGCCAAGAACGACGACGTCGATGTCGGCCCGAGTCGCGATGCTCTCGAATGTACGGGCGAGATCATGAACTGTGTGCAGGTCGAGTGCGTTGAGCGATCCACTGTTCGAGAATGTGACGGTGGCGGTTCGCTCCCCGTAGGTTACGTCAACTGTCACGGAGTTCTCCTCCGGAGCCCGCGAGACCGTAGCTGTGGACGATCTCGAAAGTGTCGTTGTAACTCTTGAATTCGACGACCCTACCGACGTCGTCGAAACGCCAGAGGTGGAGCATGTGAACCACTGCCCGTGTACCCGTCGCCTTGTTGACGAATGTTTCGGGCATGTGGACGGCGCATCGATTACCTTCGGCTATGGTCTCGAGTTGCGGCGGTACTCCCTCGTACTCCAAGTCCGAAAACAGTGTCAGCGCGAAGTCGGAGAGTCCTTGGTGTCCGTGGTAGGTCCCACAGAGTTCGACCTCGGTCTCCCCACCCTTGATCATGTGAATTAGGCCGGGTGAGTAATACGGACGAAGCGCCGCCGACTGCCGTGAAAGATCCCACACGTTGAAATTTCTCACCAATTGCCACCAAAATGATGGCGGCTTGGTGACGTTGTGCCGAGCGAATTCGGCCGTCGAGCGAGCCAAGTCACCGAAGCCTACTTTGGTGCCCTTGGGAACTCCCTCGAAGATGAGCTTGTAGATTTCGGGCACGATCTGTTTCGGGTCGTACGAAACCGCGTGCGAGACCTCGCTGATTCCACTTCCCTTCTCGTCTCGTAACACGATGTCAGATTTCTCTTCGAAGGCGCGGCGGGTGATGTCGGTGTCGTAGAACACCCGCGCCGACTCCACTGCGCCCATACCGTTCACCATCACCATTGCCGATATTTCGAGGTCGAACTGCGTTCCAGTCGATCGCACCGTACCGACCAGGTTGAGACAGCAGACAATCTTCGTACCCACCTCGTCAGAGGCATCACGCAGCGTGAATTGTGGACGTAGGTCGTGGATCTCGACGGCTTCGAAGATACGTGTAAGAAGCTGCCCGACTGCATCGGTGCCTTCGTAAGTCCCGGCAAACGGGATCCGATCCTGTTTGCGTCCGTTGACGACGAGGGACGCCTCCGGAGAGAACCGGCTGACGATTCCCGAGGCATCCTGGGCTCGGATCAACGCAAGAAAGGACTCGGCCGATCGTTCCGTATCATTTTGCGCTGTAGACTTTTCCATCGTCCTACCTCTCGTTCGCGCCGTTTGGCGCACGGCATTCATCGAATTCGAACGGATCGTGCGCAGAGAACACCTCGAACGTCCGGTCCGTGCGGGCGACGAGTTCGGCAAGTCGTTCGTGGTTCGCGGCAACCTTGCGGCGATCGACGGCCATAACTGTCTCGAAAAGCTCAGCTCCCCAACGGACGTCGTTGCGGTCGCGTCCGACCGAACTGCCGTGAAAGTAACAGTCACCCGCATGCACCAGCCAGTTCTCCCCAGAGCGCACGGCTACTGCGACGTGACCTTGCGTATGCCCTGGCAAGGGGATCGCCACCACCTCGTCGGTAAGACCCTCCAGGACCTGAGCCCCGTCGAATCCGTTCCACGAGTCTCCGCCGTCGCTGAACGAGCGGAATCGAGGTCCGTGCCCCCACAGGGCTGTCCTGTAGCGCATTCGAGCGTTCCACCCTCGCACAGAGCTTCCTGCCGCCAATTCCCGCGTATGCACATGCACGGTCGCGCGGGGAAAATCCGAGAGCCCACCGGCGTGGTCCACATCCAGGTGCGTGAGCACGATGTGTCGCACGTGGTCGGCTAGCCCGAGGTTGACCAACTGCGCGAACACCGATCCCGACTCGCTCAGGTCGGGCCGAAACCCGTGAACGAATGCAGCACCGAGCATTCGTCGGGGTTCGCGCCGCGCGGCTCGTCCGATCCCGGAATCGACGAGAACTACGTCACCGCTCCGCAACCCCACTGCGAGGACGTGCCCGACCAAGATGCCGCGCCCGTTCACTGGCAATCCTCGCGGACGCATTGTGCAGCCGTCGAGATGGTGGATGCGGTTTATCGTCATTCCTCGGCGTCCTTTGCTCGCATCGGGGTCCGGCCGCAGGCGAGAGCCTTGAGATCCTCGGTCCAGTCGGTGTAGAGCCGCAAGGGAGTCCAGGTGTGCTGGACCTGCGGCCACAGGCCGTTCTTGAACAGCGGCAGGCTGTGGATCACATCGTCGATGCGTTCCGGTGAGTCGAGGTCGGCGATAACGACCACCCGGTGTTCGCCGGGAACCTTGTACGCAGATTTGATGACACCTGCCTCCACAAGGCTCGCGGCGTACTCGGCTTCGCTCAGCCAGCGGGAATAGAATTCCTCGTTGGACAATTGCCCCTGACTCAGTCGTGCTTCGAACATGTACAGCACAGTCGTACTCACCTTTCGTCGTATGGCGTACCGGAACCCTCGACAGGCTCGACTTTTGTCAGGACGAGAACGAATAGCCACCGTTGACCGGATACGTCTGCCCCGTAATCCAACTGGAGGCGCCGGACGCCAGGAACAGGATCATGTTCGCGGCGTCGGCAGGCTCACCCAGGCGACGGATGACGTACTGCTTGAGCATCGACTCGACAGCCTGCGGGTCGGCGATCATGGCCTCGACGCCCGGCGTTCGCACGCTTCCGAGCGAGACGGCATTGACCCGTACCCCGAGCCTGCCGGTCCCTTTTGCCAGCGCGCGGGTGAAGCCGGCGACCCCAGCTTTCGCCGCGGAGTACACCGCCATATGGGGTTCTCCGACGCGGCCCGCGTCGGAGATGACGTTGACGATGCTGCCCGCCTCGGATTCGAGAAGTGCTGGCAGCGCTGCGCGACTCACGTTCAGGGTCCCGAACAGATTTGTCCCCAGCCAGGCGTTCCAGTCGTCCGGCGAGGTTTTCCAAAAGGGGTCGAAACTTGCGTCAGCGGTACGCGGTCCGGCATTACCGGCGTTGTTGACCAGGATGTCCAGCCCGCCGAGTTCACCAACCGCCGCCCCGAGTTCCGAGGTGACCGCGTCGTAGTCGGTGATGTCGGTGGCCATGACGACGGCACGCGCCCCGGCAGACTCCACCTCCTGGGCAACTAAGGCGGCGCGTGCTTCGTCGAAGTCGTTGACGATGACGGCTCTAGCGCCGTTGCGCGCAAACGTCAGCGCGACTTCGCGGCCCACCCCCTGACCCGCGCCCGTGACGAGGGCAACGCGGTCGGTCAAGGACAGAATCGACTCATGTGTTGTGGGAATCATGCGGGTGACCTCTCGGCATCGTTGACCGATGCGTTGTTTCCGAAGGCGGGGGTTCGTCCTTCGAGGAAAGCTGCGAGCCCTTCGTCTCGATCAGCTGAGCGGGCGTACTCGACGGCTACGTCGAGTTCGGCCCGGATGTGATCTTCGAGTGGAACGACTGTCGGTTCGAGTTGTTCCTTCATTCTCTGCAGTCCGAGCGGACTCGCGGCGGAGAAGGATTCGACGAGACGGTCGATTGTGGCAGCGAGGTCGCCATCGTCGGTGACGAGCTCTGCCAGACCACGGCGCTCGGCCTCACGGCCGTCCAACACCGCCCCACTGAACATCATGTATTTGGCAAACGCATGCCCGACCCGCAGGGGAAGGCGGGCTGTAGCACCGCCCGCCGGAAACTGGCCGTACTTGGCATGTCCGTCACCGAGTTTGGCACCCTCCGCGGCCACGATGATGTCACAGGAGAGGGCGAGTTCGAGTCCGCCTGCGAGGGCATAACCATGCACGGCGGCGATGGTTGGTCGTCGGCATGAGGCCAACCGGGCGAAAGCCTTGCCCGCCTCCGTCAGGTAGCTGCGGAAGTCGTCAGCGCCGCCCTCAGCGGAGGTCACGTCGGGCACTCCCGTAAGGTCTGCGCCTGCGCTGAAGGCACGGCCACTTCCTGCGATCACGAGTGCACGCAGATCGGGAGACTCCTCGACGGCGTCGACGGCTTCCTCGATCCCGCGAAGTACACCGAGTGTCAGGCTGTTCATCGCGTGAGGCCGTTCGATGGTCGCCCACAGCGCCGAACCTCGTCGAATCAGCGATATTTCCCTCGAAGCACTTTCAGATTCTTGCTCAGATATCACGGTCTCGGCCTTCCCAGAATGGAGCGCGGACTTCGCGCTTGAGAATCTTGCCGGTCGCATTTCGTGGCAACGTCTCTACGAAGGCAACGGATTTGGGTGTCTTGACTCCGCCGAGCAGCGGACGGCAGTACTCGATCAGGTCAGCTTCGGTGATGGAGCCACATTCTTTCGGTTCGACGGCTGCGTGAACGGCTTCGCCCCATTTCGGGTCAGGTACCCCGACGACCGCAACATCACGTACCTTGGGGTGACTCAACAGAATTCGCTCGATCTCACCTGGAAAGACGTTGAGTCCGCCCGTGATGATCATGTCCTTCTTGCGGTCGACCACGAACAGGAAGCCGTCCGCGTCGAGATACCCGAGATCCCCCGTGTGATGCCAGCCGAACGCCTTGGCCTCTGCGGTCGCTTCCGGCTGATCGAGATACTCGGACATGACAATGTCGCCGAGGACGACGATCTCGCCCTTCTCCCCCGTCTTCACCAGCGAGCCGCTCTCGTCCATGATCGCGACGGCAGTACTCGGACCGTGTCGGCCTGCGCTCGCCAAACGATGCGCGAGGGCCGGATCGGCAAGCGCCTCTGCGTGGTCGGAAACGGAGAGCACCGAAGCGATCATGAGTGCTTCGCTCTGCCCATAGCCCTGGAACATGACGGGGCCGAACACATCCCAGGCTTCACGGACTTTGTCGGCGGACATCGGCGAGGCACCGTAGATGAGGGTGCGGAGCGTCGAATAATCGTGGCTTCGCGCAGCCGGGTGGGCAAGCATCATGTAGATGAGTGTCGGGGGAAGGAAGAGCGTCGTGATCTTGTGCCGCTCGATCGCATCGAGAATGGCGCCGGGATCGGCTTGATCCATCAGAATGTGGGTTCCGCCGTGACGATGCAGGGCGGCCGCGTAGATGCCCGCCGCGTGTGTGATCGGCGCGACGACGAGGTGACGCGGCGGCTCCGGGTAATCGAAGATCTCGTCGAAGTCTTCGAGCATGGCCACAAATGCACGGTGCGGAACGACAATTCCCTTGGGTTTGCCGGTCGTGCCGCTCGTCAGCAAGATCGCTGCGGGATCCTCCGGGGCGCTGGAGGGGAACGTGCGCGCAGGCTGCGCGGGTAGCCAGTCCTCCAGTCCCGGGTGCGCTAGCCCGGATCCGTCCAGCAAGACTACGCCCACCGGACCGACATCGACGCCGTCCAGTTCTGCCTCCAGTGACGTGTGAGCGAAGACGCCGGCGACCGAGATGTCGTGAAGCGTCTCGCGAACTGCTGCGGCTCCCATACGGTAATTCAGTGCTACCCAGGCACATCCGGCACGTACGATGCCGTAGTTGACCGCCAGCCCGTACACGTGATTCGGGCTGAAGATCGCAACACGGGATCCAGGTGCGACACAGGCCGCCATGATTCCGGTCGCGACTCGGTCTGCAACCGAGGCGATTTCGGCGTAAGTCCATTCACGCCCCTGCGGGTCGATCGCGAACACCCGCTCGGGAAATTCGGCGGCGCCGTCGTAGAAACTGTCGACAAATTGCTTCATTGGTCGTCCTTCTGGTCAGTTGCGTCCGACAGTTCAGGTCGAAAGGATGGTCACGACAGCAACGGCTGCGTCGTCACCGAGCCAGCCACCACCGTTCTCCGCGAGAGCAGTCCGTGCGCCTTCCCGTTGGCGGTCTCCTGCCCGGCCGCGCAGTTGATCGACGAGTTCGACGATCTGCGCGCACCCGGTCGCGCCGATCGGATGTCCCCGAGAAAGCAACCCGCCACTCGAATTCACCGCGATTCGCCCGTTGATCGCGGTGGCGTTGGTTCGAATCAACATCGACGCTTCGCCCGGTGCGCAGAATCCAAGGTCCTCGTAGAGTCCGAGTTCAGCGGAGGCTGTTGCGTCGTGAACCTCGGCGACATCGATGTCCTGGGGTTCGATTCCGGCTCTCTCGTAGGCTGCGCGAGCAGCGCGAGCGGCAGCGACAGGGCCGGCGACGTCTCCTAAGCCCGAGGTGATTTCCACTGCCCGAACGAACACGGGGGCAATCCCCCGACGACGCGCAGACTCAGCAGACATCACGACTACTGCGGCGGCACCGTCTCCGATCGGGGAGCACATCGGAAGGGTCAGCGGGTCCACCACGGTTCGAGCCGCAAGCACCTCGCCTACAGTCGTGGTCTTACGGAACTGAGCGCGGTGGTTGAGCGATCCCGCCTGACGACTCTTTTCGACGATTCGCGCGAAATCTTCCTGTCCAAGATCGTATTTCGCCATTCTTCGACGAGCTGCGTCAGCATAGATGTCCATGAAGATGCTGCGATTCGTTCGACCGTCCAAGCGTTCGACAAGCGATCCGATATCTCCGACGTCCGTGCCTCCGTTCAAAGCCGCAAACATCGCTGCTTTGTCCGGATAGGACATCTTTTCCGCCCCGACAGCCAGCGCCACTTCGCGGGCACCGGAGGCAACTTCGAGGCATGCCGTTCGAAATGCGGTCGAGCCGGAGGCACATGCATTCTCGACATTCACGATGGCGCGTCCGAGCAGTCCGGTGTCGCGTAGTGCAACCTCACCGCGGATCGAGTGCTGACCACTCATAGCGCCTGCCGTGGAATTGGAATAGGCAACGAACTCGATCTCGTCCACCCCACATCCACTGTCCGCGAGAGCCTCGTCGACAGCCTGACGGCTCAGATCTACCAAAGTCCGTTCCGGGAACATTCCGAAGGATGTCATCCCTACTCCCGCGACGACAACGTCTTCCATAAATGACTCACTCTCCTATTTTTCTGACTCTATAGTCACTGAACGTACATAGCCTGCAATGCAACGTCAAGAGCCGATTTCCGTTCACGTACAACCTTGTTCGTGATGCTTCACCACGTTACTCTGACTTTGAAGTCATCTTTACGACTAGATAGTCACTAACTCTGGAGGCCGTAATGATCCCCCCTTGGACCACCGAGCAGGAGGCCCTGCTTTCATCGTTCGTCCAGTTCTGTCGGGACCGCGTCCGTCCTGCGCTCGAGGCCTCGAAAGAACCCATCGGCGCAAGCCGAGAGCGGTTGCTGCCGCTGCTTCGCGACTTCCTCGGATTCGGCCTCGGCAACGGGCGAGTCCCGGTCCCCGACGGAGGACTCGGCTTGGACGCAGTCACGGCAGGGCTTATCTTCGAAGCCGGGATCGAACATGCCGTCGACGTCACGACACCTGCCTTCATCAACGAGACAGTCGGTCTCGTTCTCGCGCGCCACGCGTCAGCTCCCCTACGCGAGCGCTACCTTTCCCCGCTCATGACGGGCGACAGGATCGGCGCCACAGCGAACACTGAATCGTCCGGCGGTTCAGATGTCCGTCGCACGGCAACACGCGCAACGCGAACCAGTGACGGTTACCACCTGCGCGGCACGAAGGTCTGGATCACCAACGGCCACATCGCCGACTTCACCATCGTGCTCGCCCGGACCGACGACGATGCCCTGGACCTATTCGTAGTCGACAAGGAAACCCACGGCTACGGCGTGACACCCCTGGTCACCAACGGATCGATTACCACCGCCGAACTTTCCTTCGATGTCGAAGTGCCCACAGACCATCGTCTCGACACCCACGGCAAAGGGCTGGGTGCGATGCTCGGCACCTTCCAGGAAGCGCGGGCGCTCGTCGCTCTGAACGCTGTCGGCTTGGGACAAGCAGCCCAATCGGCAGCCCTGCGCTACGCCGATGAGCGGGAACTCTTCGGCGATTCTCTAGCCGGCAAGCAACTCGTACAGGCCAAGCTGGCAGACAACCATGCTGAGATCCAGGCCGCACGCGGGCTCGCATACCAGGCGCTGTCTCTCGTGGATCGAGGTCAGCCATTTGCACTCGCGTCTGCGACCGCCAAACTGTTTGCCACCGAAATGGCCCATCGCGTCGCCGATCGCGCACTCCAGATTCACGGCGCTTACGGCACATCCCCTGATTTTTCTGTCGAAAAGTTGAGCCGACTCATCGCGATGACCCGCATCTACGAGGGTCCGTCCGACCTCCAACGGCTCATCATCGGCAAGTCCCTCACCGGACGCGCAGCTTTCTGATCACCCTCAACCGCAAGGACTCTCCGCATGACACTTCCCCTTTCCGGACTCCGGATCGTGACTGCCGCCGAGCAATACCCCGGGCCGTACGCCACGATGATCCTGGCCGATCTCGGCGCCGAGGTCATCATCGTCGAACGCCCAGGAGCCGGCGATCCGACGCGAGCGTTCCCCTCCTTCCACGCCGCTCTCAATCGCAACAAACGCTCGGTGGCGCTCGACCTCAAGAGCGCCGAAGGCCGCGCGGGATTGCGCCGACTCCTTGGCACTGCGGACGTGTTCATGGAGGGATTTCGCCCAGGAACAATGACTCGTCTCGGTTTCGGTCCGGACGACGTCAGTGCCATCAATTCGCAGACCGTGTATGTCTCGATCACAGGATTCGGGCAGACCGGCCCGAACCGCCTCAGAGCAGCACACGATATCTCGTATCAAGCCTCAGCGGGACTGCTCCATGCGAGAGTGGCCGATCGCGACACTTCCGCGATCGACGAATTGGCTTTGGGAGACCTGTCGTCGGGCACCTTCGCGGTGGTCGGCACGCTCGCTGCCCTCCTCGCCCGGCAACAGACCGGGCGGGGCGCGCATGTCGACGTGTCGATGACCGACGGACTGGTGTCCTGGCTGACTGCGTCACTCGTGCCGTCGTTGAACGATCAGCCGAATCCCGAGCTCGGATCAGCCGAACCCGCCTACGGGCTGTTCGCGTGCGCCGACGGCAAGCTGCTGAGCTTGTCGGTCGCATACGAGGACTGGTTCTGGGAGCCGCTGTGCGACCTCCTCGACATGTCAGATGTCCGTGAGTTACCCCGAGCGGCCAGGATCCGGGGACGCGTGGCTCTACGCGACCGGCTCGAGAACGCGCTGCTTCAACGCACCCGTGACGAGTGGTCCGGCCTGCTGGATGCGGCGGACATCGCCTGGTCTCCCGTCCTGGACATTGCGGAAGTTCAGCAGGACAAGCACTTTCGAGATCGAGATCTGTTTCACGCAGTGCCACTCACCGATGGCACGACGCTGACCTGTGTAGCCCAACCGCTGATGTTCGACGGTGCCAGACCTGGCCCCACACGCGGTACTCCCCAACTCGGGGAGGCGAACCGCGACCTGTTGTAGCCCGCCACTGCTCAGGAGGCGGTCAAGCCGTCGAGCAGCATCCCGGACATCTCGACCGCGAGTTCCGCCGGCGACTGGTCCCGATCCGGGTCGTACCAGCGCGGAATCCAGTTGATGGCTCCCATCACGGTGCGCACGACTAGTAGTGGGTCGAGGGCGGCTTTGAGACTGCCGTCCGCGACTCCCCTCTCGACCATGGTCGAGAGGCTCAGTTCGAATCCGCGCCTGCGCTCGACCGCTTCCTTCCGGTCCGCGGGCCGCAGGGCGTCGACTTCCAGCAGTGCGGCGCAGGCACCCAGGTTCTCCGCAATCCGCTCCAGGTAATACCTGATCGCAAGCCTAAGTTGCTCTGCACCGGTAGTGGCGAATGATGAGTGCTCCATCGCTGCGTCACCGATGTCGAGTGCTTCCTTGTGGCACTCGAACAGAATTTCCTGCTTGTCCCGCACATAGTTGTAGAGCGTGCCCTTGGCGATGTTGAGCGAGCGAGCGACGTCGTCGAGGGACGTGTTGTGGTACCCCTTTCGCCCGAATGCGCGAGAGGCCTCTTTCAAGACAGCCTGGCGTTTGATCTCACGGACCTGCTCACTCGTTTTGTGTTCGTTCTCCCAGCGCGCCATTGCTCGGTGCTCCCCCTTTTGTCCATGCAGACAGTCGGTGTCTGAGACTGCCGTGCCTACAACTGCCGATGCCTACAACCAAACAGATCCATTCGATTGTCATCGGTATGACACCACAGATCAATTCGATGACTGTGATGGCTAATGGAGTGAACATCAAGTATGACGTGTTTCTTCACAGGCGGCAGGGCCCGACTTGACGTCGGGCCCTGCTGCATGGTCACCGCGGTTCAGCTACACACCGGTTCGCCCAATGCGTTGTGAGATCCGTTCGCGATCGTGACAAGTTCGAAGCATCCCAGAGCGACGCGATCGGTTGGGGAGAGTTCTACCGAACCGAACCACGGACCGTCATCCAGGGTGAGCGAATCGTGAGCCTTCATGAGGGTTTCACGGTTCAGATCCTCACCTGCATCTTCGAGAACGGCCGCCAGAATCGTTGCGTTGGCAATGCCCACCATCGTCCACTGATTGGGTTCAACCCGTTCCCCGTACTGACGGACTATGTCGTTGGCCGCCTTGACAACTGGGTCTGCCTCATCTTGATAAGGCCTGACCGACAGGGCGGAAACGACGCCGTCCGCGGCAGCACCGGCATTCGTTGAGACGCTCGAGTCGTATCCGACCGACGACATGAGGGTCGGTACGTTCCAGCCCAACCGTTCTATGGCGAGGAGCCCTTGCGTAGCGAACTTCGGAGCAGACGCGAACAGTAAGACGTCCACTCCCGCTTGACGCAGCGCAGTGATCTGCGTCGAGACATCTGCATCGGTGGTGCCGTAGCCCTCGGAGGCGTAGCGTCCGGCAAACGCAAGGGTCAATGCCGCATCGACCGTCTTACCCGAGTTGTCGTTCTGGTACAGCAGGCCGACCTTGGCTCCGGGATGGATTCTTTCGATGTAGTCGATCCACAGTGCCGATTCCATGCCGTATGTCGGCTGCATGATCGACACGAAGGGCATCGGTGGATCTACGAGTGCGTCCAGGCCGGTGATGGCAAGAAGCGTCGGTATCTCGTCCCGATTGTTGGTTGCAGCAACAGCACTTTGCGTGGCGCCGCCGACTCCTCCGACGACGGCCAGCACTTCGTCGGACTTGACCAGTCTCGACGTCTCGGTCACGGTCTTCGCCGGATCGTACGCATCATCGCGGACGATGAGGTCGATCTTTCGGCCGTGAATTCCACCGTCCGCGTTGACTTTCGCGAAATACGCCTGCATCCCCTTCGCGAAACCGCTGTAGGATGCTCCCGGACCGGTCAACGGAGCGGTCATTCCCAAGCGCACCGTGTCGTCGGTGACACCGACGACACTGGACTCATCCGACCCGCGTGCTTGGCCACACGCAACCAGGGTGAGCGCCGTCGCACACGCGACCAGCACAGTGATTGGCTTCAATTTCTTTCTCCTTCTTCTGATGTTGCGTCGACTGGAATTTGCGCTGGTGCCGCGGGACCTGGAACCAGTGATGCATCGGTGACTGTCGTTCTGCGGTGCCATGTGTGGAACAGGGCACCGAGGCGCTGCGGAAGGCCGGACAGACCCGTCGGCATCAGCAGGAGGACGAGAATCAGCACGATCCCGAAGACGGCCTGCGGGCCGAATGCCACGGAGAATCCCGACCCCACCGGTACGGAGATCTCTTCGAGATGGGTTTGCAGAAGATGTACGGCGCCGGCTCCGATGAATGCACCGACGATGGAACCCGTGCCACCGATGACGACCATGACCAGTAAGTGGATGCCGAGCATCAGACCGAAGCTGTCCGGACTCACGAAACCAACTGCAACGCTGTAGAGACCGCCGGCCAGCCCGGCGAGGAGTGAGCTGACGAGAAAGGCTTGCATCTTTGCGCGTCCTAGGCTGATCCCGATACCGCGAGCTGCGACAGGGCTGTCGTGCATCGCACGGAGACCGAAGCCGACGGGTCCGCGCGCGATATTCCAAGTCAGCACACCGGCCACTATCGCGACGGCCAGAACCAGCAGGTAGAGAAACTGGTCGTCCGTGAGTGCAGGAATCGGTGAGTGCAGCGGCGGAATCGAAATCCCGTGCACCCCGCCGGTGACATCGGCGAAGTACTTGAGCAGGATTGGCGCCACGATCGCGAACGCACCGGTGAGAATCGCCAGATAGACGCCGTCGAACCGCACTGCAACGAGGCCGAGAAGCCATCCGATCAGCCCGGTAACCGCAACCCCTGCCGGGATCGCAGCGAGCACAGGCCATCCATGCTCGCTCGCGAGTATCGCAGTCGTGTACGCGCCGATTCCCAACATCGTTCCCTGGGCAAGGCTCAGCTGACCGCTCAACCCGAGCAGCACGTACAAACCCAATGCTGCGATCCCGAAAATCAAGACCTGCACGAGATCCACTGGTGCAATCAGTGACGGTGCGAGAACAAGAACGAGCAGAGTCGGCAAGGCCGAGGCACGAGCGAGCCCTAGTGCACGCCCGACAGCTACTCCGGCGATACCCGCAGCGACCAGAACGAGCCAACCGGGGATCCACGCCATGCTGTAGAGCACGCCGTAGACCACTGCCGTTGTAGCTGTCCCGGCGACCGCCGCGATGGTTCTGCGATTCGTCAATCGATTCATACCTTGACCACCGGTGCCTTTCCGAACAGCCCGCCTGGTTTGACCACCAGAACGAGAATCAGGGCGAGAAGTGTTACGACAATGCTCAATTCGGTGCCGATGAGCTTGAAACTACTTGCGACTGCGTTCAACAATCCGAGAAGCAGGCCGCACACGACCACCCCAGCTGGACTCGTCATACCGGCGAGGACCAAAGTGGCGAACGAGAACAGAAGCAATGCGTAGGCCGTACTCGGGTCCAGGAGAAGCAGATTCACGGCGAGCATTCCGGCAACCGCACCGACTGCCGACGCCAGACCCCATCCCAGCGAAATGATTCGATGATTGCTGATGCCCATGAGCGAGGAGGCAGTGGGATTGTCGACTACGGCGCGCATCGCCAGACCGACACGTGTCAGGCGGAACAGAGCCGTCAAACAGAGCATCACACACGCTGCTGTGCCCAGAATCCCGATGCTGACCCAGCTGACGCGGGCATCCCCGATCTCGACAGTCCCGGAAGGGAACGGCGACGGGAACGATTTCGGTCCCCCCGGCCACCAGTCTCGTTGGAAGCTGTTGAACATCATGAACAGCCCGATCGTCACGATCATGACAGTGAGTGGGTTGGCCGCGCCCGCAGGCCGGACGAAGATTCGCTCGACCACGACACCGAGCACGAACGAGAAGAGAACCGTCGCAGCGAATCCCAGCCACAGACTCACACCGAAGCTCACGATCAGAGACCAGGCTACGTAAGTACAAAAGACCGCCATCTCCCCCTGAGCGAAGTTGAGCACGCCAGTGGATCGATAGACCATCAGCAACGACAATCCGACGAGTCCGTAGATCACGCCGATCGCCACCCCGTCCACAACGAGTTGCAAGCTCAGATTCATGCCGTTTCTCCCAGATAGATTGCTCGCAGTGACTCGTCCGACCGGATCTCGTCAGCGGTTCCGGAAACACTGATCCGCCCCGACGCCATGACATGCGCGTGCGACGCGATAGACAGCACCGTCGTAATGTCCTGCTCCACAACAAGTACGGTGAGATCTAGGTCCCGACACACTTCCCGCAAGGTGCCGTACACCGCGGCAACAATCTTCGGCGCCAATCCCAGTGATGGTTCGTCCAGAAGCAGCAACTCCGGCTGCGCCATGAGTGCGCGCCCGATCACCAACATCTGTTGCTCGCCGCCGGACAAAGTACGCGCTGTCTGCGATGTTCGGGCAGCAAGCACGGGGTAGTACTCGAGGACACGATCGAGCATCGACCGGTCGACGCGGCGTCGACCGAGGCGATGACTGCCCAAGCGGAGGTTCTCGAGCACCGTGAGGTTGCCGAAAATCTCACGTCCTTCCGGGACTGTTGCGATACCCGCCCGGGCGATTCGCTCAGGAGACAAGGACTCGAGGCGCCGACCTTGCCAGACGACCGATCCGCCAATCGGCCGGACGAGGCCGTTGACAGCTTTGACGATGCTGGACTTTCCAGCGCCGTTGGCGCCGAGCAATGCGACCACTTCGCCTGGCGCACAGGCAAGGTCGACACCATCGACTGCTGCAACAGCGCCGTAGGAGACTGTCACTCCAGTCAGCTCAAGCATGTTCGCCTCCCGCTGGAACGCCGAGGTACGCCTCGATGACCTTTGGATTCGAACGGACTTCGACCGGCGTCCCCTCGGCGATCGGCTTTCCGGCGTCGAGCACGTGAATGCGGTCGCTGATCGACATGACCAGCGGCATGTGATGTTCGACCAGGAGAACCGACACGTCGAGGTCGGTCCGGATCCGTGTGATGGACTCTCCGAGTTCGTCGAGATCGGCATGGGTCAGTCCCGCTGCCGGTTCGTCGAGGAGCAGTAGACGTGGCCTGCCTACCAGTGCTCTGCCGATGTCCACACGCTTCTGCACCCCATAGGGCAGGGCGGTCACCGGAAGATCCAACAAATCTTCGAGACCGAGCCGACGTGCCACGTCCAGGGCAGCGGACCGCGCCGAACCAACGAGCCCGGAACATCGCCTTGCCCAGATGGCACCCGCGAAGAGTCCACACCGCTCGACCGCTTCGTAACCCACGGCCAAGGTTTCCGCGACTGTCATCGAACCGAAAAGCTCGAGTCCCTGATAGGTCCGGCCGATTCCCAGACCCGCGATCGCATGGGCGGGAAGTTCGAGAAGATCCTTGCCCTTGAATCTCACCTGACCTGCCTGCGGATCAACTATCCGCGTAATCACGTTGAACGCAGTCGACTTTCCTGCACCGTTGGGCCCGATGAGCGAAACGATCTCCCCCTCTCCCACCTCGAGGGATAGACCGTCGAGGGCCTTGAGCCCGCCGAAGCGAACTTCGATATCCGACACTTCCAACATTGCCGCTCCAAAATGGCCTCATGGTCAATTACTTGACTTTCAAGTCATCGATTGATGTGATGCACACCATAAAGGTGAAGATTTCTGCTTGTCAATGCCGACCCCACCGTGGCCCGAAACATGAAAAGGACTGGGACAGTGCGCTTTTTTACAACACCACCAATCGAGAACGTCACGTTCGGCGAGGGCGCACTAGAGGCTCTGCCCGAGCGACTCAGATCCATCGGAGGCACCCGGGCGCTCGTCGTCATGTCTGCATCCCTGGCCAGAGGCAGCGTCGGGGAGCGGGTACAGACGGTCTTGGGCGGTGCGGGAACCGGCACCTTCGCCGAAACCCCTCAGCATGTTCCTCGGGAAGCCGTCCTCGCCGCCGCACGGATGGCCAGAGAATGCGGCGCTGACAGCGTGATCAGCGTCGGCGGCGGTACGTCAATCGACTGCGCGAAGGGTGTCGCGATGTGCCTTTCTCAGGGCCTGACCGAGTTGCCCCAATTCGACGCTTATCGCGCACTTCGAACAACGGACGGCGAGGTCATACTTCCAAAAGAGCTCGAATCAGCCATCCCACACGTATCGATTCCTACGACACTGTCTGGCGCCGAGCACACCGACATCGTCGGCATCAGCGATACTCGGACCCACGCCAAACACGTCTTCCGCTTCCGGGCCCTGGCCCCTCGCGCCGTCATCCTCGACCCACACGTAGCTGCCTACACCCCTCCACAACTCTGGGCTGCGTCGGGAATCAGAGCACTGGATCACGCAGTCGAAAGCATCCTGGCCAGCGGGAGCATTCCTTTCGTCGACGCTCTCGCCACGAAGGCGATACGCATGCTCGACGAGCACTTGGCGCACAGCACATTTCATCCCGACGATGCGGCCGCTCGGTCAGCGTGCCTCGAAGCCGCGTGGCTGGCAATCTTCGGAATCACGAACACTGGAGCCGGACTGTCGCACGCAATCGGCCATCAACTCGCGACTCGGTTCAACCTCCTTCACGGAGTGTCGTCGGCGATCATGCTCCCGACGGTAATGGAATTCAACGCCCCCGTGACCCGCGAGAAGCTCGCGCTCATAGCCGCAGCCTTCGGGTGCACCGACGACGGATACGCCTCATCTGCTCCAGAACTTGTCCGTCAGTTCGTCGACCGGCTACCCGTACCCAAACGAATCTCAACGGCAGGAGGCAACCGTTCACACTTCGCCGAGATGGCCTCAGAGATCGCGGGCGACATCTCCTTGGCATCCAACCCCCAACCCGTGACCGAGAGCAGCATCGTCACGCTACTGGAAGCGGCGTGGTGACGATCAAGGGTTGGGTAGCCTGGAACGAGCTTCACCCTGATGAGCTGCGCGTCATTTATCGCATTTTCTTGACCAATTCTGCTCCATGGACGGAATCGTCATAGGATAGGAGGGAGTCGGGCGCACGTCATTGCGCTACACCTACCTATCGCGGCTGCGTCGCGAGTCCCGAGAATCCTTGCAGTCGTGTTTGTTCTCGTGACCGGCGCCTGCCTGGCGACAACGACGACTCCCGGCTCATGTCTTTGTCGAAACGGACTGACAGAAAACCTCTTTCGATCTGCCGGCTTGTTTCATTGCCAATTCATTCAGGAACCCTGCAGATTCAGCGGAAGGCTCGTTCTCGACCGCAAGAAGGTCGTTCAGGGCCTTGGTGAAGACGTGGCTTCGATCTGACAGTCTTCGCTGCACATCCGGTCTCGCCTGCAGTTTCGCGCGGTCGTGGCGCCGGTCCGCTCTTGCTTGCATAGCAAGCGGGGCCGTGCAAGCGACTCCACTCGATCCAGACCCCGTATTCAGCGGCCGAACCGAGCCATCCGTGATCCTGACAAACTGGGGCGGGGTACCCGAGATCGCGCGACCTGATTAGCTCAATCCCAGATTCCACACGGGGTTCGGGCCGGACGGACTGTCCCCTTTCCGATGCAGGTATTCTCATGGCTGAAATCAAGCGAAAGCTGCGCCCCGTCGTGGCAGTGAGTTTCGAAGGCCGCCTGATCACGGATCTGGTAATGAATTCACCACTACTCGCCGACATCGCGCAACGGCTCCCCGAAGAACCCCGTTCGATGAACTAGTTGCTGTCCAAGCGGGGCCGAGATCGCTGGACAGTCTGACATTCATCGAGAGGTGGAGTCAGAGCGTGACGATCGGGAATGCAGGGTGAGGGACGTCGAGAAGTCCGAGTAGTAGTGTAAAGACCTCCGAATCTCTTGTATTTTCCAGCTTTTCGAGACTGGCACCAGTAAGTAGGCCGAGCAGTTCAGGCTTGGTGAACGTGACAGAAAGGTCGACCTTGGCCTCAGTGCGAGGGTTCAGAGTGCGGAAGAACGTCTCCGTTGGAGAGGGTGAGGGGCAGCGTTAGATCGAGATCGGTGAAGCGCCAGTCGATGCGGAACGAGTCCTCGGCCGCGCGTGACCCGTCAACTCGGATCGCGAGGGTATCGAAGAGTTGCTCAATCGTCAGCGCAGTTACCAACCCGGCACTGTTATCCACCGAAATCGGAGCGACTCCGTGGCGCAGTTCTTGGGCACCGGTGAAGTTGAAACCGCGCCACGTCGCATTCTCAGCGCCATAGCCGAGTTGGGTGAAAACGCCGGCCAGAACCTCCTTGGCCGCAGTGTTGTCCAGGTCCGCGAACACCGCGTGCTTGAGCAGTTCGGCGCCGCACCAAGATCGCCCTTCTCGGCGGTCGTGAATCGGACACGGGCCGCCGACCGCAGCCCGCAGCCCGCAGCCCGCAGCCCGCAAAGCCAAGAAGGCTCAGATCATGCCGGCGGTCGCTGGCTGTGCCTCGCCTGACCGCCACATCGACTTGCCGGCGAGGGTTGGACGGTGCAGTGATCGTTCAGATCGCAGCGGCCGGTGTAGTCATGGGCCAGCGGAACCGACCGCGATCCCGTTCACAGACAAGTTATCCCAGGTATGGGCCCAGCTCTGGCCCTTCAGGTAGCCGAAGAAGGGTCATGGTGACGTCTGCGTCGGTGTCGGACGAGACGACCCTCCTTGCCCCATACAACGGCTGGGATCAGGTCAGTTCGGCGCTGGCATTGGGGACCCGGCCTGACCATTCTGACCGGGTCCCGTCGAACGCCACACGTGTTGAGCACACAACGCGAATGGCCAACCACATGTCAGATCCGACCCCTCGATTGAATCCGACCCGTCGAATAGTTTCGGCAAGCATCAGGCAAACACGCAGATCGGACAAAAATCCACCAAACGAACGAGGATGGCCCCTAGCCTCAGAGGAGATCGGGGCGCGATCTCGACAGTGCAGCGGAAGGCCCACCCCCGGCGAATGGACAGCCGGAGGGCAGGCCCTGCGCGGCTGAACTGACCACTCAGAATCGCCGCAGCAAAGAAATGATATCTGATTTTGTTGTTGTGCAAACCTCGCGCCTCAGTGGTTCGCGACCGCTGATCCATGGAGGTTCTGCCCTGGACGGAGAAGGAATTGGATATGGATGTGGAAGAAGAACAGCAAGTGATTACTCACGGAACTTCGCGCTCGAGAGTCCGATATCCACCGGGACCGCCCTGTCGGTGCCACCGTCGCCGGACTTCGAAAGTTGGAACGTCGCCGCGCCCGGGAACGTGCTCGTCGTCTCGACACCTAGCGGCACGATCGCAGCGTGGAACTGGCCCAGCACCGACGGACATGGCTCTCCATGAATACCGGCACCGACGCCCGAGCACTACTCCCGAGACCACAAATTTGTCGCACACTTCATCCCCGCCGGAAACTTCCTGACCGGCAATCGCGAGGACAAGACTCATGACTTCCGATCACCCGCACGATCCTTCACCCGAATCACCAGATCTTCACACTCTGATCCTCGAGGTAGCCGACGACTACGATCACGGCCGAACCTCCCTGCACGCCTTGGTAACCGTCTACGAATCGATCGTCGACACGTACGAGCACGAACAACACGATCGCCACGAAGACCTACGCTGGGCATGGGGGCAGATCGAAATCATGAACGCTCTACGCCACGATGACCCGAGCCGCGCACCGCACGACGAGGACCAAGTGTGCGAAACCATCGATGGGTTCGTGACCACATTCCAGTCGCTCCATTCCGCCTGAGCCATCGCCAATAGTGCTGGCGATCAGCAGGTTCGATAGACCGCAGGTCCCTCGATGATCCGCAAGATTCAAGCCACAGACGGTGTCTGGCTCAACGAGGAGTGACCTATGGACTGCCGTCGACGATGCGTCCTTTGCCGAGCCTACTCGCCTGCAAGGGAACTCGGGGAATGATCTGCACTGACAGGTGCGGGTGCAGCCTGCAGAATGAGCGCAAGACGTCGACGGTGGACCGACTGGATTGTGTATGCGCGCACTCCGCAGGCTGCTGGCGGAACTGTACCCGGAGATGACTGCGTCTAATCTCTGCTGTTCGCAGTGGCAGTCGGCGGCCGAGCGCAGACAGCGACACACATCGACTCAGGAAGGGTGCGTGATTCTCGGGTGTTTTCTGTTGGAAACACCTGCAGTTCGCACCGGTGATGAAAGCGGTGGCGGAATCCACACAGGGTCAGGCCGATGCGGGTGTGTGAAAAACCACTCCCCTCACACCGGCTTTCGCATCAGCGTGGAAGGCCACGCTGCAGCAAACTAATCGAAGTCAGTGCGCAGCGTCGAAGGCGTCGAGGATCTCCGCTTTGACCCGCCCCCGTGGCGCCACGTCGTAGCCGTTCTTGACTGCCCAGTCCCGCACTGCCTGCAACTGCTCTTTCGAGCGCCCTGAACCGGTATCCTTCGCCGTCACATCAGCTTTACTGCCGCCGCGTGCCTTTCCGACCTTCTCGGCCACCTTCACGAAAGGCTCGAAGGCGGCGTTGAACTTGTCGACGTTCGTCGGCCGCAAATCGATCAGATAACCACCCCCCAACACGAGAAGTAGACACGCGTGACCGACGTTGCCACCAGCAGTGGGACGGCACGAGCGCAGCCTCGCGCGCGGCCCATCGAACCGCATCGAGGCCCGATTTCGAACCATCGACCCCGACGACGGCGGGACCATCGACGTACGTGGGGGCTCCTCTGGTGAGTTCGCCCAGCTGGTCTTCACCATCAAGCTGGTCACCTTGATTTCGATAGGGCGAACAGCCTCTGCCCGGGGACATGTTCATGACTCGTTTCACACTCTGGCTGGGCGGCAACTCTGTAGGCGGCAGTGCGATCGCGCACACACCGGGCAGACATCAGCTCTCCCCGAGCCCGATCACGGCGACGCTGAACGAAGAGGTCGATCCGAAAAACGCCAGCCAGCTTCTAACACGTTGAAGCACTTCGCTATCCAGAAGAAGGAGTGACGATAGACATCGACACGATCATCGGCCTACGGGCCTCGCAGTGGGTACCACCAGAACCGGACGGTGACAATGATGCAGCGTTGCCATGGCAACGCTGCCCAGCAGGATTTCCCGCGCGGCAGAACGCCCACGAGATCCGACGACCACTACAGCCGCGTTGCGCTCCTCCGCAACGGCACACAGCGCATCTGCAGCACCCCGGCCGGGAAAACCTCGTCCAGGATGCACCCGAACGATTTCTTCCCCACCGGCCGTAGCAGAAGCAGTATTCGGCGACGTGAGGTCGTCGTCGACATACACCGTCAGTAGGGAACGATCCGGAAACAGACGAGTTGCCATCTCAAATGCTGTCTCGGCACCGCGAGAACCATCCCTACCCACGACCACCGGGCCGTCAGGCAACGCGGCATGCTCGGAAGACACCATCGGTTGGGGGACCACGACGACAGGACGTGTGCTGTAGTGCACGATCGTATCGGACACGCTCCCGATCACAGCGGCAGTTCCCCTGAGCCCCCGGGAACCGATGAGAATCAGATCCGCGTCGACTTCCTCGGCGATCTGCGCGACTCGCAATCCCTCGCCGCCCCACGACTGTTTCGCCAAGGGCGTGGCGTCCCATCCGGCCGCGCGAGCTAATGTTGCCCCCCTGTTGACGAGCCGTTCGGCTTCGCGCATGCCCTCGTTCTCCACCATTTCGGTCAATTCCGTGACGTCACGTGCGCGAGCGAGCAGGCGATTGCGCATCGTGTCGCTGGCAAATGGCGGACTCCACAGGTGGGTGATCCATGCGTGAGCTCCGGGGAACAGCAAGGCGCCGACATCGATCGCGGCATTCGATCCCGGCGAACCGTCATACCCCACAACGACATTCACTGACACCGCAACCTCCTGATTCGGCAACGACGACGAGAATTGTCGCCGGCCACTCGAGAACGACTGCACCGAGCAAAACGACGGATGTGTCCTTCGGATAAAGAAGATCGCCAACGGTCCAGGACACGCTCGCTGCCACGCCGTCGGGGCGATGCAACTAGCGCTTGCGTCCAGCGTGCCCACAACAAGATCCGCCGAAACCCTGCTTGTCCGGACCCACAATCATGTCGTCCTTCATGCGGGCGCCGTATTCACCGCAGAGACCCCACAACCGAGCTCGAGCGCATGACTTGCACCCGAGCAGGTTCTGACGAGTCGTCAGTTCCCTCCAGCTCAGCGGCTGAATATCGAACAGAATGTAGGCCGCAACCCTGAAGATGGTGCAGCGCGGCACCGCAACTGATGCGCGATTGTCGACCGGTGGGATCAGCCGCCGGAAGTAGCCTGCTGCGGTCACCTAAGAGCTTTCAGCTCACTGTCAGAGTTCTCCCATCTCCACGGCTGACTGTTATGCAAAGAGGTTGCCCGACATGCCAACTCGACGGCAAGCTGCACGACGCTCGAATCGGTTCTGGTGATATCCATTTCCCCTTCTTCAGAGTCAACCAATCAAAGGTTCCGGATACTACTGTCAGTTGAGACGTCCAGTAGCGACGTCGCAGCGCCGAGGCATCTACAGAAGCGGCCGATTGTCGCCGACTGGCAGATATCAGAAACCGGCTGACACCGATAGGCAATGACACCGGAAATGACTTTCGCCTCTGCTATCAGGACCACCGCTGGCCGACGATTCAGGAACAGCCCGAAAATTTCCGTCTCGACTCGAAGGAGATCGGCCGTGAGAATCAACGCCCCTGTAGTTGTCGGCTACGACGGATCGGCGCAATCTCGTCAAGCAGTGTCGTGGGGTGCACACGACGCTGCACTTCGCAGCGCACCTTTGCTTGTAGTGACCACCATGTTCACCCCGTCAAACTACGGTGTTCCGATCGGCATGCCTGCTCTCTACTTCGACGAGCAGAAGACATCGGCGAAAAGACGCTTGGCGGAAGCAACCGAACTGGCGGCTGCCGCAGCGGGAAAGCACGTACTCGACGTCGATGTCGAACTTGCCAACGATCCACCTGTCGTCGTTCTCCGTGAAATTTCCAAAACTGCAGGACTATTGGCTGTAGGAACCCGTGGTCATGGGGAACTTACGGGCGGGCTGGTGGGCTCGGTGAGCTCATCCCTGGTGGTGCACGCACTATGTCCTGTGGTCGTCCTTCGTGGAAACTTTGACGACGACCAAGACACCGACACACGTCCTGTAGTCGTCGGCGTCGACGGAAGTGTGCACAGTGAACCTGCTATCGCCGCAGCCTTCGATGAAGCCTCACTGCGAGGGGTCGATCTCGTCGCGGTACACGCTTGGTCGGATATCGCCCTCGACATTGTTTTCTCGAAGTTCCGGGAAGTCGATTGGGAGGCACGCCACGACACCGAACGCGCCCTCACCGCGGAAAGCCTCGCCGGATACGGTGATCGATACCCCGACGTGCGTGTGACAACAGTGATAGTCAAGGACAAGCCGGGCAAGAATCTGATCGTCCATTCCGGACGCGCACAATTGGTCATTCTCGGTCGCCGTGGGCGCGGCGGATTCAGTGGAATGCTTCTCGGAAGCACCTGCAGGGAGGTTCTCCACGGGGCACAGTGTCCACTGATGATCGTCAACAGTCATCGTTGATCACCGCGAGCCACAGCTCCCGACTTTTGGCACCGATGACGACTGGCAGAAGAAGGTATCGAGTCCTGATCGGACATCTCCTTGATACGGGAGGCGAAAAGGCGAAGCGAAACTGGTCAACCAGGTGACCTTCCGACGTCTCGACGTGGCACAAACCGAAACTTGAAACCCGCGATCGACACAGCAGAAACGATGCTCACCCCCTGTCCGTTCTCGTCAGCATTGCAGGCATTCTCGCGTCAAGGCAGCATCCAAGAGCAACATCCGACACAGTTCAGACACGCCCTGAACACCAACCTGGACCGCGTCTGCTCGGAATGCACTGCGCTGCAGAATCACTGACGGGACCACCCAGTGGCGTACATTGTGAATACCTCTTCCACAGCCGCTCGGGCCGGGTACGGAGAACTCGCTGCGTGCGTTGCAAAGCGATTGGGTCCTTCGCAGGCTTACGAAGACTGCCACGCTTGACTTCAGCCCGTAAAACATACGAGGCTGCTCAGTTCACCCAGGACCGATCGACAGTGCAATGACAGCGCCATTCGGTTCCTCATGCATTGCCGAGCAACCGATCCCACGCTACGGAAGCCTGGGGAGGTTGCCTCAATGGTGCGTTTCATAGTCCGCGAAGCGACGTACTCGACCGGCTCCGAATTCATACTCCACGGCGGGTGCACATCGGGATTCACTCACCCCGTTACCAATGTGAGAAGAATGAGGCTGAAGGATCCGCTTCCAGGCAACCCGGTCAAGTTCGGAAGTTCACACGTCATCGAATCGAGGACAGTTGACCCTACTGACATCACCCGATGAGGAGTGAAATCGGAGATGTCAGCAACCATTTGCATCACAGGAGTCAGCTATGAGCGTTCTTTCCCCCGGAAGCTCCCGCCCGGCAATGCTACCGGCTTGGCCGTCACTTCCCGACTGGTCCGATTTGATGGCCAGATTCGAGGCAATGCCGGCATGGTCTTCGCTCGAAGGCCACATGATTCGCGTCGAAGAACATCTCGAAAAGGGCAGATACATCCTGCGCGCCGAACTCCCCGGAGTAAACCCCGAAAAGGACATCGATATCAGCGTCCGCGACGGCCAACTGACAATCAAGGCAGAACGCACCGAGACGCAGGAGGAGGGCACCCGGTCAGAATTCCACTACGGGAACTTCTTCCGATCGATGTCCTTGCCCACTGGCGCGCAGGAAGATGACATCGATGCAACCTACGACGACGGCATCTTGATGGTGACGGTACCGGTTTCCGAAGCACAATCGCCGGAAAAGCACGTCGAAGTCAAGAAGGCAATTGATAAGGGCAGCAAGAAGAACTGAACGATCAATCCTCTGTCCCTCAGGGCTGGTACACGTCATCGTTCCCGATCTAGGCAAGTAGACCTAAATCAGTGGTCCCCCTGATCGTTGCTCTCTGGCTCGCACAGGCAGCGGCAGCGGCGTGGAGCACCGTCGCCTTCGTGATCGCTACGCTCAGCGCCCTCATACTGGGTGTGTACATGCTGGTCGGCGCGATGACCGGATCGGCGACCATACAGCCCGGGCTGAAAACCACGAATAGAATCTCACTACAAGCCAGCCCTTTTCGGATTCTTCCGGGCTGCCTTCGCCGGGATTCACTGGCGAAAGCCTTTACCCACCAAAGAAACCAACCGATGCGGGCGATACATTGTCCACCGCATTACCCGAGGAGATGTACCACAATGTCATCTACCCACGCACCCATGCACACGCATCCAGACATCGTTGCCCTGCGCGAGCGCTACGATCAGGTGGCCCAGCAACCTACCGCCCAAATCGCCGACGGCATGATGCTGTTGTCCGGACTGTACGGCGCTGCATCCGCGTGGATCGTCGGCTTCGATAACCAAACTGCCCTGACCGTAACGAACCTGATCACCGGTCTGGTTATCGCGGTGCTCTCGGTGGCGTTCGGAACCGCATACGGCCGCAGCCACGGCCTGACGTTCGTTGCACCGTTGCTGGGGGTCTGGTTGATCGCGTCCCCTTGGATCGTGGCTGGCGTCGATACCAGCACGGCGATGATCTGGTCCAATTCGGTTGTCGGAGCACTGGTGTGCCTTCTCGGGCTTGCGACTGCAGCGGTAGGAGTGGGACGGCGCGCGCAACGGCGGGAATCGCATGACCAATGACCCGAACGCTATTGCCTCCGACAAACAGATATCCGGTCACGTCGAATGGTTCAACCAGGAGAGCGGGTTCGGTTTCATCGCACCTGACGGCGCAGGCCCCAGCGTCTTCGTGCACCATTCCGAGATAGCAGGAAGCGGTTTCCGCACGCTTGATGAGGGAGAGCCTGTTACTTACGACCTCGACGTGACTACACACCCGCCCCAGGCCCGCAATGTCCACAAGAATTCGCGTACCCGGTGCACACGCGCCGAAATGACGTGAACATCGTTGCGAACCAATATCGTCCGGTGCATCGTCAGGCAGAGGAGTGAGTCGAATTATGAGCAGTTCCACCAAAACAGCTGCGGGCCGACCAGAACAGGTCTTTCGGAATCGTCGAGAAGCAGGTCGTATGCTCGGGGAACTACTGACGGCTTACCGCGGCGATCCGGATGTTGTCGTCCTCGGCCTCGCACGCGGAGGCGTTCCCGTGGCATGGGAAGTAGCGGCAGCGTTGGACGCTCCTCTCGATGCGTTTGTCGTGCGCAAACTCGGTATCCCGGGGCACGCCGAATATGCCATGGGAGCCCTCGCCAGCGGCGGGTCCGTGGTCCTCAACGACGACCTTCTCCGTGACCTCGCCATCTCCTCGGCGCAACTGAGCGAAGTCGTGGTCCACGAAGGCCGCGAACTGGCACGCCGCGAAGCTGTGTACCGGGAGAATCGGCCGCCACCCGAAGTCGCGGGCAAGACAGTGATTCTTGTCGACGACGGTCTCGCCACAGGCGCCAGCATTTTCGCCGCGGTCGACTCGATCCGTCGACAGGAGCCTGCGCGGATCGTAGTCGCGGTGCCAGCGGCACCGGAATCGACGTGCCGCGAACTCGGCGCAATGGTCGACGACATGGTGTGTGCGACAATGCCCTTTCCGTTCCGTGCGGTCGGCGCCTCGTTCTGGGATTTCAGCCAGGTGACGGACGAGGAAGTATGCACATTACTGCGAACCTCGACCCACGGGCAGAACACAGATAGCGCCAGGATTCACAACTTCACTTCGGCTGCGGGAACTATTCGAGTTGCCAGCGAAAGCGCGCCAGATGGTGTTCCGCCTCGCGACGTTCTACTCGATCTTGTCGGTGATGCACGCGTAGTGTTGATCGGCGAAAGTTCACACGGCACTCACGAGTTCTACGCTGCACGTGCCGAGATGACACGAATCCTGATCGAGGACAGGGGTTTCAATGCTGTCGCTGCGGAAGCCGACTGGCCCGATGCTTACCGAATCAACCGATATGTTCGCGGGCAGGGGCAGGACACTTCGGCGGAGCAGTCACTGCGCGGCTTTGAGCGATTCCCCGCCTGGATGTGGCGCAATACGGAGGTACTCGACTTCGTTGCCTGGCTACGCGAGCATAACGCGGCCAGCGCAGCAGTCGACGGTCGCCAGGTAGGGTTCTACGGACTCGATCTCTACAGCATGCACCGATCCATCCAGGAAGTGATCGAATACCTCGAACGCGTGGATCCGGATGCGGCACGGCGCGCTCGTGATCGATATTCCTGCTTTGACCAGGTGGCAACAGAGGACGGTCAGTCTTACGGCTACGCAGCAGCTTTCGGCGCCGGCGAATCGTGTGAGACAGAGGTCGTCGAGCAGCTGAAGGATCTTCAGCAACATGCCATCGCCTACGTTGACCAAGACGGCATCGCCCCGGAGGACGAACAGTTCTACGCCGAGCGCAACGCGACCACGGTGCGTGATGCAGAAGAGTACTACCGCACCATGTTCCGAGCCAGGGTCTCATCATGGAACATACGCGACCGCCACATGGTCGACACCCTCGATGCGTTGGTCAAGCACCTCGACATTAGGGAAGAACCGCCATCGCGTGTGGTGGTGTGGGCCCACAACTCGCATGTCGGCGATGCCCGTGCAACCGAGGTGGGAGCGCACGGCGAGCTGACGGTCGGGCAACTGGTCCGCGAACGATATCCTGACACCTGTCGTCTGATCGGCTTCAGTACGTATGAAGGGACTGTCACTGCCGCCGGCGAATGGGGAGGACCGGCCGAACGGAAAGTCGTCCGCCCGGCGTTGCCCAGTAGCGTCGAGGAACTTTTCCACGAGGTCGGCCGAGGTTCATTCCTCATCCGCACCCACTACGGGCCTGCTGCCGACACACTGCGGACTGCACGTCTGGAACGTGCTATCGGTGTGATCTACCGTCCCGAAACGGAAAGACAAAGCCACTACTTCCACGCCAGGTTGTCCGACCAATTCGACGCGGTGGTGCACGTCGATACGACAAGGGCCCTTGAACCGCTCGACCGCACAAGTTTGTGGATTGAAGGAGAACGTCCGGAAACCTATCCCTTTGCACTGTAATTCTTTACGCCGTGCGGGCCGGACATCTACCACTGTCACTGACTTTATGCGAGAACTACTGCGATGGTCGCGGTGTCGATGTCGAACGAGAACTGGCGGGGAAAGAAGACAGGATTCGGGAGGTAGTTCGGGCCCTGTTCCACGGATCTTTTAAATACCGCGGCCCGGTCTGGTTCGCCGAGGCGCGCAACTGAATCCTCCCGACATCACCACCGCGAGGCCAGCACCACCGCGAGGCCAGATTGGGTGTAGACGGACGTACGCGATCGAGCTGTGGGAAGACCACGGCACCGATTTTCGTCCAGTATCCCTCGGGTGGGAGTGGTGAAGTACTCGTCGTGGCGCTGGTGAAGGTAGAACCAGCCCCGTATGATGCGGCGATCAGCCTAACCACTCCGATCAGCGATAAGACACCCCGCCGACGAGCACGACCATTTTGCGCCAGTGTTCACTGATCCGCCCTTCAACAAGGCATTCCCATACGGTGCCCATCCGCTGGCAGCGAGATGCGTTTGACCAGGTCCGCCTGGTGGTCACCGGCCTCCCCGCAATCGAGCGCCACAGCGCGGCGCTCGGTCGAAACGGTCATGAGGACAGCGGTGAGAGAACTGGCGGAGGAACCGATAGTTTTCGATCTTGCTCGAGATGCATCGGATACACCTACAAGCGAAGGCACCGTAAACCGGGGAAGGGGACGAGATGCAATCTCAGGACGGTATGCGAGTGGAAACGTAGTCGGTGATATTTGCCAGCGTAACTAGTGCGGCATAGTCGGACTCCGGAATATCGACTCCGAGCCTCGAGTGCAGTCGGACAAGGAAGTTCAGCCAGTCCATCGAATCTAGATCCACTTGACTGCGAAGGGATTGATCGCGGACTAGGTCGTTCTCGTCGACTTCGGGTGCGATGTCTTGTAGTGCAGCGATCACGGAAGCCTCGATGTCGGATACGTTCACATTCAGCTCCTTCTACAAATCTTGCGGATGTTGCATCAGTTCACGGATCGCGGCCAGGAACAAAGCTCCACGGTGACCGTCGGAGGCTCTGTGGTCCGCTGCCAGCGAAGAGGTGACCACCTTTCGAACACACAGTTTTCCGTTGTCGACCCACGGCCGCTCCGCAATCTGCCCGAATCCGACGAGCGCCACCTGCGGCGGATAGATGACTCCGAGGACCGCTTGGACGCTTCGCTCGCCCAGATTCGTCACCGTCACGGTCGGATCCGACATCTCGGAACTGCGCATCGATCCAGCACGTGCGCGAGCCACCAGATCCGTCAGCTCGGTCATCAGTTGCCCAAGAGGCTTTTCAGCCGTGTCGTGTATTGCCGGGGCAACCAGGCCGCCGTGGCGCAGAGAGATCGCAACACCCACGTGCACGGATTTGCTCGGGCTGAACTCGCCGTCCTTCCAGAATCCGTTTATCTCGGGGAAGCGTTGTGCTGCAAGTGCAACGGCCTTGAGTTGCAGTACGGCCATCAACAGACGCCCAGTCACCGGTTGACCGGCATTTTCACGTTCGAGCCACTCGGCAGCTGCGTCCAGAGGAATTTGGTCGGTCAAGTAGTAGTGCGGAATCTCACGCTTGGACCGACTCATCGATGCTGCGATAGCCCGGCGCATCTCCTTGGCCTTATCGACAGGTACGACCTCGTCTTGTCTTGACGTGTTCGACCGCGCGGCATTGAGTACGTCGTTCAGCGTCACCGACGAGAGCGGTCCTGTTCCCTCGAGCGAGGCGGTGTCAATGCCGAGTTTCTCCGCTTCTCTGCGCGCCACCGGGGATACCCGAATTCGCCGGTGCGGTTCCGCTCTGCCCTGCAAGGATGTCGACTCCGCAGTCGCGTCAGGAGCGGACTCGCCTGGTTCGAGGAGCCGTGCCATCGCAGTCCCCACCGATACGCTGGTCCCGGGTTCGACCAGCAACTGATACATCGTTCCCTTCCGCCAGATTTCCACGTCCACTGCGGCTTTCACGGTGTCCACCGTTGCGACGGCTTGACCGCGCTCGACTTCGTCTCCCGGCTTGACCAGCCAGTCGGTCAATGTGCCCTCCTCCATATCGGAGCCCAGGGAAGGCAGTACGAAATCAAACATAAGGGTTCCTCACGTCACCGGTCGCCTGTCACGTTCCACGCCGTGGACACGATCGTCTCCATCTGAGGGATGGCAGCCTGCTCGAGGTGTCTCGAGTACGGCACCGGAACTTCCGCGCTGCACACTCGACGCGGTGGCGCGTCGAGTTCGTAGAACGCCGTCTCCACAATCCGAGTCATGACTTCAGCTGCCAGACTTCCACTGCGCCAACCTTCGTCGACGACGACAGCTCGATGTGTCTTGCTCACAGATGATGTGATCGCTTCTGTATCGAGTGGTCGTAAGACGCGGAGGTCGAGCACCTCGGCGTCCAGGCCCTCCTTTGACAGCACTTCTGCCGCAGCCAGGGTTTTCGGCATGGAGCCGCCGTAACTGATCAGGGTGATGTCCTTGCCGACCCGACGGACCGTCGCGGACTCGATGTCGACGGGTTGCGGCCAGTCGATGTCGTCGACGGTGTTGTAGAGCCCGACGTGCTCGAAGATAATCACCGGATCCGGATCCGCGATGGCTTGGGCAAGCATGCCGCGTGCGTCGGTAACGGTTGCGGGAGCCAGCACGCGAATTCCGGGGATGTGGGCATACCAATTCTCGAGGCTGTGGGAGTGCTGAGCCGCGAGTTGTCGACCGGCACCGGTCGCCATCCGGACAACTACCGGAACCGAGAATTGTCCCCCGGACATGTGCCGTATCGATGCAGCGGTGTTCACGATCTGGTCAAGTGCCAGCAAGCTGAAATTTACCGTCATGATTTCGACGATCGGTCGCATCCCGCCGATTGCCGCGCCGATCCCGACACCGACGAATCCCAGCTCCGACAGTGGCGTGTCTCGGATACGGTCGGGTCCGAATTCGGCAAGCAGTCCCTTCGAAACCGCGTAAGTGCCTCCGTAGCAACCGATGTCCTCCCCCATCAAAAAAACACGACCGTCTGCCGACATCGCTTCGCGGATCGCCTCCCGCATCGCCTCGCGGTAGCTTGTCTTCATTAGTTCTCCTTTGCTGCATCCACGGGAGTCAATACATCTCGCAGGAGGTCCTCGGGAGCCTCACAGGTTCCGGCTTCAGCGAATGCGACGGCGGCTTCGACCTCGGCAGCTACTACATCGTCGATCCGAAGGAATTCCGCTTCGGTGAAGAGGCCCAGGCCTTTGAGCCTCGCGGAGAAGGTGTGAATCGGTCCACGTTCCTTCCAAGCGTCCACTTCCGCTTTGTCCCGATACAGTTCCGGGTCGAACATCGAATGAGCACGAAAGCGGTATGTCTGAAACTCTACGAAGTGCGGCCCCCCGGTTCCACGCACATGGGCTGCACCCGCCCGCGCGGCTTCGAGGCTCGCAATCACGTCCATCCCGTCGGCCCGCAGTGTCGGGACGTCGAAGGAAGCTGCCTTGACGCACAAGTCTGTCTGAGACTCGGACCGAGCCAGCGCGGTACCCATCGCGTACAGGTTGTTCTCACAACAGAACAGCACCGGAAGTCGCCACAGGGAAGCCAGGTTCATCGATTCGTGGAAGGCACCCTCGGCCATGGCTCCTTCTCCGAAAAAGCATGCGGTAATGCTCTCTCGTCCCTGCATCTTGTCCGCCATCGCCAACCCGACCGCCAGTGGGATGCCACCGGCGACGATAGCGTTGCCACCGTAAAAATGTGTCGTCGCGTCGAACAGGTGCATCGATCCGCCTCTACCCCGCGAGCAGCCCTCACGTTTTCCGAACATTTCCGCCATGATGGCGTTCATGGACACCCCGTGAATGAGTGCGTGTCCATGTTCGCGGTAGGTGGCGACAACTGAATCACCGGGCAGCAAGGCGTGCAATGCGCCGACTGCTACGGCTTCCTCTCCAACGTACAAGTGCAGGAATCCTCGAATCTTCCCCGCTCCGTACAGTTCTGCGGCCTTTTCCTCGAGACGGCGGATACGAAGCATGTCGGTGAGAAGTTCGACCGCGAAAGCCTTGTCGTAGGGAAAATTGTTCACGGTCATCCGCCGACCTCCAGTGTCGATATGTCGCCCTCCGGCAGTCCGAGCTCTCGGGCCTTCAACAACCGCCGCATAATCTTTCCGCTACGTGTGTGTGGCAACGCGTCGACGAATTCGATCTCTTTGGGTGCGACTGCGGCTCCGAGTCTCTTTCGTGCATACCCGAGCAGTTGACGACGAAGCACATCGTCGGGGTTCCAGCCACTCTTGACCGAGACGAAAGCCTTCACCACCTCGCCGACGGTCGCGTCGGGCTTGCCGATCACCCCAGCTTCAGCAACCGCCGGATGCTCGGTGAGGACGTTCTCGACCTCGAACGGCCCGATGAGGTGGCCTGCCGATTTGATGACGTCATCGGCGCGGCCGACGAACCAGAAGTAGCCGTCGGCATCACGTTTGGCGAGATCACCGGTCAGATACCAATCACCCGAGAAGCAGGTACCGTAGCGCTCTTCGTTGTGTAGGTACCCGCGGAACATGGCCGGCCACCCTCGTCGTAGCGCGAGTTCGCCCTCGGTGTCAGGCACGTCGACGACCGAGACCGTACCGTCGGGGGATCGGGTGGCGATACCGGCCTCGACACCGGGCAGCGGGCGCCCCATCGACCCTGGTTTGATGGCGAATCCTGGAGTGTTGGCGATCATGATCCCGCCGGTTTCGGTCTGCCACCAGTTGTCGTGGATCGGATGCCCGAGTACATCTCGGCCCCACAGAACTGCATCGGGGTTGAGAGGTTCGCCGACGCTTGCGATGAATCGCAGTGTGGGAAAGGAAAACTCGCGGGCAAGTTCCGAGCCGCATTTCATCAGCATACGAATCGCGGTGGGGGCGGTGTACCAGACCGTCACCTTCAATTGTTCGAGGATGCGGTACCACCGCTCGGCGTTGAACTCTTCGGTGTCTACGACGGAAGTGACACCGTGTAGCAGCGGGGTGATGACGCCGTACGACGTCCCGGTTACCCAGCCTGGGTCGGCGCTGCACCAGTACATGTCAGTCGAGTGCAGATCAAGCGCGTAGCGTCCGGTCGCGAAATGCGTTGCGACAGCGCCATGGACATGAATGGCGCCCTTAGGTGTGCCCGTGGTTCCGCTGGTGAAATGAAGCAGGGCAATGTCGTCAACGGTTGTCGGTGTGATCTCTGCATCGTCGTCGACTTCCGACATCGCGGTCTTCAAGTCGATTGTCCCTGCAAGGTCGGTAGGCGTATCACCTGCGCCGATCAACAGCACGTGGCGCAGCGTCGGAAGATCGGCACGCATCTTCTCCACACGTTGGCGGTACAGACGTTCAGTGGTGACAAGCACGCGGGCACCGCCGAGCCTGATACGGGTCGCGAGAGGTTCCGGACCGAATGCGGAGAACATCGGCGAAACGATGCATCCGTTGCGCAGTGCCCCGAAGAACACGGTATACAACTCCGGGATGCGTCCCATGTAGAGGAACACCGGATCGCCCTTGACGACCCCGAGTTTCCGGAGGAGGTTGGTGAAGGTCCTCGACCGTCGGGCTAGTTCGCCGAAACTGATGTCACTGACCGTCAAAGTAGTCGACGCCCCCGGCGGACCGACGATCCGGAAGGCTGTCTCGTCCCGCAAGGGCCCGTCAGCGTTCCGGTCGACGGCATAGTGGGCGATGTTGCATCCGCCCGGACATCGACCGAGTTCACGATTGATCTCGTTCCAGGAGAAGCGCTTTCGTTCGCCTTCGTAGTCCGTGAAGTTCGGTGGACAATCGACGTCGAGTGAACTGTCGATGATATCCATAGGTTGCCCCGTCGGTTCGGCGTAGTGCGTGTCGATCGTTTAGGTTCACTTCCAGCGTCGCCTCTGCGCTACCACGCGGATAGGGGCTTAGGACCGTAGCGGGACTCTGAACTGCCATTGCGGCCCGAAATCCATGGCGCTCGGACGTATCCACGACGAAATCGACTACGGCCGGGTTACGATTCGGCGCCTCCAAACACGCGCCGACTGCTTCGTAGCCTGCCATGGTCAGTCCTCGTCGAACGATGTCGACTCATGGAAGCCCAGATCGTTTTGACTGTCGATCTGACCGACCGTTGCCCCGGAACGAATCGAGTCACATACCAGTAGCGACGAAGCAACGACGCAACGCAAGACGCTGCAGTGCATTGACCGAGAACAGTCCACCAGCGGGCACAACATGCAAACACTACGCCGACGAACCGTTTCATTGCCCACCGCAAAGAGATACGACGACAGGCAAAACGAAACCCCGGCCGAAGAAGTGCACTGACCGAGGCTTCGCCAGAACGTCATTCGCATTGAGCACACAACACGAAGACCTGTATTCCATTCGGACTCCGCCCCCTCATGGCTGAACCCGCACCCCAGCGTAGAACCAGACATCGCGCCCGAACAGCCTTATTACGCGGCAGGTGACCAAAGACCTCCCACCGCTAGTCCCCTGCCATACCGCGGGCACAGAAATCGCCACGTGTCCTCGCCACGCAGACTGTGCCGGTGTGGCCGACTTCCACTGACGAGCGGACGCTAGCAGCGAATAACAGCAGCAGCTCGACCACTCCAGACTTCCACTGCCCCGGTGGCGCCGAATCCGGGGCCGATCCCGTCCGCGTGGTTCGGCATGCTCCAGCGCGCGTGTATTTGTCGAGAAATGCGTCGCCAGTTCAGCAAATCCTGCCCAGAACTGCGGGGCGGCGCCCCTGTCCTGGGTGACCTCCCATCCGCAGCCACTACAGCTGCCTCTCCGACTGCACGGACAGCATCGCCGGATCACGAGTTGGCCCGTACGGCAAGTCCGACGTTTGGTGAAATGACCGAAGCCCTCTCATTTGAGCATCTCTCGTAGACCTGTGGCCCTACAGTCCCGCAACGTCGAGGTCGACACTGACAGAAGGACAATCCCGGGAGACTGCAATGATCGACAGCTATATGACACCGGTTCGGTGGTGGCGCCTGAGGCCGTGGTCCAAGAACCCGCTCATGCGGCGCAGCGACCGGATCGAATCCGTCATTGTCCTTGTCGTCGCGGTGATGGTGTTGGTGCTGGTGCCGCTCGCCGGTGCCGTCGGCACCGCAGCCCACGCCCGGTTGACCGACCAATCCCGCTCGGCCGCCGCCAGCGGGCGGCAAGTCCAGGCGCTACTGCTCGAGAATCCCCGTCCCCCGGTAGCGGAAGCTCCAACCCGAGCCCCAACTGGACGCGACCAGGTTCGCGCCCAATGGGAGGTCGACGGCACCGAGCGCTCCGGCCTCGTCGACACCGACGTAGGCGCCGAGGCCGGGCAGACCGTCACAGTCTGGATCGACACACGCGGCAACTACATGCGGGCCCCGAACACCGGAACCGAGAACGCGATCGAGGCCATCAGCGTGGCATTCGCCTTCCTGATGCTCGGAACAACGGCGGGCGGACTGCTGTTGCTCGGGATCCGCTACCTGCTCGCGGTATACCGACGATCGGGGTGGCAACGGGAATGGCAAAGTCTCGAACGCACACCAGGACGGCCTGTGAACTGACTCGAGACGTTGGATCGGGCCACCACTGATCTTGCGTGGGGAGTGACACGACCCTGCCCGGTCTCGCGCCCGCCGGATACTGACAAGACGCGCTACCGCCTGTCCACACCGCCGACGCGGGGAGCGCGGAGCACTTCCCAGGCTCCCGCGTCTAGCAGAGTTGATTCAGACCAACAGACCAACGTGATCGTCGCACTCGATCGTCGCACTCGTCCGAGGAGCACATTGTATGCATCCGACGCGGGTCCTGCCCTTACATTCAGAGTCTTCCCTTTCGGATGGCTCTGCCTGAGATTCCGTCCTGCGGCATCTCGGGGGTTTGCGGGCACAACTCTCGGTGAGAAGCCAATTCGAGGTCGAAGTGCACGGTCACCCCGTCGCGGCGCAACGCGCCGGTCCAGCCCTGTTCGGTGATGACCGCGAGCATGAGAGTGTTCTCGGCAAGAATTTCCGCGGTCAGGTGCGCCACCCCATGAAGGTACGCGGCCTTCCCCAAATGCCGCACCAGCTGTGTGCCGATACCGTGCCGCTGTTCATGACCGGTAACGACGAGTGCCATTTCGGCGCTGATGTTCCCGGGAGTGGTGTCGGTGACAACATAATTGGCGACACCGACAAGATGAGCGCCCTCGAAAGCACCGAGCGCGAAGTGTGCGTAGTCCTGTCGGCAGAGTTGGTCCGCGAACTCGTCGAGATGCTTCGGGCGCGGCGTGAAAAAACGCAGGTGGGAGTCGGCGGCGGACAGCTGCTCGTGCAGGTGCATCACCGAGTCACGATCATCGACAGTGAGGATGCGAGTGGTGACTCCCGGGATCGCTGTATCGTTCGCCGAGACGGACACCACCCCGGCGAGCACGCCCGGCTCATGAGTCCGGTCGGGTTCATTCGGTGGTGGCCGGGGTGGGCAGATCATCGTAGGGCACCGGCTGCGGTGGAACAGGTACTGGCTTACCGACTCCGCGCCCTCAACGGCTGGGATCCGCCGCCCGTGGGTTCCGATGACCACCAGCTGTGCGCCCGCTGCCCGCTCTGTCAGTACCTGCCGAGGTGATCCGGGTTCGACGGACGCGGTGACGGCGACGCCCGGGAAAGCGCGGCGGGGTACGGACAGGATGTCGTCGAGGGTGTCGTGCTCCGCGCCAGGGCCGGGACCTGTGTTCTGCTCGGGTGCCGGTGGAGTGGGTCGGGCGCGTACGGCGGCCAGTGGAGCGCCGAACAGGTCCGCGTATTCGAACGCTGCCATCGCTGCCGCGGCGCTGTCGGTGGCATGGTCGACAGCGAGGATCACAGGCCGCTGGTCGGGCCGCTGTCCGTGTTGTCCCCGCCAGATGACGATCGGGCAGGCGGTGTGTTCAGTGAGGGTGCCGGCCCGTGAGCTCGCCGCCAGGACGTCAGTGTTCCCTGCATCGGGATGCCCGAGGACGACTATCCGCGCATCTTGTCCTACGGTGGCGAGTGCGTGCGAGGTGGAGGGATCGATCTGTTTGCCGTCGACTTCCTCGATCAGTGCACCGCTGACGTCGAGATCGGGGAATCGGCTGTGTACGACCGCGACTGCATCGTCGACGACTGCGGTTGGAGTCGAATACGGTGCACTGGCATCCGGATGGTGGATGATGTCCGCCCACTTGTGCTCGCGGGCCGCAATGTGGACGATCCGCAGCGGGCAGTGCAGGCGTTCGGCAAGGGCTGCGGACCACAAGGCGGCGTCGTGCCCGATAGGCGGTTGGTCCACGGTGACCACGATCGGGTCGTGTTCGTGTGCAAGCATGAGTTTCCTCGATGTCGGAGGCGGGCTACGCCGCCCCTCATCGTCTCCGGAGCCACGCGGGTGAGGCAATGGACACCGGCGCTGTGCTTGGCTCCCGTCTCTTTCGTCAACGAGTCCCGGGCCTGGGGTGGTCAGTGCGCCGTGGCACGGTCTATCTCGTAGATCATCAACTCACCATCGGTGGAGGACACGGAAAGCCATCCCCCGCGATCTCCGAGACTTCTGCGGAAGCCCCTGTCGGCCTTCCCTGCTATGGGGTCAGGGTGGGAGGGCTTGGGGGCGCAGATGGCCTCGCCGAACGCATCGAATGCGTGATCGGGAAGGTGACGGGCGATGTCGACCTCGCTGATCATGCCCACCAGACGGTGATCGTCGAGAACGGGCAGGCGACGAATCTGGTGTACTTCCATCACGGTGACGCCCTGTTCGACACTCGCCCCGGAATCAAGCTGGTATGTATTGCCCTGCGCGAGATCGGTAGCGGTCATCGTGGCCGGGTCCAGCCCAGCGACAACGCATTTGACGACGATATCCCGGCCGGTGACGATGCCGTGGAGGCGATCGTTGTCACCGCATATCGGCCGCGCCGCGACGTCCAACTCCCGCATGCCCTGTGCGGTGGCGAGGGTGTCGTGTTCACCGATGCAGGTTGCGCCGGTGTGCATGATCTCACATGCTGCGGTCACGAGTGATAATCTCCAGAAGTCATTGAAACAGAATGGGATTCACAATCAGCAGCCCGACCCGTTCAGCGGCCCCGGGTTCCGGTCACCGCGGTGGCCAGCAGGTAGCAACCCGCCACGACGGCGGCCAGCGCAGCAATCACGAAGGCGACGATGTTCCAGGCGCCGATCGCGGCGAGCATGAGCCACATGGCCACGATCATCGCGACGATCATCTTCGGCATGTCGGCCTCGCATGTTGGGAGTGTGTCGAATTCAGTCCGCCGGGACCAAGAACCAGCAGGCACGGCGGCTTCCGTGGCCTGGACGTTCCCGTGCCCGGCACAAGTCAGTGGTGGCCGTTGCCGGCCGCAGTCTTCGTGATCTCGATGCGCTTCTCCGAGGTCGAGGATTCGGCGACCGGCATCGTCACGGTCAAGATCCCGTCGGTGTAGGCGGCGTTGATGTCGTCTTCCTTCGCGCCGACTGGTAGCGGCATGGATCGGTAGAAGCTGCCGTAACGAAACTCCGACCGGGTTCCTTCCTGGTGTTGTTCGGCACGCTCGGCTTTGATGGTCAACTGTCCGTCCCGAACACTGATGTTCACGTCCTTCTCCGGGTCGACCCCCGGTAGCTCGGCGCGTAAGGTGTACCGACCCTTGTCAAGGTGCTCCTCGACGCGGATCATGTGCCCTTCGAGCGAGATCCACGGCGGCATCGACTCGAATCGAGCCATCAGGTCCGACCAATCGGGCAGTGTCGGCCACGTCGACGACTGCCGGGGGCGGCGATGGGACAAAATATTCATAGAAGGCTCCAAACGAAGAGTTCTGGTTGGTGACCTTTCGATTCCACACCGCATACACAACCTCGAGTAGGGTCGACGGTCATCGTTCGGACGACCGTCGGACGTATCGAGACGCGTGTCCGGGCAGCGACACACGAACATCCCACCGACTCGATCCGGCACTCGACCGGGATCACGGCCTGCACACGGCGGTCGAGATCGGGGACCGCCCCATCGTGGGCATCGGTGATCACTAAAGCGTTGTGGGGTGGTACCCGAAGTCACCATGCTCTGCACAACACCGTTCATCGCTGACCGAGTAGTCATCAACTAGCCCCCTCGCGCTTGGGCCCCTGAAGGTTTCGCAATCGAGGCCGAACGCCTCTACGCGATATCTCCCGACGTCGTCACTGTGAAGGAAGCACGAATCCGATCACCCCACAGAAGGACAATCGCAATGAGTCCCGCACCCTCGACCAGTAATGACCACGACATCCAGGCCGCTGTCCAAGACGAGCTCTCCTGGACTCCAGCGGTGGACTCCGCCGGCATCGGGGTAGCAGTTGACGACGGCACTGTCTCCCTCTCCGGTGAGGTCGACAAGTACTCGACACGCCTGGCCGCCACACGCGCGGCGCTACGTGTGCGCGGGGTCACCGCTGTTGTCGACGACTTGTCGATACATCCGAACGCCACAGAATCCGTCTCCGAAACCGACATCGCCAAAGCCGTCGAACACGCCCTGACATGGGCCTCCAACGTCCCCAACACCGTCAAAGCGAGGATCGACAACCACAATGTCACCCTGCAAGGTGAAGTGAAATGGGACTTTCAACGGCAAGCTGCTAAACGGGCCGTCGAGCATCTACGCGGCGTCAACTCCGTCGCCAACACCGTCACTATCAGCGAAAAACCGTCTGCTCCCGATGCCGAACGCCGCATCGCGCAGGCATTGATTCGCAACGCACAACTGGACGCGACAGCCATCGATGCCACAGTCTCCGGTAACACGGTCACACTCACCGGCACCGTCCGCTCGTGGGCGGAAAAGCACCAAGCCGAGCTGGCGGCGTGGGGATCACCCCACGTGACCGAGGTCGACAACCAGATCACCATCCGCCTCTGAACACTTCCAAACGATAGCGGCCACAGACACACATAGCGCTGAGCGGTAAACGCTCGACCATTTCGATGAGTCGCGCTGAACAGTCTGTCACGTAGTGACTTTCACCCCCGCCCACAATCTACGTGGTCCAGCATCGCGGCGCGGCAAGACCACTCGCCCGGCGCAGCAACGTCGGTGTTGGCGCAAATCCGAGCGATTCCCGGCCCAACCTCATCGGAAAGCAGCGGCACCCGCCCAGTCCTTGCTCGAGTCCTGAGCGAACGAATTTCCGCCACCGCTCCCCCACTTCCACTTCCACTTCCACTTCCACTTCCACTTCCACTTCCACGAAACTGTCGACCATAACAACCGCTCCGCTCTCAGCGCTCAGCGCAGCCGGACCCGATATGGCAAGAGTCCGGTCCGGAACGAACTCGGCATTGGCCGACTCCAAACACATCGATAACCTTGCTCCCCGTTCGCACGACGACGCACCGCTCACCGCCCAGATTCTCTCTCGATCGCTCAACGATCGTCTCGAGCACACGTAAGAAATCGAAGTCCGTGGCGAGAAGAAGAATCACCTCGGCAAAGCTCAATAATATTGAGGGGGAATCTATTCTAAGATCTGATAGCCGTGCCTCTACTATCCGGCACCGAAGTCCAGTCTCCTGTGCAGAGATCGAGCGAACACTTGCATTCCTGATGATTCTCAGCGACATGGAACCCTTACGCAATGCCCGAACACGAGGCTGCCGCACGTCGTCCGTCGCGGAAGACGCTGGACGTTGCACGTCCGACCAATAATAAGGCCGACTGCTAAAAGCCCGAAGGGCTTCGGATCGACAAGCCGGGCCGCAGGACCACACGGGTCGTCATCCACAGGATGTTTCGCTCGCGGTTCCTCGTTCCGCCCTGAAGAAGACACCCCGGTTCAGACGCCCCAGAACTCGCGGATCCAATCGCAGGACTTAGTGCTCGACCAGCGACCGGGTCCTGGGTCTCATCGTGCCGCCCGCACACGCGCCGCGACTTCTAAGACCTCGTCGATCGACAAGGACTGTGCGCCGGGGACTTTCGCTCGGTCATCGTACCGACGCAGCCGAACGGCCGAAGGCCACCACGGGTGCGAGACCCAAGCATCGTCGACAACCGGACCGCCTTGCTCATTCAAGGTCACGATTGATTCGAGCGACAGCATCTTCGCGTATCCGTGATCAGTAGCCATCAGGTAGCGCTTTGCCGCGACGTGTGCGCCGGCCAGCCAGCCCACCCGCCGGCCGAACCGGGGGGTGAGCCACTCACGGGCAATCCGATCGTGAGGCGCGTCCGTACCGGCCCCTATCAGTGGACTGCGCGCCAAATCATGCAAAGCGGACGCCAACACCAATTCGTCGTCGGCACAATCGACCATAGCGTGATGAGCCGCCTGCAACGCATGGTCGAGTTCGTCGACCACCTCGCCATCGAAAACACTTCGCAGCGAATGCAGAAGTGCAGCAGTCTCTTCGAGCACGAAAGTGTCGTCCATGATTGTCACGCTAATAGCAGCGACCGGTCCACCCCAAATCGTTCACTTTGCGTTCTCCGCTCATCGTTTTGCTGTTTCACTCAAGTACAGGCGAGTGGTCACCGCGATCAGATTCAAATCGACAACACGCTAGCCAGTCGCTGGGCGGGAACCGAAAATTCGACATGAACGACCTGTTCACCGTTCAACGCGATGAACGCGCCCACAACCTCGTGTCCGAAGGCAACGCCCTCGACGCCGCCTGCTGCATCAACACCGACCTCCAGCAAACAACCCGGCAACGGATTCGGCGCCTCCCCCGAATAGCGGCGAGCGCAGCGGGGAATGCACCGGTCTGGGCGACGGCCGGTGGAGCGCGGCACCCCGCTTGCCGACCGGGAGTGTGGTCTCGCCGCGCCGCAGTCCTGATCGCTCCTAGTCGTTCATGAACCAACCACGAACCTGCGCCTCATGGTCGATATATCGCTCGCCCGAAACATCGACGACGACCTTGTCGATGGTGCCGCCGGTGAAGGGAAACGGCGAAGTGTAGTCCGGCGTCACCGGAGATGCGCTATCACGTCCGACACAGATGCCGTCGCCGACGAGGCAGAACACTCCGGGTTGAGTGACGATCTCCCCGGCGGCCACCTCCTTGTCGTCGAGGAAGAGAGTCAAGGTCCCGGCGAAGCCTGGCATGGACGAATCCGAGCTTTTCTCGCGCATGGCGAATTCTGCAGTACAGACGTGGGATCCGGGCATGATGTCGCGGTCTGCTACCAATTGCTGTAGATGGGTGCCCAACCAGTTGAAGGCGTAGTGGAGTCGGCGGTCCTTGACGTAGAGACTGTGCCCGCCGGCGACGCCGCCGTGGGCATAGACGACACCCTCCGCTTCCGCTGTGTCCACATGGAGCCCGGCCGCGATCGTGTACGAACGTCCGACGATCGATACACCGGCGGACTCGGGAACGTCCGCCGAGTTCGGGTAGTACTCGTAGTGGTTGCGACTCTTACCGGGGCGCGGGCGATCAGCGAGGACCTGTTCGAGGGCGCTGCGGTCATCGAGCGGCAACCCTCGATAGAGGCCGGCGTAGTAGAACCACAGGTCCTTCAACTTCTGCAGACGTTCGGGTTCGGCAGCCGCAAGATCGTGAACTTGAGCGCGATCATCGGTGAGGTCGAACAACTCCCACGCGTCATCGTCGAAGTGGCCCCACCCGGACAGCGGAGGATGGACGGAGCAAGCCAACCATCCCTGGTGATAAATCGAACGCTGGCCCAGCATGGTGTAAAACTGTGTATCTCTTCCGCTGGCATCGGGGTCGGTTAACGATGCCGCAAAACTCTGACCCTCGATCGGGCTCTGCGTGTATCCCTTGAGCACCTCGGGCGGTTCGATTCCGATGAGCTCGTAGAGCGTCGGGACGACGTCGACAGCGTGGATGTACTGGGCCAGTGGCTCGCTGTGGGGTTCGAACTTTCGCGGCCACGCAAGCAGACACATGTCGGCGATGCCGCCCTCATAGCCTGCCCAACGCTTCCAGTACGGGAACGGGGTGTCGAGCGCCCACGCCCAACCCGTGTTGTAGTGGTTGTATGAGGCAGGGGTGCCCAATTCGTCGATGTGCGAAAGTGTTCCCTCAGTGGAATCGGGGACCCCATTGAAAAATCGCCATTCGTTGAAAGATCCGTTCGGGCCGCCTTCGCCGCTGGCGCCGTTGTCGGAAATCACGATGACGATCGTGTTATCGAGCTCCCCGGAGCTTTCCAGGAAGTCGATCACTCGACCGAGCTGATCGTCGGTGTAGGAAATGTAGCCGGCGAACACCTCCGCCATCCGCACGAACAGCCGCTGTTCCTCGGCGGTCAGCGAATTCCACGGCCGGACCGTGTCCAGTAGCGGCCACGGTTGCCCGTCAGGCCCGGTGGTGGCGGGCTCCCCGTGCGGGTTGATCGGCGACAGTTCGGTGTTCTCAGGGAGTAGCCCGAGGTCCTTCTGCCGCTGGAGGATCTCGGCACGGATCGACTCGTAGCCCTGATCGAAGATGCCCTTGTACCGGTCCGCCCACTCGGTGAAGACATGGTGCGGCGCGTGCCCCGCCTGCGGAGCGAGATACATGAAGAACGGTTTGTCGGGATCGATCGATTTGGCATCACGGATGAACTCGATCGACTTGTCCGCCAAGTCCTTCGACAAGTGATATCCGTCCTCTGGTGTCCCCGGAGGGTCGATCGGATGGTTGTCGTACACCAGATCGGGAAACCAGCTGCTCGACTCCCCGCCGAGGAAACCGTAGAAACGTTCGAACCCTCGGCCGAGCGGCCATCGCGTCTTGACTGCCGACAGGTTCATCTCCTCACCCGGAGTGAGATGCCACTTCCCGACGCAATATGTGTTCCACCCCCGTTCGGCCAGTACCTCGGAGATGAACCCGTTCTCGAAGGGAATGTGAGTTGAGATCCCCGGAAACCCTGCACTCAGCTCAGCAACCGTGGCCATGCCGTTGGTAGTGGCATTGCGACCGGTCAACAAGGAGGCGCGAGTGGGGGAGCACAACGCCGTGGTGTGAAAGTTCGAGTAGCGTGCACCCATCTCCGCGATCCTGCGCATAGTGGGCGTTTGAACCGGACCACCGAAAACATCCATGGTGCCGTATCCCACGTCGTCCCACGCGATGAGCAAAATGTTTGGTGCGTCTTCGGGAGCTCGATCCGGCAAGTACGGATCCCAGTCCGGAACAGAGTCTCGAATGTCGACCGAAATCTTCCCCTTGTACGCTCTCGCCATAACGTCGCTCCTGATCTCGGGCCGCTCCCCTGCCGTCACCCCTGGCGAGGATGCCTCACGTCTCTTCAGATGTGAGGTACCCGTTCTCAGCACGCGGTACCCGTCAAGACCTCGCCTTGCGGTCGGCCGAGTCGGCAGCTGTGTCGATCTGGACCGATGATCGGGACCCATGCGCTCCCGACGCGAGTTGACGGCGAGAGGGAACCCGGAGCTTCCGCCCGATCTCGTGTTCCGACGCATTCTGCCCACGTTGCTTGAAACATCGGATTCTGAGCGTGAACGCTTCGATAACCAAACATGCACGGCCACGGCGAGCGAGACTGAACATTTCGGACTGGTCAAATTCATTGACGCTGAGTTCGATGGGGATCCATTCGTGTCGTGGAGGGTGAAAAGAATCGGATCCATGTCCGGCGTCTCCGATGGCGCGGAACTGCCTCCCCTCGCTCGGCGACCTCCGGATGACGATCCTGATATTTCTCCGCGACAACAGCGGTGAGACCACCCGGGAAATCCTCGCTACCCTCGACTCGGGTCGAGATTTGATGCATGGCTTCCAATGTCAACATCCCCCAGCCGAGATAGAGTGTTTCCAGTCGAACAAACGCTGCGATTACCCGCGTCACCAACGCCCATTCGGGGAAGCCGACCAGTTCAAGAGTTCGTTTTGCGTTCTACCCCAAAGAGATTCGCTCAAGGCATTGTCATAGCCATCGCCGATCGATCCCATCGACACGACCAGCCTTGAGTCGCGCGTCCGGATGAACGCCCAGGACGTAAATTGCACTCCGCGGTCCGAGTGAATGAGAGAGCCGGGGTCGGGCCCTATTTGAGATGACGGTTCCCAGAGAAATTCGTCATCAAACGTCGCTGCCTTCGAACTGTCGCTTGACCACCCGACGAACCTCCTCGAAAACGTGGCCTTTGACAACGGCGCAGTAGGTCCTTCGTTCGCGTTCCTGGGTCCAAGGTGTGGAATATTCGGCGATATCCGTGAGCCACAACTTGTTCGGCTCGTCACGAGTGAGTTTACGGTCCACGAGATCGCACGCGGCCGAGGGTCTCCTTGGGACGTGCCCGCCTGCTTCCCGGAAGTGCTTCCACACCAGTAGCTCTCATCAGCAATTCGATGCAGCCGTGCCCAACAGCACTACCGTGACCAAGAGTGAGTTCAGTGTGGATACGCCGCGCACCACGTCAGCGCGGCAAATCGCGGTGAAAGCATTCTAAGGGCGGCCGCCTTCACACTCGTGGAAACCGGACTCCGATATCAACCGTTCTCCGCGAATCCTTTCCAACCGAGCTGGAAATCGCCCGAAGTGGCATGTCCGCATGCAGGCTGCGGTGCAGCGACACGTCGACCGCGCGGGCCCAAGACTGTCGTACTGCTGACGAATGCTCCCGACGGGATGGTACAGAAGGTGTTCTTGCTGCCTGACGTGCCGGGGCAAGGGTGTGACCGTCTTCGGCAAATCAGGTCCAGACGAGATCGACCGGCAACCGTTCGGCGGCCTGCCAGTCCGGCATCCAGCGGACGATGTCGACTTCGGTGACAGTGACTTTGGTGACAGTATCAAATGGGCATGGACCGCTCTGGGAGCAGTCGAGCTACATACGCTCAGGTCGCGTTCCTGCGCAAGAGACCACCTACGCCTACGACTAGGATGGGACCGAATCGTGATTCACCGCAACGGGATTGAACTGCACAATTAAGCGGCGTCGATCCCCTGTCGAGTGCGCTGCCCGACAGGTCCAACCGCCTCGAAAGCATCGGCGATCCCGCGTGACTAGGCCTGTGCAGATATTTACGAGTACTTGCGACCGAAAATTGGATCTTCTATCAAACACTTTTGCACTGCAGCATCTTGAAGACACGTAGATAGCCGTTCACTACCCGGAAATATCGCGGCGCCTGAACCCCCATAGCGCGACGAGGACTGTGAGCGTCACCGTGCCGGCGGAGACCAGGATGGCCGGCACCGACAATCCGGTACGGAGCGGATCGTGCCCGGCATACTGATAGAAGGGGGAAATCTTTTGCCATGGCTCGAGCCAGGACACGATCTGGCCGAGTCCATTGACAATGTATGCGAGTACTGCCGCGACAGCGGGCACTGCACGGCTGACGACGGCGCGTCCCGTCAATGTCCCGAGAGCGGCTGCGAAAGTCCCGTAGACAAGCGCGAGCAGAGACAGGTGCACCATCGTCGCGGCGACGTTTCCGACAGGCAGCACCATGTCGGCCACACGCCCTTCACAGACTAAGGCCACTCCGGTCACAGCCCCGAGAAGGGCGATCCCGATCGTCATGGCCACGAACTTCTCGACGAAGATCCGACCCCGACTGATCGGGCTGGACAACAGCAGGTCCAGAGTACGACGCTCCTCTTCTCCCGCGACCGCCGCGGCACCAGTCGCTACCGCGTAGATCAGAAGCAACATCGGACCCATGAACGCCAGCAATTCCACCTGGATGTACCCGACCGGTGTGGACATGTCCGCGCCCGACATCACGAATAGTGCCTGCATCGCCTTCGGCATCTGTTCGATGAAACCACTGATCGAGGGTTGATCGCGTACGCTCGGCCAGATCGCGACGTACATAGCGACCAGCAGTGACAATCCCACCGCCCAGGCCGGCAGTGATCGCCGCTGATCCCACAGCGTCTTGGTGAGGACGCTTCGCATCCACACCGCCCTGGTGAAGGCAGTATGCGCGCTCACGAGTTCCCCGATCCGTACAGTGCAATGAACGTCTCGTCGAGACTCGCTTCCGCGCATTCGAAGTCGACAAGGGTATACCGCCCGACGTGTTTGATCAGCGTATCCAGCGCGGATTGTGTTGCGCTGCAACGAAGTGTCGTGCCGTCGACCGCTATGTCGCGGAGGCCATCGAGATGCTGGAAGTCAGCGGCGTCGACTGAGTCCACGAACTTGGCGACGACGTGATGCAGAGACTTTTCCTGCAGATCCTCGAGCTTCTCGACAGCCACCAGATGGCCCTCCCGCAGGACACCGACCCGGTCAGCGATCCTTTGAACTTCGCTCAGGACGTGCGAGGACAACAGCACCGTGCCTCCACGTGCGGTATGTTCGCGAAGAATCGAGTAGAACTCCAGCTGGACGAGCGGATCCAAACCACCAGTCGGCTCGTCGAGGATCAACAGATCCGGTCTACTCATGAGGGCCAGTACCAGGGCGAGCTTCTGCCGATTACCCTTCGAGAGCGCACGCACAGGTTTGTCGAGCTGCAGGTCCAACCGACTCGCCAATGTGTCCCCGTGCTTCCGGTCGCGGTCCCCCCGCAGATGCTGCACGTAGTCGATATGCTGGCGGCCGGTCATTCTCGGATATTGCGCCAGCTCACCAGGGACGTACCCGACTCGACGATGAACCGCCACTGCAGCCGACCAAGCATCGATTCCGAACAGCTCCGCTGCCCCCGCGGTGGGGCGCAGCATGCCCATCAATAGTCGTAGGGTTGTGGACTTGCCGGCACCGTTGGGGCCAAGGTATCCGAAAACTTCACCCCGCTCGATACGCAAATCGACATCACAGAGCGCAACCAGACGACCGTACGATTTTGTCAGCCGGTCGGTTCGAACCACCACATCGAAAGCGGAGGGCATGCTTCGACGATCTCAGCCGTCGACAAACGGTGCTAGTGTCTTTCGGCCCTGCGATGGAAGGACGTGACTGTCGTCGAGTTCGTCAGGCGCGGCCAGGGCTGGGCGATCATCGCCGGTTGGGCGAATTCGGCCCTCCGCCACTCTGCTCGATTGCGACGACACCGTTCACACCTCACAGTTCCTCGAGATGTCGAGCGAGGTGGAAAGCGGTGCATGCGATCTCATGGTTCTCAAACCTCCGGTTGGGCCCTCCAATTCCGGCCTTACGCCGACGAACGCTGGTGGATACTCGCACCGAGTTTGCTCGCGGCAGCAGCACTCACCTGATCGGCATACGATTGCAGTGTTGATTGGGGCACTGGTCTGATTGCGGAACCTGAGGGACCGACTCCGGCATCGCGAAGTCGCAGCGGTACTTTCGGATTGACGTGGCGAATGCAGCGCGGGACGAGCCACCTTCTACCTGCAACGTCCCAAGACGACGGCCGACGAGATCGACGCAAAGCGTGAGCAGGTAAGTAGGGAACAGCCAGACTGTCCGAGCCGACATCGTGCGCATGGGCGGGTCCTCGTCGCTCGAGAAGTCTTTTATCGGTTACGCATTCATGATGCTGGGCATTGCCACCGCAGCATATTCGATGTCTGCGTCGGTTCGGCTGTGCACCGAGGAATATTCGTAGCGGGTTGAACCGGTTATCGCTGGCACTATCGGCCGAATTCGCCTGGCGTGGAGTCACATCGCATTCGCGTTGATCGGTCCCAGTATTGCCCTCACAGTCGCCGGATTCGCTGTGGGAGGGATCTGCGGCATAGTAGTTGGAGATAAATCGGCACCACACCCGGCGAAGTCGGCGCCGCCGAGATCCAGAAACCGGCAGTGTGTGTTCGTGGCCCTGTGACCGTCATCCTCTTCGGGACGACCTCGAAATTCACACCGACCGCATGCGAAGTCCTAGTCACATTCTTCGTTGTCTCCCTGGACGGTTCACTTGTGCAGCTACCCCCAATCGACACTGGATCTCGAACCATTGGCACACACCCCAACTTCCTGGTTCAGACTTCAAACCAGCGCCGCTACTGCGGCCGACGCTGATCGCGGCAGCACTGAACGCGGTGGGCTTGCTCGTATTCCGCCCTCACGACCTGCGTTGCGGTGTCAGCCCGACATTGTCACCGTGGCGTCTGCGTGCCTAGGCCCGAGTGCCAACACGGCTCGAAACCCTTCGGCGACCGCTGTCATCAGCGCGGGTTGGTCCGGAACTGCTCTCACATCGACGTTGATCCCGATACACACACGCGACGCGTACGACATTAAAGTCGCGTTGAAAGCTGAGCCGAGGGTAGGACTGAAAGCGAATTGACGGGTTATCCGCGCACCGGCGAGGTACAACGGTGTCGAAGAGCCCACGACGTTAGAAGCAACAAAATCCATGTGCTTGAGCATGTCGCCTGTGACCGCGACGGGCAGCAAGTTAAGCATCCTGGCCAAGTAGGGAGATAGCGGAATCGCCGGCTCGCTCCGCCAACGGTCGACGATTATGTGAACACGACGGATCAGTTTCTCAGGATCTGCAATATCGACAGGAAGAGCGAACCTTGCAAGAGTGATTCGGTTACCTCCCAGCGGATCACTACTGTCACGGAGGCTGATGGGCAATGTCACCCTCAGTTGAGTCGGCACGTCGCCGCGGCCCCGGTGGTAGTCGGCCATGCCCAGTAGAAGCGCAGCCAAGAACACGTCGTTCATCGAGCATTGCGTGCCTGCCGCTGCAGCGGCCAGCGCCGCCACCGGAAATTCGATCACGCCGAAACCACGACACGTACTCCGAGCAGTCATCACGGGTGACATCGTTGTGGTCGCCGGTCGCGTCATACGCGCCGTCGACCCGAGGATTCGTGCCACGTCGCGCATCGTCGCGACGGGATGGCGCACTGCGTGCGCGGCGCTTCGGGCCATCGCTTCGGTCATCGCCGCACGTGGGTTTTCGTGTGTTGGAAGAACAACGGGTGGTCTGCGTTCGTCACTGTCCCGAGTGGGCGCGCCAGTCCTGGTGTCATCGGTAATTTCGCGTGTCAATTGCATTCCCCCGACCCCGTCGGTCAGGGAGTGATGAACTTTGACTACGAGCGCTGTTGCACCGTCGTCCAGCCCGTCGAGCACTGTGAGTTCCCATAGCGGACGGTCCTTGTCGAAGGCCGCCATCCCACTCATCCGAGCGAAGTCGAGGACGCCTTTCCAACCGCCCGGCGGTGGTACGGAAGACCTTCGAAGGTGCCAACTCAGGTCGAAGTCCATGTCATCCACCCACAGTGGCGGTTTCCACGGAAATTGTCGTGCAACCGCTTTGCACCTGAAGAGCGGTACCACGTCGATGGCGTGGTTCATCGCGGCGGTCAATCGTTCATGATCTGGGAGTCTGTCCAGCACGATGATCGAGACGATTGTCGAGCGGAGTACCGGATCGGCTTCCATCCGCCAAGACATCAGGTCGGTCTGCGTCATCGATCGTGCATGTTCGCCACTCATATCTACTCGATTCACTTGTCAACGCAACCGATGCAGGATCGGCGATCCTCAGGGCCGTAGTCGAACCTCGTCAACACCTGGCACCGTTGAAGCAAGTGCAGTCACGACACCTCGCTCGGGATCATCTTCGGAAATCCCGCTGACTGTCAAAGTTCCGTCGACGAAACCCACTGCCCACAGATCAGGTCCACCGTAGATGTCGAGCCTGTGCCTCACTTCGTCCACGATTCGATCGGGATCAAGAGCGAGCAGCTCGATCAAATCCTGGCGTGTTACCACTCCGATGACGTCCCTCTGGCGGACGATCGGAACTGCGCGCAGCCCAGAACGCAGCATTTCGGATGCGATGTCGTTGACCGCGACGTCTTCGGTCATTGCGACAACAGGTTGCGTCATCACGTCAGCGACGGATTGTTCGGTCGACTCGGGCGCATGCTCTTGCGACAGTCGTTCGAACCCACTTCTGAGAAGGTCACCTTCGGACACGATCCCGACCAGTCGCTTCTGCTCGTCGACTACTGGGAGTACTGAGAAACCTGACCGCGCAATCTCTCGTAGACAGTCGCCCACACTTCGCGCCTGATCGATTGTCGTCACAGGGCTACTCATGATGTCTCGTGCACGCATGACAATTCTCCTCTAGCTATCCCGCTGGACGTTTCGTCCCATCTCGCGAACGCACGAACGCGACGAATTGATGTTCCCAGCGTGACAAACATGAACCGTGAACCGGAAGTGTCTTCGGCATCCTGGGCAATGGAAATCGACCCCGCGGGGAGTGACTTCCGCCTCTGTAGACCTGATGCGGGACGGAGTTTGCTGAACACTGTCGCTCGCTAACCCAGGCGCACAGCACTCGGACGGGAGAGCTCATGAAAGCGAGTTCCATAGATGCCAGGCGTCGGTGGGTAGAGCCGATCGACGCTGTCGGACCCGAAGACGCACCGACCGTCGGCGGCAAAGCCGCGAATCTCGGCGAACTGAGGCGATCGAACTTTCCGGTTCCGCCGGGGTTCGTGATCACCACCGCCGGCTATCTCGACGCCATGGACGCCTCCGGCTTGAGAGTCGACCTGAAATCAGGGGAACTACCGTCTACCCGCAGCGCCGAGGATGCAGTCGCAGCATCAGTCGTACCCAAAGCGCTGCAAGAGCAGATCATCGACGGCTATCGCGCGCTGGGGCCATCAGGTACGCGTGTCGCGGTCCGTTCGTCCGCTCCCGCAGAAGACGCGTCCGATACCTCGTACGCAGGCATTCACGAAAGCTTCACAAACGTCGCCGGCGACGAAGGCTTGATCGACGCCGTAAGGCGATGCTGGGCATCGTTGTGGTCGGATCGAGCCTTGTCGTACCGCAACCTTCAAGGCGTTGAGGACGAGCCGTCGCTGGCGGTTGTCGTCCAACTGATGGTCGAATCGGACCAGTCGGGGGTCGTATTCACTGCCGACCCGCGCACCGGTGCGCGGGACCGTATCGTCATCGAAGCTGCTACCGGCTTGGGGGAAGTCGTGGTCGGTGGACAGGTGGAACCAGACACTTACGTGGTATCGAAACCGGGCTTCGACATCATCGATGTGCATATCGGTTCACAGGCATTCGCGATCTCGCTGGCCGAAGGGACTGAAAAGGCGTCGGAAATCCCTCTCGCACAACGCGAGCACCAGGTCCTGACCGACGACCAGATCCACCAGCTCGCAGCATTGGCCGCAGCCGTGGAAGAGCACTACCGGCGACCACAGGACCTCGAATTCGCCTACAGCGGAGGACAACTGTGGCTGGTCCAGACACGCCCGATCACCACCCTTTCCGAGCACCCGGACGCACCGGCCGAAGCCCAACACGACGCCGGCGAAAAAACACATGTCCTCGCCCAGGGATTGGGCGCCGGGCCGGGAACTGCTAGCGGACGCGTCCGAGTCCTGCGTTCAGTGGCCGACGGTCGTGATTTGGTCGACGGCGAAATACTGGTGGCCCCGATGACGCGACCGGACTGGTTACCGGTTCTCCGACGAGCCGCCGCCATCGTCACCGACGGCGGTGGCATTACCTGCCACGCAGCTATCGTGGGTCGCGAACTCGGCCGACCGGTTGTCGTCGGAACACGCACGGCAACAAAGGATCTTGCAGACGGAACTTTGATCACAGTCGACGGAACTGCAGGAACGGTCATTGCGGCAGATTCCGTGACCGCCGACTCCTCGAAAAATGCGACCACCACCATGCCGAGGACAATGTCGACACCCCGTTCGGCGACCGCGACATCCGTCTACGTGAACCTGGCGACTCCCGAAGCTGCAGAACGGACAGCGGACACGGACGTCGACGGAGTAGGACTCTTGCGAGCTGAATTCCTGATCATGGACGCTCTTGAAGGGCTGCATCCCCACACGATGATCGCCCGAGGTCTCCACGGAGAGTACGTGGCCAAAATGTCTTCTGCCCTGTCACGTATTGCCGCCGCTTTCGGAGCCCGACCGGTCATCTACCGCGCAATAGACCTCCGCACCAACGAGTTTGCACATCTCGAAGGTGGTGACATCGAACACCACGAAGACAATCCCATGATCGGCTACCGAGGCTGTTTTCGCTATGTGCGGGAACCGGAATTGTTCGCGCTCGATCTCGATGTCATCGCCGAAACGCGAAAGAACTATCCGAACGTGCATTTGATGATTCCGTTCGTTCGCACCGAATGGGAGCTCGCGCGCTGTTTGGCACAATTGGATGCCCACCCGCTCGGGGCGGATCACCGGATGCTTCGATGGGTGATGGCCGAGATACCCTCGGTTGCCCACTGGATTCCCAGGTACGCGGCAATGGGCATCGACGGAGTGTCGATCGGCACCAACGATCTCACTCAACTTGTGCTCGGAGTCGACCGGGATTCGGAGATTTGCCAAGAACTCTTCGACACCATGGATCCTGCCGTCCTCGAAACCATCGACACCATCATCGAGCGTGCCACCCTCGCGGGCATGACGACCTCGCTGTGCGGACAGGCAGTGTCAACCAACCCAACTCTGGCCGAACACCTCGTGAGGCAAGGCATCACGTCGGTTTCCGTGACCCCTGACGCGGTTGACACCGCCCGCCATGCAATCGCGGTCGCTGAACGACGAATCATCCTCGCCCGAGTTCGTTCGGGCGGACGCCGACATCCGAGTCGATGGCTTGACTGAGCATCGGCACCTAGTCGGATCGGACCACTCTCCGATCTGCCCGTGCACGAATCCGTTCGAAGAAGACCTCCACGTCGGCTGGTAAACACGGTGCCGTCCCTGGGGTCTTCAACATCGCAGCCCCGGCTGCAACACCGAACCGAACCGCATCCATCAGCGAACGCTGATGGATGAGCGAATACACCATCCCCGCAACCATGCTGTCCCCCGCGCCCACACCACTGATCGATACGACATCGACCGACGGCACACACTCACACATGTCAGCAGTCACCAGCAAGGCTCCAGCGGCTCCAAGCGAAACGACCACCACCTCCGCAACCTTCTGCGCAACAATAGTTCTCGCCGCGTCGACTTGCTCCCCCCGAGTCTCGAGGGGGCGGTCGACCCATTCACGAAGCTCTCGGATACTCGGCTTGACAAGATAGACACCACTTTTCAATGCGCGCAATGCAGCGCCAGAGGTGTCGACAACCAGCCGCGCTCCGGTTCCCTCCAGGTAATCGACCAACTGCTGAACAAAACCTGCACCCACCCCCGGTGGCAAACTGCCGCTCACGACAACATATCCGGAATCGACGGCGAACTCACGCACTCGCACGAGACACGATTCCACCTCGGCAACGGTGAGAATCGGTCCAGGCAACACAAAACGATACTGCTCACCTGTCGACTCGTCGTCCACGGTGAAACTCTCGCGAGTCGATCCTGAGACGGGCTCGGCCCAATACCGTACTTGTTCACCGATCAGAAGGTCCTCGACCGCTAGGCCGCAATGACCTCCCGAGGGAAACACTGCCATCACGTCGCCGCCGAGCACCCGGAGCACTCGCGCGACGTTTAATCCGCCGCCGCCGGGATCACGACGAGGTGCCGCACAACGCACCTTGTCTGTCGTGTGGACCGTACGCGCGCTGGTCGCTATGTCGAGTGCCGGGTTCATCGTCACCGTCACGACGCGAGAGTCACTCTGCTCCATGTAGTTTCACTTCCAGATGCAGCGTTGATCCATCACGACGAAGCGAATTCGCCCAACCACGGTCACGAATGACCTGCAGCATCGGTGCGTTCGCACCCAAAATTTCGGCCACCATACGCCGTGCCCCATGCAGGTAGGCTTCATCCTCGAGCCGCTTCAAAATCGAAGTCCCGATTCCGTGCAGCCGGTCGCCTTGCGCAACCACGAGGGCGAACTCCACCGTAGTCGGCGAAACCCTCTCCAACGCAACATAGCTTCCGACCCCCACCAATTCTTCGCCGATGAAGGCACCCAGAGCGCATCGCTGATCGTTGCACTCGCACAGTCGATCGGAAAAGGTGGTGAGTTGCTTCGGCTGCGGTCCGAACCACCGCATGTACGAATCATGTTGGTCAAGATGCTCATGGAACCGTTGAACAGCAACCGCGTCGGATGCTCCGAGACACCGGAGAGTTGCAGTGCCGATTCCGCTGCCAGTGGCGGCCATCGATCATCACCTGATTCGGCTGGGGATACTTTCCGATTGAACCGTGCCGTTGCCTTCAGGGGGCAGAGCCTTTTGTCATCGAATACCGTCCTTCGCCCCTACCCGCGCCGGCAGCCCATGCGCGAAGCTCAAACGTGGAGGAATACCGATGACGCCCGCAAGGAGGATCCATGACTGATACGGGATCTCCCACCGACCTGACCAGCGAACAATTCGTCATCGACCGAGACGGACTTGACGAGCTGATCACGGTGTTGATCAGCGAAGGTTATCGCGTCATCGGGCCGACTGTCCGCGACAGCGCTATTGTCCTCGACACTCTCGACTCCGGTGATCAATTGCCGACGGGATGGGGTGTCGATACCGCCCCTGGCCTGTATCGACTACGGAGGAGAGCAGATTCTGCCGTCTTCGGTCACTCCGCCGGCCCGCAATCGTGGAAGCAGTACCTGCACCCGTCGCGGCAACAACTCTGGAGCCAATCCACGGACGATACATTCCACGCACCGCCGACCGAACCGGTCAGATACGCATTTCTCGGCGTACGTGCGTGCGACCTGGCAGCGATCGGCATACTCCAGACAGTGCTCTCTGCTGGCGGAAAGGCGGCAACAAATCTATTCGAGGGTCTTTTCGTGATCGCAGCCAACTGCACGGAACCCGGCGGCGTGTGTTTCTGTGCGTCGATGAACACCGGCCCGAAGGCCAAAACCGGCTACGACCTGTGTCTGACCGAAAGGATCGACAACGACGGCCACCGATTCGTCACCGGGGTCGGCACCACGGAAGGATCACGGATACTCACGCTGGTCCGCGGCAGGCAGGCAACCGACGAAGAAACGACCGAGGCCGCAGGCGCTGTCGCCGACGCAGCAGATCACATGGGTCGGCAAATGCCAGACGTCGATCTTCGCGGCATGCTCCGCGACGCACGGGACGCCGATGTCTGGACGGACGTCGCGTCACGATGCTTGACGTGCGGAAACTGCACGATGGTGTGCCCGACGTGCTTCTGCACTACCACCGAGGACGTCTCCGATCTTGCGGGCGACAATGTCGAGCGATGGCAGCACTGGTCGTCATGTTTCGACCTGGACTACTCACAACTGCACGGTGGCGCAGTACGTGTCAGTGGTGAGAGCCGGTACCGACAGTGGATTTCTCACAAGTTGGGCACCTGGCACGACCAATTCGGTTCGTCCGGGTGCGTCGGTTGCGGCCGATGCATCGACTGGTGTCCAGTGGGAATCGACATCACGGCGGAAGCGGCACGCCTAACCGGCGCTTTGACTGAGGAACCCGACAGCGATACCGGTTGTCCCTCATGAACGATCACGCCTGCGAGCAGCGCCCAAGAGAAATCGAAGGTCTGGCCGACGATCAACGGTCTGAACTCGCTGCCTTCTCACGCGAGGTTCAGCTCGCGCCCGGGACCGTGGTGTTCCACGAAGGCGCCTCCGCTGACAGATGTTGGTTTCTTCGGACCGGCCGGATTACGCTCACCACCAGAATTCCCGGACGTGGCGAGGAAACTGTCGAAACACTTTCTGCCGGTGAAATCTTGGGTGTGTCCTGGTTCCGCCCACCTCGACAGTGGCAATGGACAGCGACCGCGGTCACTCACGTGACAGCAGTCGAAGTCGATGCCACCATGTTGCAATCTGTCGCCGAGAGCGATCCGGATCTCGGACGGGCGATCTACTCGATACTGGCGGACACACTACTCCACCGATTGCAGGCAACACGCGCGCGCCTGCTCGATCTCTATGCACGCGAACATGTTCGGTGAACAACTCGTCCCGACGCCGTGCAAGGTTGTTGCCCGCCGGGACGAGAACAGCGATACCTCGACCCTGACCCTGGCCGCGCCCTCGCAGTCGTTCCCCGGGTTCCGCCCCGGCCAATTCATGATGGTCTACGCACGGGGGGTGGGCGAGATTCCGCTGTCGATCAGTGGGGACCCAGCTCACGCCGATCACACAGTGGTTCATACTGTTCGGGCTGTCGGTGCCGTCAGCCGCGCGCTGCACGAAGCCTCCATCGGTGACATCGTAGGTGTCCGGGGACCTTTCGGAACGGGATGGGATCTGGATTCCGCCAAAGACGATCTGATCGTCGTTGCAGGAGGCGTCGGGTTGGCGGCGGTACGTTCTGCAGTCTTGGAGGCACAGGCCTGCGGTCGATTTCGTCGAGTTGTCCTCAGCGTCGGTGCTCGCCGACCATCCGATCTCCTGTACCGCCCAGATCTCGACAGATGGAGCCGGGGAGACCTGGTCGACCTCGAGCTGTCCGTGGACGTGGCAGAACCTGACTGGCAGGGTCATGTCGGATTTGTCACGCAGTCCCTGAACCGCCTCGTTCTCGAGCCCGGTCGCACGACGGTACTGCTGTGCGGCCCCGAACCGATGATGCGGATGTCGGCTCGGACCATGATCGGCCAAGGCGTTGAGCGCGAGAATATTCGAGTATCACTGGAACGGAACATGCAGTGCGGGACCGGAGTGTGCGGGCACTGTCAACTCGGCGAACTCCTCCTCTGTCGTGACGGTCCGGTAGTCGACTACCACGCGGCCGAGCCACTTCTCGCAGTGAAGGAGCTGTGATGCCCTCACCCACCATGGCGGTATGGAAATTCGCATCCTGCGACGGATGCCAACTGACTCTGCTCGATTGCGAGGACGAACTACTCACTTTGGCCGACGCCGTTCACATCTCACATTTCCTCGAGATGTCGAGCGAGGTGGAAAGCGGTCCATACGATCTCTCACTGGTCGAAGGCTCCATTACCACCGCTGCCGACATCGAACGTATTCATGCCATCCGCGAGAATTCCCGGCATCTGGTGACGATCGGCGCCTGCGCCACTTCTGGTGGGATACAGGCTCTCCGGAACTTTGCGGACATCGCCGAGTTCATGTCCGTGGTCTACGCGAGCGGCGAGTACATCGACACTCTCGCGACGTCCACACCGATCGCAGACCATGTCCCGGTCGATTTCGAACTACGCGGCTGCCCCATCGATCGACGGCAGCTCCTCGAGGTGATCTCGTCGTATCTGACCGGGCGGAAGCCGAACATCCCGGACACCAGTGTCTGCGCCGAATGCAAACGACGTGGCCTCACCTGCGTCATGGTCGCCGACAGCACACCGTGTCTGGGACCCGTGACCCATTCCGGCTGCGGCGCGCTGTGTCCGGCACAGTCGAGGGGTTGCTATGGATGTTTCGGTCCATCAACCCACCCGAACTTGATTGCAATGGCGGGGTGGCTGCGCACCCGCGGGATGACCGGCGAGAGTATCGAGCGCGTCTTCTCGACATTCAACGTTGCCTCCCCCGAGTTCGACGGGATCAGGCGAGATGGACAGTGAAACGAACACGGATACCACCCGACTGACGCTCGGTTCCCTCGCCCGTGTCGAAGGGGAAGGCCGCCTGGCGTTCACGGTCCGACACGGCCGGGTTGAAGCCGCAGAGTTGAACATCTACGAACCCCCTCGATTCTTCGAGTCATTTCTCCGGGGCCGCGATTTCCGCGAGCCTCCCGACATCACGTCCAGGATTTGCGGAATCTGCCCTGTCGCTTACCAAGTCAGCGCCTGCAACGCGATCGAGCAAGCATGCGGTGCGCACCTCCCCCAACCGATTCTCGATCTGCGACGACTTCTGTACTGCGGCGAGTGGATCGCCAGTCACACACTGCATATCTACTTGCTGCACGCCCCTGATTTCCTGGGCGCGTCCGACGCGATCGAACTTGCCCGTATCGCGCGTCCCGACGTCGAACGTGGGCTTACGTTGAAAAAGGCGGGGAACGCGATTCTCGACATGATCGGTGGCCGATCGATTCATCCGGTCAACGTACGCCTCGGCGGGTTCTACCGAACGCCGACGCCCAGTGAACTCGCGCCCCTCGCCGAACAATTACGCTGGGCACTCGACGATGCTCTCGCGACCGTGCAGTGGGTATCACACTTCGAGATCCCAGATGCCGAGGTGGATACCGAACTACTCGCACTGGCTCAGCCAGGCCGCTACGCGATCGAAGACGGCGTGTTGACAACCACATCCGGATCATCGTTCGCGCCGGAGGAATTCTGCGATCACGTCGCGGAACGGCAAGTTCCGCATTCGACCGCGCTGCACGCGCACCTCGACGGCCAGGCGTATCTCACCGGACCGCTGGCTCGATACAGCCTCCACTCCACCGAACTCTCGGAGACCGCTCGTCAAGCGGCCACCGAGGCCGGCTTGGGAACAGTGTGTCGCAACCCGTTTCACAGCATTGTGGTCCGCGCCGTCGAGACAGTGTTCGCCGTGGACGAGGCACTCCGCCTGATAGGTGAGTATCACCGCCCGGAATCGCCGTACGTCGACGTGTCACCCCACGCCGCAACCGGGTACGGCGTCAGTGAAGCCCCCAGAGGCGTGCTGTACCACAGCTACCAACTCGATTCCGAGGGCCGAATCCTGCGGGCCACAATCATTCCGCCCACCTCGCAGAACCAGGCAGCAATCGAGAACGACCTCCGCAACACCCTCGCCGCGAACCTCACGCTGACAGACGCCGAACTGACCGAACTGTGTGAACGGACCATCCGAAACTACGATCCCTGCATCTCGTGTGCCACTCATTTCCTCGACGTGACAATCAACCGCAAATGACTGTCACAGTGGTCGGAGCCGGCAACGAATTCCGCCGAGACGACGGCGTAGGACCTGTGGTGGCGCGAACGATACAAAGCGAGCACCAAGCCGGCGTGAACGTGGTCATCGACAACGGTAGTGAACCTTCAAGGCTGCTCGAAGCATCGACAAGGTCGGATCTGGTGATCATCGTCGACGCTTCAGTCTGCGCTCCGTCTTCCGGCAGCGAGGCGCAACCTGCCGGAACAATTCGTCGGATCACGGATTGGTCGAGAGAGCACTCCGGAATACTCACCAGCTCACACGGACTGGGCATCCTAGAGGCGCTGGCCTTGGCTGCCGCGCTCGGCCGAGAAACCCACCGCGTGGTGATCTACACGATCGAAGCACACGACACCGGCTACGGCATCGGACTTTCACCCTCCGTTGCAGCTTCTGTCTCTGCGGTACTGTCTCTGATCGCAGCCGAAATCTCCGACGTGCAATCTCGGGATCTACCTCCTGGATGGTAGCGACCAGGTTAACGGAGGCGTGGTTGTGACCTTTGCCATCGATTGGCGTCGTTCGCCTCTACTCGGCCGATCTTCACCGGACGAAGCTGAAACCACACCGGCTTCGAAATGGCCGTGAGGATTGCACATCAAGCGACAGGCATGCGTGAACGGAACATGACAAGTCCACCACCACAGCCGAATTGACACCCAGGAACCTCGACAGAGGAGGAATCTGATCGTGAACGAGAAGCATTGGACAGTCGACATAACCATCGACGAGCACACCGCCGAAGAAGGCAACCGGACTCGGGCCATCGCACGCCTTCGCTCGAGGGACGATACCCACATCGTCGGATCCGGTTTCGCTCGGTGTAACCCATCGGATCGCGATGTGCCCGAGATCGGTGACGAGCTCGCGGTCGCGCGTGCTCTTTCCCATTTGGCCCGTCAACTGATCGAGGCTACCGCTGCAGACCTCGAAAGTGTCACGCACGAACCCGCCCACCTGAACGCCTAGCGACATCTCGGGAAGATGTCGAAATCGTAGAAATCGTTGTCGACCAAGGAGATAGCGATGTCGGACAAACTGACTCCCCTCGATGCAGCCTTCCTCGAGGTCGAGGACTCCGATCGACACGCGAATCTCTCCATAGGCGCGGTTGTAGTCGCCGAAGGACCCACACCCACCGACGACGACTTGATCGAGAGACTAAGCACCCGAATTCGATCCCTCCCCCATGCTGCGGATAGGATTCACGCCATCCCGCTCGATCTTGCTGCACCTACGTGGGTCCCTGATCCGAATTTCGATCCAGCTCGCCACTTCACACGGATCGGAGTGCCGAGACCAGGGCGAATGCACGACTTGACGGACACCGTCGCGTGGATCATGTCCGAACGACTCGATCGCGATCGTCCACTGTGGCAATGCTGGTTGATCGAGGGCCTCGAGGACGGCCGCTGGGCAATCCTGGTCAAGGCCCACCACTCTCTCATGGACGGTGTTACCGGGGCCCGATTATTCGACGTATTGTTCGACGAACCCCTCACCTCCGGACCACCAACGGACAAGGAAGCACCGAAAGAACCAGAGTCGCTGTACGGCAAAATGATCGGACTCTACTGCTCGACACTCCGGGCGCCGCAACGGTTGGCCCGCCGGTCCGTCCGGATCGCGGAAGGTACTGCCCAGTTGGCAGGCGATCTGCTGATCCCGAGCGCGAACGGTTCCCTCAACGGGCCGATCGGACATCAACGGCGATACGGGACAGCACAGGTGCGAATGCACGATGTAAGAACTATCTGTTCCGCCTTCGATGTCACCGTGAACGACGTTGCGCTCGCGTGTGTGACCAGTTCGCTGCGCTCACTTCTCCTGCACCGCAACGAAGACATCAGCCGACATGCCGTGAGGACACTCGTCCCGGTCTCTGTTCGGGCATCGAACACCGCCACGTCGTTCCACAACCAGGTCTCGCTCATGCTTCCCTTCCTTCCCGTCGATATCGTAGATCCACTAGACCGCTTGCAGACGATCCACCGCAGACTCTCCCGGCACAAGAACGGCGGTGAATCAGGCAGTGGACAAACGATCACGGCAGCTGCTCAGTACGCACCATTCATGTCCTCCGCCTGGTTCATTCGTCTCGCGATGCGCTTTCCTCAGCGAAGTATCGTCACCGTAGTCACGGACATTCCGGGTCCGACCGAAAAGGGCCGACTGCTAGGGCGTGAAATCATCGGTATCTATCCGTACGTACCGATTGCAGTGCGGTTGCGACTCGGATTCGCAATCCTCAGCTACCACGATCAACTCGCATTCGGAATCACGGCTGACTACGATTCGGTCTCCGAAGTCCAACTTCTCTCATCGTCGATGGAACAGGAAGTCGACTCCCTACTGCGCTCCACGCGGAGCCCCACGTCCGCCGGCGAATTTCACTGATTCGGTCCCGAATTCGATTCATCCGGTCCACAGTCACGCAGTGGCAGGGTCCATCCGTGACGCCCGGCGTGTGCACCACAATCGATCGCCGGCTCGTTTCGACCTTCAGTGAGCAACGCTTCCAGGGGGCGAAATCTACAATCTCGATGACTAGGTCAGTCGGACAGTCGCGCCCGGCCGGAGTTGTACCACTCGACCACGGCATTCGATCTCGATCGGCGGCTGGTTGCCGACCCCGGCACTGACGTGCACTTCTCTCCCATTGATTCGCAGATGCAGGCGGTGGCCCCGGTAGAAGATGGGAAACTCGAGAACTCCGAGTGGTTTCGGCCAATGCGGGGAAAAGATCAGGCGGTCGCCGCGGGTCTCGAGCCCGGTGAAGCACCTTTGCAGCAAGTCGACGCTTCCCGCCATGGCGGCCAGGTGTATTCCCTCTGCGGTAGTGCCCCCCTGCACATCGGCGATATCGGAACGAAGGGCCAGGTCGAAGAATTCCATCGCACGGTCGCGGTTGGCCCGAGCCAGCACCCAGGAATGGACCACACCACTGAGCGTCGAACCGTGCGATGTACGTGCCATGTAATAGTCGATGGTTGCGGGGATGGCATCACCCACAAACTCATAGCCCAAACCATGGAGGATGCAACGCAACTCGTCAGCGGACAACAAGTAGAACAACATCACTACGTCGGCCTGCTTGGAAACCTTGTAGGAGTTGACGTCGTCACCCTCTGCCTCGAGGAGTCGGTCGAGGCGTTGTAGGTCGCCGTATCGCTGACGATATGCGTCCCAATCCAGTTCAGGAAGGTCCGCGTACCCCTCGAATTGGCTGATGACATCGTCGTGAAACGGGACGAACATCTTGTGCGTAATGTCTCTCCAGCGCTCGATCTCCAGTGTGGGCAGTTCCAGCTTCTGAGTCAGGTCCGACCGGATCTGCAGTGGCACAACATCCAATGCCTCGAGGGCTCGCAGGATCACCCACACCGACATGACATTGGTATAGGCGTTGTTGTCGATCCCGTCACAGGGAGCATCCGGATATCCGGAGTGGAATTCGTCAGGGCCGATGATGCCCTGGATGACATACCGTCCGCGCATCTGGTCGAGTGAAGCGAGATCCGCGTAGAACCGAGCGATTTCCACCAGCATTTCGGCACCGAACTCGATCAGGTATTCCAAATCGCCGGTGACCTGATAGTACTGCCACACGTTGTACGCAATCGCGATGCCGCTGTGATGCTGGCGCCGACTCGGATCCGGGTTCCAGCGCCCGGATCTCGGATTGAGATGAAGTTGCTGGCTCTCTTCCCGTCCGTCACTACCCGACTGCCAGGGAAACATCGCTCCTCGATGACCGGCTTCGATCGCAGCCCGACGGGCCTCCCCCAATCGACGGTACCGATACCGGAGCAAGGACCGCGTCAGCGTAGGCAAGCGCAGGTTCAGCGCCGAAAAAACGAACAACTCGTCCCAGAAGATATGTCCACGATAGGCCTCTCCGTGCAATCCGCGAGCCGGTACTCCGGCATCGCGGTCGGCGGTGTTCGGCGAGACCGTCTGCAGCAAGTGAAGTAGATGAAATCGGATTACACGCAGTGCGTGACCGTGACCAATGAGGTCGATGCCCATGCGATCCCACAGACTTGCCATGGTGAGAACGTGACCGTCGAGCAATTCATCGAATCGGTCTGGACGAGACAGCCAGCGCTCGGCTTCGTCCGCGGGCTCGGTCACAGCGGGATCACGTCCGGTGAACACCGTCACCATCTTCTCGAGAGTCGCCGAGCAGCCCGCTGCGAGATGCAAAGATATGTCGTGCCCGATCCGCCCTTCTCCTTCTACCCGTCGATACTCAGTCGAAGTCGGTTCGCCATCGCTCCACACCGTATGCCGGGCGGCCATCGCCACCGGTATCCGAGAGCGATTGGTCTGCACCACGAGCAGAACCACGTTCTCGGATAGCTCTCTGGCCTCCAGCAGTACGAGGTGTTGAGAGCCGAGTTCGCGATAACGCTCCACCAACCCGTTGCGGACCGTACCGTCCAGTTCCGAACGGATCTCGAGTAGGCCCGCCCAATCTTCAGCCACGATCGTCGTCTCGAGCGCACAGGCATGCGGGAGGTGCATGGCAACACATCTCCGCTGGATAACCGTCGTGGTGTATCCCTCCATGTCGCGCACCCGGAATCGGCGCGTCAGCATTGCCCGGCGAAGATCGACGTACTGGCGATACTCGAGCACCTCCACAGTATCGATATCGAACCACGGGCCCCCGTCGATCCGGAATGTCACCGGCAACCAGTTCGGCAGGTTGACGATGCTCTCGTTGTCGACTGTGATTCCCGATACTTCGTCCTGCAAGCGGTTGAAGACGCCCGCAGCGTACGTGCCCGGATAGTGGATGGCCCCGGCACAGCACTCCGGAGCACATCCCCGAGTGGCGAATGCTCCATTTCCGAGGGTGCACAGTGCCTCCCTCAACTTCTCTGTGTTCGGATCGTAGCCTTCGAAGAACACAGTCCAGGGATCGCCGGCGGGTGGCATCGTCTGCGCGCCGCTGCCCAGCAGATCTGCCAACCATTGCACCAATTTACGGACCTGGACGGGACTGTCTACCGCGAACCGAGCAGCCGACCGCCGGTCGCCGTTCTCGAAGTGGCGCACCACGATCCCGACGCCGCGGTCGCGGAGTATGACGAAAGCATCCTCGTCGGTGAAGTCATCGCCGATGTAAAAAGGCAGCACGTTGTCGGCATCGACGAGGTGATCGAGAATCCAGTCCAGCGTTCGACCTTTGTCCCAGTTAACGTCAGGGCGAAGCTCGATCACCATCCGTCCGCGGGTGGCACGAAGCCCGGTTCCACCCCCAACCTCCTGAACCACCGCGGAAGTCTCAGTGCGCCTGTCGAGGTCGGCATTGCGATAGTGGACTGAGAGACCAAACCGCTTGCGTTCCAGGACAACCCCAGGAATACCGGTCAAGCGATCACGTAGAATGTCCGCCGCGCGCTCGAGATTCGGCACCGAGGCCACAGCCAGGTCATTTCGATAGCGCTGCCCGTCCGGCCCGACGATTTCGAAACCGTGACTACCGGCGTACCAGATTCCGGGCATGCCAACTCGGGTCTCGATGTCCGCCAGATCGCGGCCGGTGATCACGCCGATCGTGCAATAGCGAGTCAGCCTCGCGAGATCTTCCTTCATCCCGTCGACGAGAGTGGCAGCGGCTGGGTCGTTCACGATGTTCGATAGGGTTCCGTCGAAGTCAAGAAAGACGACAGGTCGCCGGGAACGCAAAAGGGTCGTCAGCTGACCGAGTGATGTGAGAGCTTCCGGTATTTCCGACATTCGGCGGTCGTGACGACGTGGGTGGATCGAAGGCATAGTCATGGACTCGACTCCAACGATTCATCGATGCCTGCGGGAAGCCACTCGTCGCAATTGTCGGACACGATCGGCCACGAAGTATCGCCGGATTCCTTGATACACAATTTCTTTCGATGCCATTCTCTATTCGCCAACGCATTCACCGCCCGGCTGTCGGACCATCAGGAGTGGGCACGGCGTTTTGTGCAGCAAAGCTGTGCCGGTCGAGCCGATGTCCATCCCCACGAAACCGCCCCTTCCTCGGGTTCCGACCACAACGAGCTGGGCATCGGCCGCCAAATCCAGGAGATGCTCAACAGGCCGGTCCCGAACCAGATTCCGCCGCACCCTGACCTCAGGGAATTGCTTCCACCACCTGGACACACTTTCCGCCAGCACCAACCGGCCTGCCTCCTCTACCGCAGCGCGGACCTCGGTCGCCGAATCGTCATGCAGCGTAGACATATCCTGGTCGAAACAAGCGTGCAGCACGATCAGGGACGCTCCACGAAGAGCACATTCTTCGAAGGCGAGACCGATGGCCGGCTCACTGTTCATCGAGCCGTCGACGCCGACTACGACGGGCCCCTCGACGGTCTCGTCCCTTGACCAACCGTCTATCACTGCCACCGGGCATTTCGCTCGACGTGCTACGGCCGCGCACACAGAACCGACAAACCCTCTGGAGTACTCATCGAGCCCGCGACGACCGAGCACGATCATCGATGCATCGGCGGATCGATCGATGAGCGCTCCCGGAGCATACTGACGTGACACTTCCCCGCGGACCTCGATCGAACCGGCGACAGCCTCGGCCCTGGCGATCCCCAGGGCCGTGGCAAGCACTCGATCTGCGCGGTCACGTAGTTCGCGGGCGAGGTCTGGACCATCATTTGTGCGTCGATAGGTCGTGGCGCACACGAGCAGTAGCGGCACGTCACGCAAGGTTGCCTCCCTTACAGCCCACCCCAGAGCATCGCGCGAGTGCTGAGATCCGTCTATTCCCACAATGATCGGAGATCTCGCCATCAGGACCTCCACAACAATCGATGTCAGCGTCAAGCACCAATACGTTCGCAACCATCGCTTCCCCCACACAACTGTTCAGCTCGACCCGACTCGGCTCAATCTGACTCCGGGGGCACGTCGTACAGCGCGGCGCCAGCGGTCACGCCCGCCCCAGCCGCGACCAGCATCGTTCGAGAGCCTGCAAAGCGTCGCGGTTTCTCCCTCGCCAATCCTGCGATCAGGGCAGCCGTGTGAATGTACTCGTCGTCGGCCACGATGACCCGTGAGCTCGCACTCCCCAACCGTGTCGCGAGTGCCGAACGGAATGCCGGGCGAGCCGGAGCAGCCACGATGAAATCGACCTCCGCCAGAGCGATTTTCGCCTGCCGCAGGCATGCGGAAACTGCTTCGTGACCGGCTGCGGCGTAGTCGTCATCGAGCGAGTCGGACACTTGGAAACGCAGGATGTTTCGATTGTCTGCCTGTCCGACAGTTGCCCGGAAAGACTCCCCGCGGTCGAGATCATTGACCCAATGCACCGGGCCAAGACCATACCGATCATCGGTCCAGCGGCATAACGCCGCTCCCCCGGCTGCCGAGAACGGAAACCTCTCACTGAGCCGATGCCCCGGGTCTGCATCACTGGCAACGACGAGAGCCCGTTCGATCACTCCGGAGCGGAGGAATCCGTCGACGATCTGCAGCGCGGTCAGGACGCCACAGGTGCCATTCGCGATATCGAAAGAGAAGGTCCCGTGATCGCCCGTGTGCGGGTCTTCCGGATGAGCGCCGATATCGTCCTGAATCAGCGCGGCAAGAGCCGGCTCACCAAGGTTCCGGTCGCGATACAAACCCGCGTTCACGAGCAGATCCAAGCCATCCGGGCTGCAACCGGCCTTTCCGAGGCACGACTGAGCCGCCGCTACCGCAAGGTGCAGTGCGCTGTGCCGCCTCAGCCATCCAGCCCGAGTGACCATCACCTGCTCAATGATCGTTCCCATAGCGCGCCACCAGTTCTTCGTCGATTTCCACAAGCACTACCCCGATCTCCAGCCCGGAGGCCAGGGAGATCAATGCAACTGTCTCTCCCGGTTTGATCCGGCCGGCCTCGAGTTCTTCGACCAATGCCACGGTATGAGTTGTCGAGGCTGTGTTCCCGTATCGATCGACGGTGATGACCGCGTCATGGCGCGGACTGTCGCCGAACGACAGCGCCATCTCAGCCATGCCCTTCTTGATTGCACGCGCCGACGTTTGATGGGTGATCACATGGTCGATGTCATGGATCGACAGTCCGAGTGTGTCTAGTACCTCGTGCAGAAGTAACGGGGTATCGGCGATGGCGGCCTTTTGAATGGCTCGCGAATTGGTGAACATGCGAGCACCCGGCTCCCCGCCCTTCGGGTAAGCGAGACACAACCGGCTGTAGTCCGCGACCGTTGTAAACCCGGCGATGCGGATCCCGACTGCGCCCACGGGCGCCCGTTCGAGGACGAGCGCGGCGCCCGCATCGCCCAAGGTCAAGGAAGCCAACTCTCTGCTCAATATGTTGTGAATATGCTTGGCAGCATTGTGACCGAGCTGAGAGATATACTCACCGCTGACAACCAGCGCCCGCTCGATCAGTCCCAGGCGGATCCAATTGTTGGCCACCATCACCCCAGTGAGCATCCCAGCACAAGCATTGGAAAGATCGAAGCTCATAGCCCGGTCTGCACAGAGGTTCCGCGCGACGGCACTACTCATCGTCGGTTCTAGCCATTGAGTCATACCGCCCCTAAACTTGGTGATACTGCAGCTGATCACCACATCTATCGACTCGACGGCACAACCCGACCGACGCAAGGCATCCCGCGCAGCTGCCGTTGCGAGAGTGTAGGAATCCTCATCGCCCACGCTGACCCGCCGCTCGTGGATTCCAGTCAGTCGTTCGAGATCGATACCCGTGTTGTGGCGTGTTGTCGCCATCAAATCCTCAGTCGTAAGTCTGGTGACGGGAAGATGCCGACCTGCCCCCGCCACCCGCGTTCGATACGGCACTCGTCTGTCGTCATTTTCCGAGTCCGTCAACAGCCAGTGTTTGACCATTTCACTTGATACCTCGCGCCGGCGTTCCTGAATCGTGAGTTAGTGCATCGGCATCATCTGCATGGGCGGCAGTATGCCCATTCCGTGGAGACACATCATGAACATGTGGAACATCTGCATGGCATCCATGGCCGTCACCTCCTTCGTACTTGTGCCGAACCACTCAGGGGGATGGGTCGGTTCGCAGAATCGCCAGCCGGCTTCGATACTCGTTCTCATCTATATCCCCGCGCGCGAATCGCTCGGCAAGAATTTGCTCGGCGCTGTGTCGCGGCGGCGGAAAACTCTGCAACCGACTGCTTCCAGGCGGCTGACTCCCCGACTCTGTCGGTCCATGTCCGGCGTAGCGAATGAGCAGAAAGATCCCCAGGATCAGCAAGCCCCAAAACAAGGCCATACCTACGAACATCAGCAGGTAACCCCAACTACTGAAATAGTGATCGTCGTACATCACAGCGAGGCCTCCCATCTCTCCATGCGTGCCGTACGCACTTCCCCACCAGCGGAGCACTCACGCATACTCCTTCATGATGCGCCCTTACACGACGCGCACACAGAGTCTTTCTGCTCATATCGGCAGATGCGCCAAGCCCCGCCATGCTGCCGCAAGTCCGTGTTTGTAGAGCACTTCTGCTCCACCTTCCCCAAGCGTGCCGGCGCAGGAATCTTCCCGATCAACACGACGTTTCAAAGAAGTAACGCGGTGGTAATCGACGACCCAAGATCGACTGAGAAGTGCAGACCATGACGAACCTCCCCGAGATCGAGGAGCTACTCTCGACGACCGTTTCATCCACCCCTCGTAGGGACGGATCCGACGGGGGTGCTCCCCTGTCCACTCCAGGCGTCATGCTGATCGACCCACGGTTCGGTCAGCTGGCTGCCCAGTTCTTCCGCCTCTTCGAACGCCCTTCCAACGGCGGCGGAGCGCTGGCGGTCTACCTCGAAGGAGAACCGGTACTCGACATCTGGTCCGGGTGGTCGACCCGCGACACCCGTTGGAACGCTTCCACGGTATCTGTGTCCTTCTCCACCGGAAAAGGGGTTGCCAGCACGGTATTGCACCGTGTCGCAGAACGTGGGCTCATCGACTACGACGCACCCATCGCGAAATACTGGCCCGAATTCGCTTACGCCGGCAAGGATGACGTAACCGTACGGCAACTGTTGACCCACCGTGCCGGGCTACATCGCGTTCGCGGACTTGTCACCGGCCGACTTGCGATGCTCGATCACGACGGCATGGCCAACGCCCTGGCCTCGGCAACACCGGATATCCGTCGCCTCGACTCACCCGGGTATCACGCAGTCACATTCGGATCTCTCGTCGCCGAACTCACGACGCGGGCAACCGGAACATCGTTTACCGACCTTGTACGTACCGAGATAGCGGAACCTCTTGACATTCCGGACTTCTGGTTCAAGGTCCCCGAAGACGAACGTCATCGAATTGCGAAGCTGTTTCCTCATATCAATCAGTTCAAGGTGCCGTGGGATACAGCTTCTTACGCTTTGACCCGTCTACCTGTCCTCAAGAACATCGCGGATGCCGGAATGCCGGCAGGCTTCGACGAACTCGTCCGCAATCCCGTCATCCATGATTACGTGATGCCTGGTTGGAACGGTGTGTTCAGCGCGCGAGCTCTTGCTCGCATGTATGCAGCACTTGCCAATCGAGGAATGGTCGGAGGAATCAGGTTCTTGAGCGAAGACACCCTCGAACAGATGGGTGAAGTGCAGACTACTGCGCGCGATTACGTTCTCGGAGTCCGCATGAACTGGCGGCTGGGTTATCACTCGGCATTTGTAACCAGCCGCACCCAGTCGTTGCAAGCCTTCGGGCACTACGGGCTCGGCGGATCAGGTGCGTTCGCTGACCCGGAAACTCGTTTGTCCGTCGCATTCGTCACGAACCGAATGGGTGGGTCTCTGACTCCGTTCGCCGACCTCCGGTTGGCCGGACTGGGTGCCAGAGCGGAATCCATCGCCCGCGCACTATAGGCACTATAGGTTGGTCGCCTGCTCGATCAGCGGCGTCGCGTCCACCGCCAGAATTCATCGCACCCCCACACCAAGACCGGTAAGGGCAGCAACCACAGAACCTGATACCACGTGGGCGAGACTGTGCCGAATACACGCTGCGCCGACGGAAGCGTCACCACAACAGCGGCGAAGACAATCTCGAACGCAATCCCCCAGAGCAACAACCGATTCGAGAACAATCCAATCTTCCATAAGGATGCATGCTCTGTTCGAGAAGCGACGGCGGTTCCGATCTGGCACGACACGATCCCGAGGAAACTCATCGTCGTTGCCAGCTTCCAGGTGTGTTCGAGCGCACCTGAAGACACGTCGGCTCCGAAAGTCCAGCCTCCAGATAGAAGAGCAGCCATGAACAAGACCATGACTGCTGCAGCCGACGCGCCACCGAGCACGCCCCACGATCGCACCAGCATCATCTTGTCCACCACATTCTGTGAAGCTTTTCGCGGTGCCCGATCCATCAAGCCAGGCTCCTCCCGTTCCCGACCGAGTGCCAATGCGGGCAATGTCTCAGTGCCCAAATCGATTGCCAATATCTGCATCACGGTCAGGGGAAGTGGAATCTGACCGCCGGACAGGGCATACACCAGGAAGGGCACCACTTCGGGAGTCGCGTGCGCAAAAATGTAGACGATGAATTTACGGACATTGTCATAAACCCTGCGCCCAGCTTCGACCGCGTCGACGATAGTGGCGAAATTGTCGTCAGTGAGAACCATCGTCGCAGCCTCCCGAGCGACGTCAGTGCCGGACCGTCCCATCGCCACTCCGATGTCCGACCGTCGCAGAGCTGGAGCATCATTGACACCGTCGCCGGTCATCGCGACCACATAGCCACCGGCGCGAAGCGCATCTGTGATCCGAAGCTTCTCTTCCGGCGAACTCCGAGCGAAGATGATCTCGTTGTCGGAATACAGGAGTTCGTCGAGATCCTTCTCCGACATTTCCTCGAGTTCAGATCCGGTGACTACCTGAAGGCCCCCTCGGCCGATTCCCACACTTTCTGCAATTCCGCGTGCGGTGAGTCCATGATCGCCGGTCACCACAATGATGCGAATACCTGCAGTATGGCATTTCTCCACCGCGGCAGCGACTTCCGGGCGTGGAGGGTCGATCATCGCCACGATCCCTAGCAGTGTCATGTCTCGTTCGATGTCGAGACGAGACAATTGCTCCTCCTCGCCGATGATCGACAATCGTTCCGCCACGGCGATCAGTCGTAGTCCTTCCCGTGCCCAATCGTGGACCGCCGACGCCACCTCGGAACGCTCCGAGGACGTCAGATCATGCTCAGACGCATCGACCCCCACAATTCGGGAACACAAACTGAGGATCTCCTCCGGCGCCCCCTTCGCCTGGATCCGAAATTCATCTCCGACCCGGTCCACTGTCGACATCCTGCGAAGCTCGGGATCGAAAGGAAAAATCGTGTGGTGCACGTGAGTGGTCGCCGACAACGGCTCACCGATATCTGCCGCAGCCCGCAGCATCGCCAACTCGGTCGGGTCCCCCGAATCGTCCCCGCCGTCTTCAACGCGGCCGTCCCCGATTTCGGCATTACAACAGTAAGTGATCGCATGCGCTACACGACGCGGGACAGACCCCTCGGGCCACGTTGAATCGGTTGCTCCATTTGCGTCGAAGGAAAGAACGCCACCAGGCGTCCACAGTCTGGTAACCCGCATTCGATTCTGTGTCAGAGTTCCGGTCTTGTCGGTACAGATCACGCTCGTCGAACCGAGCGTTTCCACCGCCGAAATCCTTTTGACCAACGCCCCTCGTTTAGCAAGGGTGCGTACTCCAACTGCCAGCGCCAACGTGATGATCGGAAGGAGCCCTTCGGGAACATTGGCAACCAGGAGTCCGATCGCGAAGTTGATCGAATCTCCCCAGGACAATCCCGCAATCAAGCTACCGAGGGGGATGAATGCCGCGCCCATCACCACCGCTACACAGGCGATCAGCCAGGCAACCTTCTTCACTTGTTTCTCGAGTGGACTCTCGTCACGACCCACGCGCTGTGAAAGGGCAGCGATACGCCCGATCTCAGTACGCATACCAGTTGCGAAGACCAATCCCGTAGCTTTGCCGCCGAGCACATCCGTTCCACTGAAGGCGATGTCTCGGGCCGAAACCAAAGGCCCTGCATTACTTGTCGAATCCGCAGAAACAGTGACCGGAACCGACTCTCCGGTCAGCGTGGACAGATCTACCTGCACCGAGCCCGATATCAGTCGTACATCTGCCGACACTCGGCGACCTTCGTCGAGAATGATCACATCACCTGGAACCAAGGTCCGTGCATCCACCACTTGCTCAACGCGGTCACGGACCACAGTCGCCGTTTCAGGGAGAAATGCAGAGAGCGCCTCCACCGCTTGTTCGGCATGTAATTCCTGGACGAACGCGAACAACGCATTGACGAGAATCACCAGGACGATCGCCACCGCCAGTGGAGAAGCTCCACTGACAACAGCAAGCCCAGCGGCAACCCACAGCAGCAACGCGAGGGGATGAGTCAACTGCCCGAGTATCTCGCCAGGCCACTCACGTCCACGCCGACGCTGCAGTTCGTTGGAACCATGAACAACGGATCGACGTTCGGCTTCTCTGGCCGAGAGACCTTGCCGATCTGACCTGAGATCTCGAAACATTCGTTCCACGGATTCACGCGGATTCACCGCATCTGATTCCGAATCAGCGACCGCCTCGGACACATGCACACCTCCTCACGAACCGAGAACCAAACGCAACTACTCCGATCGAGGTTTCCCCGTCCGAGGACGCAATACCAGGGCACTCGGTCGTCAACTCGGGCCGTACAACCCACTGATCGAATCAGTGTCCGCCTGCCGTGCAACTAGTGACTTTCGGCCATGTATGCAATCGACACGCAACGCGAAGCTTGACGAAGACCGGACATGCCTGCAGATCCGCCCGCATGACAGTGCTCGTCTGGCACCCTGTCCCGCACAGAATCGAGAATCACCATGAGCGCCACCATCATCGTCGTCGTGGTTGCGGTAATCCTGTTCCTGATTTTCGCAATGGCGATACGAATCGTCACACAGTACGAGCGCGGTGTTCATTTTCGGCTCGGACGGATCATCGCGGTACGAGATCCGGGTCTTACGCTAATTATTCCCGCTGTCGACCGTATGACCAAGGTATCGATGCGTATCGTCACGATGCCGATCCAGTCGCAGGGAATCATCACACGAGACAACGTCAGCGTGGATATCGCAGCCGTTGCATACTTCAGAGTCATCGACGCGGAAAAGTCCGTGGTGACAATCGAGAGCGTCAACTCTGCCATCGATCAGATCGCGCAAACCACTCTCCGCAACGTGGTGGGTCAGCATTCTCTCGACGAGGTCCTGTCGGAAACGGCCGTGATCAACACCAGCATCCGTCAGATACTCGATACCACGACACTCGACTGGGGCGTCGAGGTAACGCTGGTAGAACTCAAGGACATTCAGCTTCCGGAAAGCATGAAACGAGCCATGGCGCGGGAAGCAGAGGCAGAACGAGAGAAGCGGGCAAAGATCATCGCAGCGGAAGGGGAAGCGCGCGCCGCCGCTGCACTCGGCGAAGCGTCGGACACCATGATGGATCACCCGTTGGCGCTACAACTGCGCAACCTGCAGACCCTCGCAGAGCTCGGCGTCGAGAAGAACACGACCGTTGTGTTCCCGGCCCCCCTGATGAGCGCGATCGGCGAACTCGGTTCGTTCCTTCACCGAGAAAATGCATCTGCGGAAGAGCTCTCCAATCGTAGTTCGAAAGACAACGGCTCGAGGGAAACGGCCTTCGACGCCGGCTCTCTCACCCTCGGTCAGTCATGATGTTCCCTTCTGGCCGAACCGATCCGGACGGCCGGCACCATGCGTAGGGATCTTATTCGCACGGCCATTGAGCCCAGTCACTGGTGGAATCAAGCTCCCTGGTCCTCGAACCAACTCATGCGTCCATCGGATCGACTCTGGTCTTCATTGGTCATCAGTGCAGTAGCGATCGGGGCTCTAGCCGTCCCTGTTGCAGCAGCAGTCGGCACTTCCGTCTACGCATCAGGCCGAGCACGAATCGAACAACAACACAACGTCTACAGCCAATGGAGCGGCACGGTCAGTGCGACTCCTGGGGTATCCGTGGACGGGATATTCGGGGCGAAGGCCACCACAGGCTCGCGCAAGGACGTGACATGGACCATGAACGGAATCTCCCGGACGGAACCAATGACCGCTCACTTCGACGCACGCCCGGGAGAGACGATCACAGTTTGGACGGATGAAGCAGGTGATCAGGTTCCACCTCCTCCTCAGACGTCGATCGCAGCTGTCGACGGCATCGCTGCCGCGATCACGTTGTACTCGGCGACCATTCTGTCGACGCATGTAACACTCAGCGCTGCAGGATCATTGATCCGCTGGTACAACGACCGCGCGTGGGAGAAGGAGTGGTCGAGCAAGGCCCCACCACTCGCATGACGTGCCGTACACCAGAGCATCGGCGAAGTTGGATCGAGCAGAAGTCGGATCGAGCACGTGTCGGCCTCCGCACCTACGGCGTCCCTCGAACTGCTGATTCCGGCGCCCGTCAGGATACGTGCGACGGGTCGGAACTGATCAGTCTGCGTTGCAGGACAGATGTTGCAGAACATATGCAGATCACGCACCTCCGCCCGCCTCCTCGGATTGATCTGCGAGGACGAAGTAACTTTCTTCTTCTTGCCGAAAATGCAACACCAGCACCGCATACAACCCATACAGACAGGCGAGAAGGTCTCCGACCTGTGTGTCGGCCACTTCCCCTCGCGCGTCTGCAACCCGAACATGATTGTCTAGCCGTCGACAAAGCCTCTCGATTTCGGAGTGTGCGTCGGCCACCGCGGAAATGGACTCGGCACCGCCCAACGAATGCTCCAGCGCCGGGTAGAGTTTCGCCCCCTCAGCCCGCTCATGCGGAAGAACCACGTCTTGAAGAAAACGATCGGTCTGGTGAAGTCGCCGAAGCGCCCATGTACGGTCGCCTCCAACGAGAGCTTCCGCAGTGGCACGAATGATATCGAGATCCGCACGTATACGGCGATGCTCAATCGAGAATCCGCGAAGCATCTCATTGAGCTCAGGACCGAGCGGCGGTGTGCTCAACCTCCCCCGTCCGAGCGCGCGTAAAGCGTTCAGTATGACTGCAACGTCAATCACCTCCTGTAACAACGCCCCTACCGCCGGGACCAAGAACCCGAGAGCCGCAAATATCATCGCGATCCCCGAAAGGCCGGTGCCGATGGTGGCGCTCTGGAGCGCAATTCGACGAGATCGCCGAGCAATATCCATTGCATCAGCCATTCGAGACAACCGGTCGGTCGTCAGGACGACGTCAGCAGCTTCGGATGACGCAGTGGCACCGCGTGCACCCATGGCAACGCCGACGGACGCTGCGGCGAGCGCCGGCGCGTCATTTATTCCGTCACCGACCATCACCGTCACGGCGCGCTCCGATTCTTCGCGCACTCGCGCGACTTTGTCGGCAGGTTCCTGTTCCGCATGAACCGCGTCCAGTCCGAGAACACATCCGACTTCGACCGCCGGTTCGGGACGGTCGCCGGTCAGCATCACGATCTTGGTGATCCCTGCCGATCGCAAACGGCGTATCGTCCAGCGCGCATCACTGCGAATTGGATCGGCCAGGAACAGCGCCCCCCTGAGCTGATCGTCAATGCGCACCCACACAACGACGGCCCCGTCGAGCCGCGCCCGATTCTCCACTGAGGCGGCCCAGTCCGGACGATCGATCGTGTCGGCGATCCTACCTACTTCGACATCATGACCGTCAACCTTTGCACTAACCCCATACCCTGGCCGTTCGGTCACCGATTCGGGGGTACTCAGTGACAGACCTTGCGCGCGAGCACTTCGGACGATGGACTCCGCCAAGATGTGTGAGGACACTTGGTCTGCGGATGCAGCCAGGCGAAGAATTGACGAACTGTCGTCGTGGTCTCCGCAGACGATGTCCGATTGCGTGGGTTTCCCGGTTGTCAATGTCCCTGTCTTGTCGATGACAAGAGTCCGTGCATTTCCCAACATCTCCAAAGCACCGCCGGACCTGACGATCACACCGATTCGAGACGCCCGAGACAAACCGGAGACGATCGCCACCGGCGCAGCCAACAACAGCGGGCAGGGGGTCGCGACGACCAGTACGGCGACCGCACGTGCCGCGGATCCACTCCACATCCAGGCGAAGCCACTCACGAGCAATGTTGCAGGTATGAACCACGCCGCCACGCGATCGGCAACACGCACGATCGGCGCGCTCTCGGCTGCCGCTTCCTGCGCAAGCGAAACAACACCGGCATAAGTGCTCGATCGGGCGGGCCGACTCGCCTCGATACGGCAACCGGCACCCGCGTTCACTACGCCACTGCGGACCGAATCACCGATCGAGCGCTCCACTGCCTTCGACTCACCTGTGAGCGTTGATTCGTCGAAAACTGCCGGTTCACCGACGACCCAACCGTCGGTGGGTACAACTTCTCCCGAGCTCAGGAAGATTCGGTCTCCTGGCACAATCTCGTCGACGGCCACCCTCCGAAGTTGACCGAACTCTTCGCGTTGCGCGGTCCTCGGGACATGTTCACGAAGCGAACGCAAATCTCGCGCCGCTCGACGATTGGCCGCAGCATCGAGAGTTCGCCCGGTCGCCAGCATGACTGCAATCAACGCTCCGGCCAGATACTCCCCTATCCAGATCGTCCCGAGCAGCGACAGCACGGCAATGACGTCTACCCCCGCCTGTCGTTTGCGCAACCCTTCGATAACCCACCACCCTGCCGGGAGCAACGCAACAATGGTGCCGAATACCCACAGCCCATCTGCCAAGGCTCGCTGATCGAGCATCCGCGCGAGGAAACCGACCGCCAGGGCGGTCGCAGTCACGATCAGCAGAATAGGCTCGGCGATCGTTGTCAAGCGCTGGAACAAATTTCGGATCAGCGACATGTTCTCAGGGTCCCCATCCATTCGACATGATCACTAGTGCCGTAATGCCCGACTACAACATCGGAATGCCCCGAGACGATCGACCCACCGCTTCGTCAGACTTGGAGGACCGTAGAAATCGACGCATCTCCCAGCGCGCAATAGTTTCAGTTTCGAGGAGCAGATCACATGAGCCGGCATGCTCCGTATCTCGACGTCAAAGAGACAAGTACCGGAGTGGTCGTACTTGCCGGAAGCCGCGCGTACAAGGTCAAGAAGGCCGTCTCCACGCCGTTCCTCGATTTCAGTGAGCCGTCACAACGGGAAGACGCTCTGCGACGTGAACTCGCGTTGAACAGGAGGATTTGCGCGGAGGTCTATCGCGGGGTGACGCACGTGGTCGATCCGTTGGACCACTCACGTGAGCCGATTCTGGTGATGGAACGAATGCCCGATGATCGACGACTATCCGCATTGGCGGCGACGAATGGGGATATCGCGTACCCATTGGAGCAGATCGCGACAACTTTGTCGGAGTTTCACGCACGCGCAGAAAGGAGCGAGCGTATATCGGAGCAGGGAAGGTCCTCCTGTGTCGAACTCCGTTGGAATGCAAATCTTGCCGAACTGCGCCAACTGTGTTCGGGGCTCGTTCCACCTGGCCGACTCGATCATGTCGAGTCGATGTACAAGAGATATCTGCGTGGGCGTGCGCGCCTGTTTGATTCGAGAATTTCCACGGATCGCATCGTGGACGGCCACGGAGACCTACTCGCGGATGACATTTTCGTGCTTCCCGACGGACCCAAAATTCTGGACTGCCTGGACTTCGACGATCAACTCAGGTGTGTCGACATTCTCGACGACAGCTGTTTCCTCGCCATGGACTTGGAATTCCTCGGCCATCAGGATCTCGCGCGAATGTTTCTCGCATCCATGGTGACGAAATCGAGTGATCAGCCGCCGATCTCGCTGATCGATCACTACATCGCCTACCGTGCGATCGTACGCGCCAAGGTCGACGCTTTGCGTCTGCAGCAAGGAAATTCGGACAGTTTGGCAGGGCTCGAACGCCACCTGATTCTTGGTGAGAACCACCTGCGGAGCGCACAGGTCAGACTGTGCCTGGTGGGCGGCTTCCCTGGGACCGGTAAGTCGACACTTTCTGCTGCACTTGGTGAACACACCGGCGCTACCGTCATATCCAGCGACCGAGTACGGCGCGAACTCGTCAACTCCGGTGCACTCGGCGGCTCCGCCGACACCTATCGGTCCGGGCTGTATTCACCCGATTCGGTTCACACTGTGTACAGCGAGATGCTCCGGCGGGCCCACCATCGTCTCTCGATGGGTGAATCGGTCGTACTCGACGCAACGTGGGCACGATCTCGACACCGCAGGGAGGCCGAATCATTATGCACAACAACATCATCAACACTGATCAGTTTGTCGACCAGCGCTCCGCTGCCCGTCGCAGTACAACGAATAGCCATGCGAACCGACACGCTGTCCGACGCCACCGCGGCAACGGCAGTCGCTATCGCGCAAGAACACGACCCATGGCCGGAAGCGATATCGATCGATACCGACACATCCATCGACGCCAGCGCCGCGTCGGCGCTGGATGCCTGGAAAAATTCAGTCAACGTGGGTTAGTAGTATCAACTCGAAACGGTCAATACTTCGTCTAGTGGACGACGGCCGGTCTCCTCTGGGCGATGTTCCCCGACTCCGACTTCGGACGTCCCTGCATCGTGTGCAGTGGCGGACGGATTTCTCTGCACCCCCACACGAATCATGACCTGGGGATACTGAAGCGTCTCGCCCGATCTCGAGGCAACATCTCGAACAATTTCCCGGCTCGAATCCACTTCTGTCAGATGCGTCAGAGGACAGGTGGCAAGGTGCGATGCAGTGGCGTGCAGCAGCAGCGAGGACATCGCCTGACCCACGTTCAGCCAGTCCATCGGCAGATCTGCAACCGAACTGAGCAACATCAAAGCTGCATCGTCTCCGACTCCGTATCCGATTCTCAAATGCCCGGATGGAAACCCTCGCGCGGACGCAGATTCGTGAACCGACAGCGCATCCGGTAGCACACCTCGCGGCAATCCGTCTGCTGTCGGAGTCGGGCGGATCCAGCTCTCCAGTTCGTTCCAGTACGCCGGATCGCTATGGTGCTGCTCTGCTGAAAGAGTTGCCGCGCGATCAAGCATGCCCGCGAATCGCTTTGACAAGCTGATCGCCGAGACGCCGAACACCGAGGCGTGCTGGGCAAGGTTGACCAGGGAGCCGAGGGGAGGTGCATCGAATGGCCGGCGGTCGGACCTTCGGCGCTCCAGAGATGCGAAGAGTGCTGCCTCGGAACTCATCGCGCGTGGGCGCCCTCTGAACGTGATCACCGCGAGCAGATCGGGTTGCCCTCGGTCGGGAAAATTTGCCACGATCGGCTCGATGAGATTGTGTTCCAAGGTCACTCGCAAATGATGTAATGCAGCACCGCAACTGATGATCGACTGCCTCCCCGCGGGATCCTCCACCGGGATCGAGCGCAGCCGATCGACACGTAGTTCAAGTGTGCCGCGCTGCAATCTCCACGACCACGGCTGGACATTGTGAACGGACGGTGCGGTGCAGGCCCAACGGACAGCATCGGTGATTGTCTCGGCATCTGCGCTCGCGTAGTGCACCATGGTCGATCACTCTCGTCGAAGTGGTCCGCTGTCGGACGAGCGGCGAACGTCTCTGTTGATCGTGTCCCCCGGCACGTGGTGTTCGCTACGGTCCTTTGTCATCGTCGAACTGCCGTGAAGCATCCTCCGTTCTCGCGGAATACTCGAACGTACCGCTACGGAGTTGCTCCACGATGCCGTCCGCCCACTCGTCGATGTCGGACCAGTCGCGCGCATCCGAATATCTACCGCCCATGATCTTGAAGACAACGCGACCCAACAGTGGCCAGTCTCCCCGTGTCAGCATGCCGGCGAATCTACGATGGTCGCGCAAGTCGGCAGACTCGCGGAGTTTCGTCACGGTCTTGGGTTCAGACGCTGTCGTTCTGATTCGACGAGTCAGACGAGGAGCCAGAAGAGTTGACGTCGCTCCCCACGTCGCGACTGAAAAAGCCCACACCGGTTGAGTCTTCGCTGCCGAACTCCGACGAAAGACCGCTTCCCTTGCTGCGGGCAGCCAATCCATTCCGTGAATGGCGCTTCCCACGATCACAGCGTCGAACCATTCGTGCCCTGGGTCCTCTTCCACTGCCGACAGTGACACGTCGAATCCCGGGACGCCACATCGGTCGGCTATCTTCCGGGCGATTCCTCGAGTCGACCCGTTGGCACTCGCGTACTCGATCAGCACTTTGATCATCGTCACCCGTTCCAGTCTGGTAGTGGCACCGACCAGACCAGCTTCGTACCGCTTCCAGGGAGCGGCCGTACCTCGAACGTCCCGTCCCGTGCGAGCGCCCTGTCGCACAGGTTCTTCAATCCACGCCGGTGCGTGGTCGGTTCGAAACCTATACCGTCATCCTCGATCACGATGGTCAATGCATCGTGCACGTCGACGGTGATCCCGACGGTGGACGCGTGGGCATGCTGGACCACGTTGCTGAGAGCTTCTCGTACTACCGCCTCAGCTTGCTCTCCCAACGAGGCATCTACAACTGACAGCGGCCCTCGGACTTGGACAGTTATCCGCAATTCGGTGTCAGCGCTCGCTTCTGCTACTACCTGGTTCAATCGTTTTCGGAGAGACAGCGCTCCGTCGTCACCTGAATGCAGGTCGAAAATGACACGGCGAATGTCCTGAATTATTTCTTGCAGGTCACCGATGGTCGCGTCGAGACGCCTCTGGACTTCCGGCGCGCGCGCACGCTGAAGGGTCCCCTGTACGGACAACCCTACGGCGAAGAGCCGCTGAATCACGTGATCGTGAAGGTCACGAGCAATCCGATCCCGATCCGAGAGAATATCCATTTCGCGCATCCGACGCTGATTGTCAGCCAGCCGCAGTGCAACCCCGCCCTGGTCGGCGAACGCCGACATCAACGAAACTTGATCGGCGGTGTATTGCTCAGATCCCTTTACTTTCAACACGACCAGAACGCCCTGAATGTACTGGCCGTCTCTCAGCGGCAGTACGATCGCGGGTCCGTACTCGTTCTCGTCACCGAATCCAGGATCGAAGGCCAACGACTCGGTTGAAATCGGCATCTTCGACCTGTAAGCGGCACCGGACGTCGAGCAGTCCAACGGAATGCTGTGCCCCACCAGGATCTCGGATTCGGGTCCACTGGCAACTGTGATTACCAGCTCGGCTGGCTCTCGTCCTGTTACTTCCGGGTCGGGGGGCACGGCGAGAAACGCACAGTCGGAGTGTGTGAGAGACGAGGATCTGTCTGTGATCAATTGAAGGACCTCCAGCGGATTCACCCCGGCCAACAACTCGGTGGTTACCTCACTGGTCGCCTGCATCCACTCCTGCTTCATCCGAGCCAACGCGTAGAGCTGCGAATTGTCGATCGCGATTCCAGCGGCTGCAGCAAACCCGAGAACTGTCATTTCGTCGCGCGCTGAAAACTCCTCTCCGTTCGATTTCTCAGCGAGGTAGAGATTTCCGAAAACCTTGCCGCGCGTCTGAATCGGCACCCCGAGAAAGGTTCTCATCGGCGGATGGTGTTTCGGGAAGCCGACCGAGGCGTCGTGCTCCGCCAGATCGCCCAACCGCAACGGCCTCGGATCGGAGATCAGAACACCGAGCACACCGCGCCCGCGCGGAAGGTCACCGATCAACTTCGTCGTCTCCTCGTCGATTCCTTCGAAGACGAACTGGTTCAACTCATCGCCCTCGCCGACTACACCGAGCGCCCCGAACTTCGCGTCGACCAACGCGATGGCAGATTTGACGATCGTCCGTAGCGTCGAATCCAGATCCAGACCGGAGGACACTGCCAGCAAGGCTTCGAGAAACCCGTCGACGTGGATGAGTTGTTCCATCGGGACGCCCAAGTTGACCGACGTCGTCCCGCTCTCCAGGCGGGAGCTCGACTCGCTGTTCGTCATGGCGGCGGCAGATGTTCGTGCATCTTTGTTGCCAGTATCGCCGCCTGAGTTCGTCTCTCGACGCCCAGCTTGCTCAACAATCGCGACACGTAGTTCTTCACTGTCTTCTCCGCCAAGAACATCCGCGCCGCGATCTGTCGATTCGTCAATCCTTCTCCGAGCAATCCCAGCAAAACGCGCTCTTGTTGGCTCAGTTCCTCGAATGGACCGTTCTTATCCGCTGCATCGGTTCGCAGCTTGGCCATCAATGCGGCAGCAGCCCTGTTGTCGAGTAACGATTTCCCCGCACCGACATCTCGAACCGCTCGGGCGAGATCCAGGCCTTTGATGTCCTTGACCACGTAACCACTCGCACCGGCCAGGATCGCGTCGAGCATCGCCTGGTCGTCCTCGAAGGAGGTGAGGATCAAACACCGCAAACCAGGCAACTTCGACAGAAGTTCACGGCACAGTTCGATGCCGTTTCCGTCAGGAAGCCGAACGTCGAGCACAGCCACGTCGGGCTTCAGGGCCGGGATCCGCGCAATGGCATGGGCGTAGTCCGACGCCTCTCCAACGACTCGCAACCCTGGGTCGTCCTCCAGCAACTCGACGAGGCCGCGCCGAACAACCTCGTGATCATCCACCAGGAACACGTCCGTCATCGAACCATCCGTTCTGCCACCATCGGCGCATTCGCCCACATAGAACGACTACCCAGCGGCGGACGAACGAATCACCCCGCTCAACTCAGGGTGAGGACATCCGCGACGGATCGTCGTGGTGTCTCCGCCGGCCGGGTGGCCTCGGGCGCTCGCCCGATTCGGACCAACATCTGCGGCACGCCGATCTCAGGAACCAGTTTCCCGATGACCGAACGACTCACTGTCACTTCGGTCATGTGCGAGAGCGGGCAAGTCGCCGCGCCTCGCACCGTCGACTCGAGTAAGACGCGAGAGAGCGCTTGCCCGGCTCGCAACCAGTCGATACGTGCGTCAGCCGGGGTACCGAGGGCCACGACAGAGGATTCGTCGATCGGGCCACCGACTTCTACAGGCGAATCGGGACGGAAGGGAAATTTCCGTCCCAGCGGAACGCCACCGGCGCCGGAAACAAGTGCAGTTGCGGGAATACCGCCCGATTTCAAAGAATGCCCAGCCCACCAATGAAGCTCGGCTTGATACTCCGAGTCGTATCGTCTGGCTGCAGCTGTCGCTTCTGTCGCGGCGGTCAGGCCGGTCCGTTGAGCCTCGTTCAGCACCACAACTCTCACCTCCCAGCCCGCGGCATCGTGAGCCACACTGTCAACCACGTCGTCGATCTCCTCGAATATCCCGAAGGATCGCCGGTCGGTCCGCCGACGTCGGATAGCCGTCAACATGTCGAAGTCGTGGGAACGGGGATGCCCGTCATGCCGAAAGGTGATAGTGGCAAGAAGACTCGGGGACACCGCACGTTGTTCGTAGTGAATCTCTGCGTTCCAGCGCAGCCCCAAGAGACCTACTCTCAGATGGTCGAGAGCAGCACCGCAACTGATATGCAGTTGCCGCCCCGTGGGATCGGCAGCCCGCAGTAGCCTGCTGTGATCACCGAACAGTTGCAGCTTGCCGTCCGTGTAGATCCATCGCCAGGGTTGGCTGTTGTGCAGAGACGGCGCACGACACGCGAGATCGACAGCAAGTTGGATCACGCTCGAATCCGGTCTGGTGAGGTCCACGTCTCCTCCGATCTCGGGCGGCCCAACGCCATTCGCACGGCCCTCAGTAGAGAGCGTTGCAGGATCACACGTTTCGCAGTAGTGCCAATGGTCACCGACGAACCGATTGTGTGAATGTAGATCCAACCGACTGGTGACACCGAAAATGACTTTCTCCTCTGCCGTCGCCGATGGCTTTCGCGAAAAATTCGGTCACGGCCAGTTGGCATCCATCGCGATGAGCAAGGAGAACAGTCGTGAAAATCAACCCACCTGTCGTTGTCGGATTTGACGGGTCTTCGCAATCACGGGACGCGGTGTGGTGGGGCGCGCATGAAGCCGCACTCAAAGGCGCACCTCTACTCCTCCTGACGACAATGTTCACCCCGACCACCTACGGCGTTCCGATCGGTATGCCGGCGTTCTACTTCGACGAACAAGAAGCAGCCGCCAAGAAACGACTTGCCGAGGCGACCGAACTGGCCAAGCAAGCGATCGGCGACAGTGCAGTCGAGATCGATGTCGAACTGGCGTCGGATCCTCCGATTCCAGTCCTTCGCCACATCTCCAAAACTGCCCGGGTCATCGTCGTCGGAAGCCACGGACACGGCGAATACACCGGCGGTCTAGTCGGTTCGGTGAGTTCGTCGCTGGCAGTGCACTCCCTGTGCCCGGTCGCCGTCATCCGGGGACTCGCTGGCGACGGGGATGTCGCCACTCGTCCCGTTGTAGTCGGGGTCGACGGCAGCGTACACAGCGAACCCGCCATCGCAACCGCCTTCGAGGAAGCCTCCATTCGCGGCGTGGAGTTAGTTGCGGTCCACGCATGGTCCGACGTCGCCCTCGACGTAGTTTTCTCGAAGTTCAGGGAGGTCGATTGGCACGCTCGTCAGGACACCGAGCGCGCGCTACTCGCCGAAAGTCTCGCTGGCTACGCCGATCGCTACCCAGATGTCGGCGTCAACACCGTCGTCGTGAAGGACAGGCCTGGGCGGAATCTCGTGAATCACACCGAACGAGCGCAACTGGTTGTCCTGGGTCGACGCGGTCGTGGCGGATTCAGTGGGATGCTCCTCGGTAGCACCTGTCGAGAGGTGCTTCACGACGCGCACTGCCCGGTGTTGATCGTCAACAGTCACCGATGAACGAGATGACTCCCCGAGTTCCCGCTGCACAATGGATGATGTCGTGGCACGTCGACAGACCCGGCCCTGTCGAGACGCACCCACTCGTCAGAAGACTTGTACCACGCCCGACAATAGGTGCCGACGAACTACTCGTTCGGGTTCTCGCCTGCGGAGTGTGCCGAACCGACCTTCACGTCGCCGAAGGCGACCTGCCCGTACACCGCCGCAACATCGTCCCCGGTCACGAAGTGGTCGGGCTCGTCGAAGAAGTCGGAACATCTGTCGAAGCGTTCCTGCCGGGAGATCGTGTCGGGGTTGCGTGGCTCCACTCGACATGCGGTGAATGCCGCTACTGCCGACGGGGAGACGAGAACCTGTGCCCGAACTCCACCTACACCGGCTGGGATGCCGACGGCGGGTACGCCGAATATACGTCTGTGTCAGAAAGATTCGCACTCAAACTTCCGTCGGGATACCACGACAACGAGCTTGCACCACTCCTGTGCGCGGGAATCATAGGATTCCGCGCGCTCAAGCGCGCAGACCTACGCGAGGGAGGGCGGCTGGGAATCTACGGTTTCGGCGCGAGTGCACACCTTGCGGCCCAGGTGGCCATCGCTCGCGGCGCGGAAGTACATGTGATGACGCGCAGCGAGCCCGCGCGCGAGCTTGCCCACTGTCTCGGAGTCACTTCGGTACAGGGCGCATACGACCGTCCACCCGAACCACTCGATTCGGCAATGCTTTTCGCGCCGATCGGCGAACTCGTTCCCACCGCTCTCGAGGCACTGGACCGCGGAGGTGTCCTCTCCATCGCCGGAATACACCTCTCCGACATACCTGTGCTGAACTACCAGAAACATCTGTTCTACGAGCGCGAGGTTCGCTCGGTAAGTTCGAATACCAGGCGAGATGCCTTGGAGTTCCTCGAATTCGCCGGCAATCACCACCTCGATGTCCACACCACGCCCTATCCGCTCACTCATGCGAATCGCGCGCTGGAAGACCTGGCGGCCGATCGAGTCACCGGTGCAGCAGTACTGATGCCATGAGTATCTGGCGCCCCGAGAACTCCGAACACGCCTCGGTAGTCATTGGTGGACAAGTATTTCGAGCAGTCTTGTTCGACATGGACGGAGTGGTTACCGATACCCGACAAACGCATCGAGCGGCGTGGGGTTGCTTGTTTCACGAATTGAGCGAGAGTGGCGGCGTCGGGAACGTGGAACTCGATGACGAGAGCTACCGAGAATTCATCGATGGGAAGGAGAGAAATGCAGGTCTACGGTCATACCTCAACTCCCGAAACATTGAACTCCCCCTGGGGACTCCAGATGATCTCGTCGGCTCCGCGACGGTCGAGAACCTGCTCGAACGTAAAAATCGCTTCTTCCTCGCGGAACTGGAGCGAGAAGGTGTCGGGGTCATTGCCCCGACAGTAAGGTGGATCCGGCAACTACGTGCCGCCGGCGTACGTACAGCCCTGGTTTCGGCAAGTAAGAACGCGCCACGAGTGCTGGAAGCTGCCTGTCTCTCGAGCTGTTTTGACATCCGACTCGACGGCGGCGACATTGCACTACTCGGGTTGGACGGCAAGCCAAGCCCTGACACGTATCGGGAAGCCGCACGGAGGCTTGCGATTCCGCCCGCCGAATGCGTCGTCGTCGAAGACTCGATCGCCGGAATCCGCGCAGCCCGATCCGGTGGATTCGGTCTACCAATCGGACTTGGTTCGAGTGAACATCTTCGCGCTCTGACCGAGAACGGCGCCGAGCTCGCAGTCACGGACATCGGCGAGATCGACTTCCGCTTCGTCAGACCTACAGCACGCGAAGGCGACAACCACGATCCTGGATGCCGTCTCTGTGGTGTAGGAAACGAGACCGACTCGACACTCGAATATCGTGGGGTCGACCCGAGCGCCACTGGCCTTCGCGAGACCATGTCCACCGTGGGAAATGGCTTCTTTGCCACTAGGGGCGCGTTGTCGGAGTGCCACGACGATGGCATCCACTATCCCGGCACATACGTCGCGGGGTGCTATAACCGACTCACCTCGGACGTGGACGGACACTCACGCGAGGACGAAAGCATGGTCAATCTGCCGGACTGGACGACAATCGTCGTGACCGGTCCCGACGGAGAACGGCTCGACGAGAAATCAACGCTTGTCACTCACCACCATGAAAGTCTGGATCTCGCGCACGGAATCTGTTCCAGAGAAAGCGTGTTCAGCGATACGCGCGGTCGCGTCACTCGAATTCGACAACGCAGAATCGTGTCGATGGACGACCCGCACCTCGCCGCGATCACCATGACTGTCGCGGCCGAGAACTGGGAGGGAACAATCGACGTCACGTCCGGCATCACCACAAATGTTGTGAACAACAATGTTCCGGATTATTCGACTCTGGCCGGGAACCATCTCGATATCGTCTCGTTGGACACCATCGACGACCAATGCATTTCCGCAACGGTCCAGACCACTCGCTCCCACATCCAAGTCACCCAGGCCGAGCGCCTGCGCCTAGTCGACAGCGAAGAAGCCGTAACGCAGCGCAACCGTCGCGTGAGCACAGATCACTCCGGAATCATGCAGGTCGTCCGCTGCCGAATCAGCCGAGATCAACCGGCCAACGTAGAGAAGACATCAGCGCTCTTCACCTCGCGCGATCGATCGACACTCGATCCGAAGTCCGCAGCGTGGCAGCGAGTTCGAGAAGCAGAGACTCACGAGATACTGTTTCGACGCCACTGCTCCGCTTGGGATCGAGTCTGGCACCGATTTGCCATCACTCTCGCGGCCAGGGACTCCACGGCTCTCGCGACCAACGTCTCACTCCTCCACGTGCTTCAGACACTGTCGACCCACACGACAGATCTGGACGTCGGAGTTCCCGCTCGCGGACTCCACGGCGAGGCATACCGCGGCCACGTCTTCTGGGACGAGTTGTTCGTTGTGCCCATCCTGACGCGTCGGCTTCCCGAGCTGACATCGTCATTGTTGCTCTATCGGTGCAGACGACTGTCCCAGGCGCGCCGAAACGCGCGTGGACTGAATCTAGCCGGAGCGCTCTTTCCCTGGCAAAGTGGCAGCGACGGACGAGAGGAAACACCGACATTTCTCTTCAACCCGAGATCCGACCACTGGATGCCCGATCACTCTCGTCGTCAGCAGCATGTCAACCTCGCGATCGCCCACAATGTCTGGCACTACTGGCAGATGACTACCGACCTGGAATTTCTTGCCCATCACGGGGTCGATCTCCTCATCGAGAATGCGCGTTTCTGGATGGCAAAGTCCGAATACGACGCGAGCAGCGACAGATACGACATCCGCGGAGTCATGGGTCCCGATGAATTCCATGACGGCTACCCCGACCGCCCCGGCGCCGGGATCGACAACAACGCTTATGTGAACGTCATGACGGAGTGGTCGCTCATGCGCGCAGTCGACGCCGTTCGGGTACTCCGGAACGATAACCGCTACTTTCCCGGCCGCATCGATGTGAGTGAAGAAGAACTCACATCGTGGGACCGAATGAGCAGGCGGCTGCGCTTGACCTTCCTCGACAACGGCCTGATCAGCCAATTCGAGGGCTTCGGCGCGTTGACCGAACTGGATTGGGCCGACTACCGGTCACGATACGGGGACATCGGCCGCCTGGATCTCATTCTCGAGGCCGAGGGAGATTCGCCCATCCACTACAAGGCCTCGAAACAAGCAGACATCCTCATGCTGCTTTACGTCTTCACAGCGGAGGAACTGACCGAGTTGATCACACGGCTTGGATACGAGTTCGATCCCTCCGTGATACCTGAAATGATCGATTACTACTTGGAGCGCACCACACACGGTTCGACACTGAGCCGGATTTCCCACACCTGGGTCCTTGTACGGGGCAATCGATCACACTCGTGGGCGATGCTCCGCGATGCTCTGGCCGCGGATCTGTCCGACGCACAGCGCGGAAGTACAAGAGAAGGCATACATCTGGGCGCGATGGCGGGAGCGATTGACATTCTCGAACGCTGCTACACCGGACTCGATTTCCGGGACAATACTCTGTGGCTGCATCCGCAATTACCCCTCGAGCTGGATGAACTCGCCTTCACGATCTATTACCGCGGCCACCGCCTTCGAATACAGTGCACCCATTCGGATGTGACCGTGACATCGGAGACGAAAGATGTCCCACCGATAGAACTTTCGATACACGCCACAAGTTACACCCTTGCTGCAAGTTCCTCGGTGAACGTGGCGTCTACATCGCGGGCAGCTTCGGACACCGACGAAGTCTGAGCAGCGATCCCGTCACTCGACGTCAATTGGCGGATCGAGGGCGAATCCTGCGTCGGTCAGATCCGCATAGGCGGGCTCGCCGTGCGAACCGTCCTCTCGAACCTCGACGTATCTGGCCGAGTAGGCACGGGGATCAGCTGCGTTCTCCGATGCAGACAACCTCTCCAACACGACAGCGCCAGGCCATCGCGCATGCACCGCCGCAATCAGAGCCTTCCCGTCTACCGCCTCCGCCGAAAGCGGTCCGCCTTCACCAACGACCACCACATGCCGACCGTCTGTCAACAACCACACCCCTACCGGGAACGACCTGGCATCGACATTCTCGCCGATCACCGCCACTGTCTCCCCTGTTGCGCTCACCAACCGCGCAAACCTTTGCGAGTTCATTGTGCGCCTCCTGAGCAGCCGTACCGGTCGAGTCGCTACCTGCCGTCGACGCTAGCCCACAACAACCACCACCACAGGTGCCGACTGCACACGGACCAGAAGGCCGAAAGACCCTTTTTCGTGCACCTCGCGGCCCTGACCAGGACGTCCTGACTCCGGCACAATTCGAATCACGATCACCCGAGCACGGCGAGTGCACGTGAGCAATCGCCCTGTTGATTCCCGAGCGGAGCATTGGATGAAGACACTGGTCACGGCCGCAAGCCGCCACGGTTCAACAAGCGAAATCGCGGATTATCTCGCAAAATCCTTGCGAGAGGGCGGAATGGACGCCGACCGCCGCCATCCTGACGACGTTCTCGAACTCACCGAGTACGACACGATAGTCCTCGGGAGCGCGATCTATATGGGTCACTGGATGAAGGACGCAGAGGAATTCACCAAACGCTTCTCGGATGCATTGCGGCTTCGCCAGGTTTGGCTGTTCTCCTCGGGACCGATCGGTTCCGGCGAATCCACGACCGGTGTTCCATCCGACATCGCCACCTTGATGGAGAAAACCGGTGCCGTCGAACACAAATCGTTCGCAGGCAAACTCGACCGCGAAAGATTGGGGTTCGGTGAACGAGTGGCCGTACGAGTCGTTCACGCGCCCGAAGGCGACTTCCGGGACTGGGCTTCGGTTCGCTCCTGGGCTGAGTCGATCCGCGAGGCCGTTCGCACCACACGGCATATCGAATCAGAGGAAACGTCATGAACCGCGGAGCACCAATCGTGGTGGGTGTCGACGGGTCGGCGCCGGCGCTGTCCGCAGTCCGATGGGCGGCCCGAGAAGCCGTACTTCGCACTCGACCGCTCCACTTACTGTCCGTGATGCCTGACGACGCAGACACTTTCGGCGGTGCTGTCAAACTCGGTGCACCACGGTTTCCAAACCAACGAACTGTTGGTCGCGAACGACTCTCCACAGCTCGTTCCGAGGCGCTGCTGTCCGCAGCGACGCTGGGAGACAGAGAATTACAGATCGTCGACAAGCTGAGGTTCGGAAACGGTGTAGAAGCACTCCTCGACGAATCCCGCACGGCTGCGATGCTTGTCGTCGGATCGCACGGGCTCAATCAATTCGCCGACGCGATACTCGGCTCCGTCAGCGCGGCAGTGGTTCTCCATTCGAACGTGCCTGTCGCAGTCATCCGAAACGTCCCGAATTCGAAACAGCCGCAGATGAGCGGCCCGATAGTGGTGGGTATCGACGGGACAGAGAACAGCGAACCCGCGATTGCCGAAGCGTTCGAGGCCGCTTCACTCCACGGAGTGGAGCTCACTGCAGTCCATGCCTGGAGCGACTCCGACCTTACAACCGTGTTTCGCTCCGATCCTGACGGTGTATCGCTGGACTGGGACACGATCTCAACCGCCGAGCATGCGGTCTTGGCGGAAAGGCTTGCGGGGTGGAGGCAAGAGTACCCCGACGTCGCCGTTCGATGTGTCGTCGTACGTGACAATCCTGCAAGGCAATTGGAAATCGAATCGAAATCGGCGCGACTCGTACTCGTGGGACGGCGAGGACGGGGCGGATTCTCGTCGATGCTACTCGGCTCGACGAGTCGCCGTCTCATGCACACAGCGTCCTGCCCGTTGCTGATCATGCCGTCCCCCACCCGCCAGAAGGACCAGAACACGTGACAACGCACCTCGAACCCCAATCACCACCGAAGTCGCCCTCGGACCGCAACCAATACTCCGCCACAGTCAATCGACTCGCCGCGGAGTTCAAGGGACTCATCTCGGCGGAATGCATCAACATCGTCGTGACAGGCTGCCTCGACGATCTGTCCTGGACAACGCCGCAAGCCCGACCTGAACTCAGCGAACGACTCGCGCGGCAACGCATCATCAGCTATCTCGACAGCAAGGCCGACAACTTCAACTGAGGGGCTACGCATGACCGACCACGACGGAAGAAGCGCTCTCATTTCCGGAGGAGCGAGCCCGGTCGGTGCGGCCATCGCCAAAGCCCTGTCCGAAGAAGGCTTCGGAGTCCTCATCGGCGACCTCCTCGAAGGAGAAGGAAACGCCACGGCATCGAAACTCGGTGACCGCGTGGCGTTCCAGCGTCTCGACGTGACACAACCGGAGAGTTGGGAATCCGCCATCGACACAGCCGAGTCAACTTTCGGACATCTGTCCGTCCTCGTCAACAATGCCGGAATCATCGAGTCGGGAAGCGTGCAACTACAACGCCCCACGCAGTTCAAACATGTCCTCAATACCAACCTGTACGGGGCATGGCTCGGAATACACTGTGCTGCAATGTTCCTGACAGCCGCGGGCGGAGGTGCAATCGTGAACATCTCCTCCGCAGCGGGTCTGACCGGATACCAGGGAATGGGTGCTTACGTTGCCAGCGAATGGGGCCTTCGAGGACTTACCAAGGCGGCGGCCCTCGACCTGTGCGGCAACAACGTGCGAGTATGTTCCGTTCACCCCGGACCGATACAAGGCTCAGCGACAAATGATTTCGGCGGTTTGCCCTTCGTCGCCGATCAGCCTATCCCGCGTCTCGGAAGTCCGAACGAGATAGCATCGACAGTGCGCTTCATCGTCAGCGAAGCGACGTACTCCACCGGCACAGAATTTGTCGTCGACGGTGGATACGCTGCGGGGAGACCGCGCTCGTGACCGAAAGAATACCGAGGATGGTCGACCTGAACTGAACACGACCAGCGGCAAGCGCACAATGGTAAACCATGAGACGCAGAACCATGAGACTCGGAAACAAGAATCGGTGGCATCTGCATCCCGCAGTCCGTACGGGTTCGGAGCTGACCCGCGGAGAACGTGCGGCCGATGTGGTCCGCAACGGTATGGGGTCGTGGCCGTTCGTCTTCGTGTTCGTCGCGATCATGGGAATCTGGGCAGGGTTCAACGGCAATACCGGTTTCGATCCCTACCCGTTCATTCTGCTGAACCTATTTTTGTCGATGCTTGCCGGCATGCAGGGAGCAATTCTGTTGATCTCGGCGAAACGGGCGGACGCCATCAGTAGTGAAGTTGCGGTTCACACTCTCGACAACACCAATCAACTCCGACAGTTGATCGAGGCGAACACGGCACTGACCGAGACCGTCGCGGAACTCTCACGGGAGATTCACAAGCATGTCTGCACTCCGGAACACACCGCACGCTGACCGTCACGATCTCGTGTCTAGCGCGAGCAGCGGTGCCTTCGGACTCCTCACGAGAGCATCTGCGGTTGCGGACAGGGTCTTGGCGAAGAGGGTGGCGGTGGCTGCGTCGAAGAGATCGGAGGAGTAGACGAGTGCCGCCTCGATCCCGGCGGGTCCACCGGTTTCGTCGAATACTTCGGCAAAGTGAAAATGAAGGTCACACTTGGCGATGTCGAGTGGCCGCGGCGTGACCTCGAAGGTAAGCCCGTCGGATTCGAGCACTGCAGCAGGGAAGTTCTCGAACGACAATGCCACCTGGAAGAACGGGTGCAGCGATGTGTGACGAGGAGGATCGAGATAGTCGACCAGCCGCTCGAACTGCACGTCACTGTGATCGTGGGCCAACAGTTCTACTCGGCGACACTCGGCGACAAGAGCGTCGAAATCCGCCGAAACGTCGACGCGTGTGCGAAGCACGAGTGTGTTCACGAACATGCCCACGAGGTCGTCGAGTTTCGGATGGCCCCGGCCTGCGACCGGGCTACCGACGATGATGTCGTGGTCACCGGACAGAGCACTCAGTGTCGCCGTCAGGACGGCATGAACGACAGTGAACATCCCGGTCTCGGCTCGCTTTGCAGAGGTCGTCAACCCGCGATGAGTCTCCGGATCGACCAAGAATTCGACTCGCCCGGCCCCGAATGTCCACATCAAGGGTCGAGTGTGGTCGAGTGGCAGAGAAATCTCGCTCGGCGCCCCGTCGAGAACCGCCGCCCAATGTTCGAGTTGACCGACAGCGAGGTCGGTAGGCGCCTCCCGCGCTCCCAGAATTTCCGCGCGCCACATGGCGTAGTCCGAGTACCGCACCGCGGTCTCCGACCACGTCGGGTGCGTGTTCCGCGCGCGAGCCTCGTACGCGACGGACAAGTCGCGCGCGAGGATGGCGAGAGACCATCCATCTGCCGCAATGTGATGGACAACCGCCGCCAACAGATGATCGTCCCGACCGTATGCACACACGATCAAGCGAATGGGGATCTCGGAACGCACATCGAAACCCCGAGAGAGCGTCTGGTGAACGATCGATTCTGCATCGCTCGAATTCCCTTCGACCACTTGAAGTCCGCGCGGAATCCGGTCCGGATTCACCACTAGCGGGCGGGGCGAACCCGCGACATCCGGATACACGGTTCGAAGTGTTTCGTGCCTGACCATTACGTCCTGCACGGCCGAAGCCAACGCGTCGTGGTCGAGTCTGCCACGCACGCGAATTGTGAAGGGCAGGTTGTACAGAGCAGGCGAGGTGAGTTCTCGACCGATGTATTCCTGTGCAGGTGAAAGCAGCGGCGTCGAGGCGTCGACGGCCTGTTCCAATGGTGGCACCCACCCGACGTGTTGGCCGAAGGAACTCGCGAGCGCGGCGGCGCTCGGCGAGCCGAACAGATCACGAAAACCGAGGTTTATGCCGAAATCAGCGTTGAGGCGGCCGATCACTCGAGTTGCAGACAATGAGTCTCCCCCGAGATCGAAGAACGAATCGCTGTGGCCGATCTCGGTGGCCCTGAGCACTTCCTCGTAGGTACGGATGATGCGGGACTCGATCGGTGTTGCGACCCGTACCGATTCTCTCCGCTCGAAGGTGGGAGCGGGGAGCGCGCCCCGATCGACTTTCTTGTTCGTGGTGAGCGGAACCGCGTCGATGCGAATCACGACGACCGGGACCATGTATTCCGGCAACTTCTGTGTCAGAAGGCGTTCGATACTCGCATCCGAGTCCAAGATTCCCGAGTGCAGTTTCACGTAACTCACCAGCGCCGGCGAACCATTGGCCAGATCGCGGACCAACGTCGTGGCGAACTCGACCGACGGGTGGCCGTACAGGACGGAATCGATCTCACCGAGTTCGATTCGGCGCCCACGCACCTTCACCTGATCGTCTGTGCGACCGAGGAATTCGAGTTGGGCGTCGTCTGTCCATCGGACCCGATCGCCGCTTCGGAACATACGATGCCCCGCTGAAAGTGTGGACGCAACGAAACGCGCAGCCGTCTCCCCCGCTCCACCCTCGTACCCTCTGGCCAAACCAGGCCCCGACAGGTAGAGCTCCCCCGCGGCCCCTGTGGACAACGGCTCGAGCGATGCGTCGAGAACCACCGCCTCGACTCCGTGCATGAGCCGCCCGAGTGTCACACGATCGTCGACGTTCAAGACGTCGGTGATGGTGACACTGCATGTCGCCTCGGTAGGGCCGTACGCGCTTCGAACACGCACGAACGGCGCCCACCGGCGCATCAGTTCGTGCGGTAATTTCTCGCCACCGACTATCAGGAATTTCAAGCCGGGCACCCGTTCCGGAGCCAATGTTGCGAGCGCCGAGGGTGTTACGAGTAGATGTGTCACGGCACGACGGCAGATGAGGTCTTCCAGCTCGAATCCACCAACGGTCTCGGGTGGGCAGATCACCGACGAGGCGCCGAACAGAGCGGGAGCGAGCATCTCTACGACAGAGGTGTCAAAACTGGTTGAAGCACAATGCATTACGACAGAGCGTGAATCGAGCTCGTATTTCTCGCGAATGTCGGTAGCCAAATTGGCCAGGCCACGGTGAGTGACCGACACCGCTTTGGGCCGGCCCGTGGAGCCGGAGGTGAAGATCATGTAAGCCCGATGATCGGCATGTGCGGGCTCGGGGTCGAAGGACGGCGCGAAAGCATCGGGGTCACAGTCCAAGAACAGCCACTCGAGGTCGTACGGCAACGAACGCCGCATCCCGAAAGTCGTGAGCCCGATCCTTGGTTTGCATACACCGAGCATGTCCACGACCCGTTCGGCGGGGTGGGCCGGATCGATCGGTACGTATGTGGCTCCTACACGCGCCACAGCCCACATTGCCAGGACCGATTCGATGGATCGCGGGATCGCCACGACGACAACATCATCGGGGCCCACATCGACGGACTTCAAATGCCGACTCCAGAGTCCCGCCATCCGATCGAGGTGCCCGTAGGTCCACGATCTGTCACCGTCGGTGATGGCAACCGAATCGACAGCCCGGTGCACTGCGGAACGCAGAAGAGAATCAAGACTTCTGGGCTCGATCGAAGGCTCGCCACGCGCCGGACTCGTGGCTCCCAGCTCGGCATCCGTCCACAGGGGCGGAGCAGGATGATCCGGCGGCGTGTCGACGAATACCTCCAGAAACCGAACGAATCGATCATGATGGGCAGAAAGTTCGGCAGAGCTGTACAGCGCACCGTTGGCCTCGAGATCGACGCGAATGTTCCCTGTGTAACCGGGGTAGACGTTCAGCGCGATATCGTCGATCGGTCCGGTCGTGAGTATCTCGACGTGACCTCGTACCGCGCCCAAGCTCAGGGCCCTGTCGAACAACATGACGTTGACGACCGGACCGAAAGATTGCACTCTTGACTGCCGTCGACCGTCAGTCAGAGCGGACATGTCCTCCCGGCGGTAACGATGGTGCCGAAGTGCCTCGCTCAGTGCGCTCTCGACAACGCATACCGCCGAGGAGGGTGTCGATGCACCCACGCCGCGAAGTACCAGAGGAACCACGTTCGACATCGCGCCCGGCAACGATCTCGACGCAGCAGTCACTCGCCCGGACACCGGCAGAGACAAACACAGGTCGTCGACACCACACATCAGTGCCACGTATGACGCGAACGCCGATATCACCGTTGCTGCCGAGAGATCGGACAGTGGCACTGTGCCACTCGCTCGCAGCGTACTTCCCCGAGAAGTGCCCGTCGCGCTCGCTCCCAAGACCGGAGAGGAGGGAACTGACCGGAGTTTCTCGTGCCAGAATTCTCGATCGCGGACACAGCGCGGTGATTCTCGGTATCGGCTTTCCTGGCGGGCAACCGCCGCCACGCGATCCGACACAACCGAGTCGACCTGATCCGGCCTCACCGGACCAGCGGACAGATAGATCTCGGCGGTGCGGCGCATCAGAAGTGCAGCGGAGTAACCGTCGAGTGCGATGTGATGCGCACGGTAGTACCAGAACCAGCGATGAGGGCCGACCTGCAACAGATTGGCGACGGTGAGGGCAGTATCCGGAGCGAGAGTCGCCGTGCTCCACTCTCGATTCATCCACGTCATCGCTGCACGGACGGGATCGTCGTATCGACGGAAATCCAGCCTTCCGCCGACCAGTGTCAGATCAGGGTCTTCGTCCAATTCGGGCACTCCATCCGTCACACGTAGACGAAGGCCCGCAACGCCGAACTCACGGTGCGCGGCGACTGTCGATGATTCCAGCCGAGATGCGTCCAGCTCACCGTTCAGATCAACGAACTGAGCTATGACAAACGGCGACGCCGGTTCAAGGGACTGAGCGAACCACAACGAGCGTTGTGCAGCTGTCAACGGCGTCATCGTCTCGCTCGGATCACGACGATCTCCTCAGTGACCTGGTCAGGGTCGATGACGCCGATCGACTCCAGGTATCGCCTGCGCGACAGCAAGACCGGGCCGAAAGGAATCGAGGTCCTCGAGACCACCGATGCCTCGAGTTCGTTGTCGGCGAACAGTTCGACGGTCCGATCGATGCCGCTGAGTGCGGACTGGATCAGCAATATCGTGCCCTCCTTCTGCAGAACACCCGGTGCCGTCGCACATATGCGATCGAGCAACAGGCGTCCGTCGTTGCCTCCGTCCCAACTACGAGCACGGCCGGTGCGCGGCGCACGGTCGTCCACGGAAGGAACATAAGGCGGGTTCGAGACGACGAGGTCGAATCGACGACCGTGAAACGGGGTCAGGAGATCTCCGTGACGGGCGTGGATTCTGTGACCGCGGAGTCGCCCGTTCATCCAGGTGCACACCGCGGCACGTCGTGAGATATCCACGGCGAAAACCGTTCCCGCCCCAGCCTTGGCCGCACACACACTCAGCGCACCACTACCGGAGCACAGATCGAGAACCTGAGAAGACGCATCCAACTTCTCGGCGCGTACTGCGTCGGAAATAAGACGAGTATCGCACTGAGGCGAATAGACACCGGGAAATCGAATCATCACACTGCGCTCCTGCCGTGGACTTACTCGGTGGATGTCTACGACTGCTCCTGCCAGACTGCCTTCGCTCCGCTCTCACCGATGCGATAGACCTGAACCATCGAACCCACTGCCGCGACAACTGCGATCGCCGCTATCGCGACTGTCACGACTCGGAGCAGCGTCGAACTGTCGGACAGTGAAGTTCGTGCGCCTCGCCACTCGGTGAATCTATCGGTATGCAGGACCCACCATGTCGCCGCGAACACGAACACCGCGATGGACCAGATCAGAAGTTGATCACCGAGTTCGGCGTGAATCTCGATCAACTCGCTGTGAGGCGAATTGTGTTCGAGCCATTCACCTGCATCGGTGGTGATCGATACGAGTATCAACGTGACGAGGGCGATGGCCGGTGGAAAGATCCCGAGCCTGCGCCGAGCACTCGGCCACAGAACGGAGCAGAGAACCAGAACCGCCGAGAGCGGAACCAACACGACAACGAAATGAACGAGGAGTGGGTGAGCGGGTAATCCGCCGATCGTGGTCAGGCCCATGTCGATCAACGTAGGCAGGATTTCTTGGAGAGTTCTGGGGACCCTGCTCGAACGTGCTCGGTGTCAACGAGCTACCGGCAGCACAATCTCGAAGGACGAGCCGACATCCGGTGTCGATTCGACGAAGACTTTACCTCGGTGCGCGTGCGCGATCTCACGAACCAAGGACAATCCGATGCCATATCGCCGGCTACCGGCGGGTTGAGTCGGGCCATGTGAGAATCGGTCGAACAGAACCGGAACCGCTTCAGATTCAATTCCGATTCCCGTATCGCTCACGCGGATTCTGACGTGGTCGCGATCTCGCTCGACGCGGAGAAGGACGTGCCCTCCTGGACGCTCGTGAGCAAGCGCATTGTCAACGAGCGCGAGAACCGCTCGGCGCAAAGCCGATTCGATCCCCAAGACCACTGGCTCTCCAGTTCCGGCCTTGCTCACGTCGACAGCAATGCCAGATTTCTGAGCATGATCGGCCACACTGTCACGGACCTTCTCACACACTGCCGCCATGTCCACTCGATTCCGGGGTTGTCCGCTGTCGTCCATCGATGCGGCCATCAACAGGTCCTCGATGACTTCGCCGAGGGCCCGAGTGTCGTCCACCAACCCGTTGAGCTGCGAAACAAGCTCAGAAGACTCGAGCGAGTCTCCGCGTCGAGCCAAAAGTTGTGCACGAGTGTGCAGTACGGTCAACGGCGCACGTAGTTCGTGCGACGCATCGGCGACAAAACGACGTTGCAACTCGAGCGCCTGCGTCAGCGGCTGAATCGCACGTCGGGACAACAACACCACCACGCCCACAGATGCAGCAATTCCGGTGAGTTCGGCAAATCCAAGTGCGAGAAGTAATCGCTGCCTTCCTGATTCATAGGGCTCGAGCGCCGCGATCACGACAACGCGACCTTCCGCACCGTCTGAGACGAAGGCCCTGAAGTTACTGTCACCATCGGTGAAATCCGAATACCCAGCAGGCGAATCCAAAAGTTCTGCGGTCCCGGTGGGGGCATGCACGCTCACGGTCTCCACGCCACCATTGGAACGAAAGGCCAGCGACATACCGGGTGGAGGATCGTCCGCATCGTCTGCTGTGGCTGCAACCTCGGTCAGTGCAGAACGAATCTGACGATCCTGTGCCCGCGCATAACCTACATAGGACACCGCTCCGACGATCAGCAACACGGCACCGAGAGCAATGGCGGCTTGAACCGCAGCTGACCGTCCGGCTCGCCGTAGGCGCACCTCGTCACCGAACCCGATCCCAGACGACCGCCTGTCCTTGTTTTTGCTGCGGACAATCATGATCCGAGCCGGTATCCGAGGCCGTGGACGGTGGCTACGACGTCCCTGCCCAATTTCCGCCTGAGATAGTGGACATAAGTGTCAACGGTGCCTGGAGTATCTGCACTTCCGAACACCCGCCCCAGAAGCTGAGTCCGAGAAAAGACTTGCCCAGGCGATGCGCACAGAAACCCGAGCAGTTCGCTCTCGCGTTCGGACAACGAGGTCACCGATCCGGATTCGGTATCAGTAGCCGTTCGGTTCGCTCGATCGATTTCCCACCTACCGACCACGATCGGCACTACGGAAGTTCGGCGACGCAACAGTGCACGCATTCGAGCCAACAACTCGGGAATCTCGAAGGGCTTGACCAAGTAGTCCTCGGCACCGGCATCGAGTCCCTCCACACGATCGCCAACGGAACCGCGAGCAGTAAGGATCAACGACGGTACTGAGCAATCCCTCACCCGGAGGATTCTGAGCAATTCCACACCGTCGATGACCGGTACTCCACGATCGAAGACGAAAGCATCGTAGCTGCGGGTCAACGCCAGATGCAGACCGACTTGTCCGTCGTGCGCCACGTCCACCTCGTGCCCTTCCTCCTCGAAGAGGTCCGCAAGCAGGCCCGCCAATTGCCGGTCGTCCTCGACAAGAAGAATTCGTGGTTTCGCGCCCATGCCTGCGAGCCTGCCACGTCCGTTCTGAGAACTCTCCAAGATTGCACCGCGATCGTGGAACTCGGAACTCTCCGACGGCACGACCGATTCCCCGCAGCTTCACAGCAGACATGCAGCCCCGGACAAGCACCTCGGCCGATTGTTGAGTTCTCAATCGAACCTTCGAGAGCAGGCATCAGATGGAAACACCGGAAGACGGATTTCGACGCACCCGAATCGTCACCGGGACCCTCGTGGCATTCGGAGTCGTGGGCGTTGTCGGCGGAACAGTACTCGCCTATTCGGATACGCAGGCCACGCCGATCACAGCGACCACAGACGAAACCAAGCAATCGAGCAGTCCACCTGACGGCAGTTCGACTCCGAACTCGCAATCGACAACTACCTCACCCGCGGCGGCACCAAAGATGTCGAGCGGAAGTTCCACTCCCCACGCTCGATCGGCCGGATCGTGACCACCTCCCCGATCGTCGCGAGTTCCATGTGGAGGGTGTGGGGCCTCGAAGCCACGGTCGTGGTGACAAAACCCGAGGCGATTCAATCGGCCAGGTCGATCATCGACGAGCGCCTTCTCGAAATAGAATTGGCATGCAGTCGATTTCGTGACGATTCAGAGATTCGAGCTCTCGAAAAGTCGACAGGCCTACCGGTCGAAGTGAGTAGCACGCTTGCCCGGCTGATCCAGACAGCACTCGATGGCGCCGAGCGCACTGACGGAGCCGTCGACCCGACCATCGGTACAGCTGTCGTCGCGCTCGGATACGACCGCGATTTCGCGCTGATCGAAGGCAGGGACGTACCGATCAAGACGTCCTTCGTGTCTACTCCGCAGTGGACCTCGGTCAGGCTCGACGGACAAACAGTCACAGTTCCCTCGGGCGTCCAACTCGACCTCGGGGCAACGGCAAAGGCACTTGCAGCAGACGAATGTGCACACGCCGTCAGCATGTCACTCGACTGCGGTGTGCTTGTGTGCCTCGGCGGAGACATCGCTACCGCCGGACCGGCGCCGGACGGTGGGTGGATCGTCCTCGTCCAAGACGGCCACGACGCCCCGGCTGATACGGTCGCCATTCCAGGCGGGACATCCATCGCTACATCGAGCACCAGGAAGCGTCGATGGTCGCAAAATGGTAGACACGTGCACCACATAGTCGATCCGCGGAGCGGCACCAGCGTTGATGCCGCATGGCAGACAGTCACCGTCGGCGCGGACAGTTGTGTGTCCGCAAACCTCGCGAGCACCGCCTGCATCGTCCGAGGTTTCGAAGGTGCACGGAACCTCCTGAACACCGGGCTACCGGCGCGACTGGTGGATCGTGCAGGTGCGGTCCGCCTACTGAACGGATGGCCGACGGACGATGCGGTCGGCACCGGCAGAAGGCAACCCTAGTCGTGGACGAAGCACTGTGGGCATTGGGTCGAGGGACAGGTATCACCGCTCTCGTATTCTTGACTGTGTCGATGATTCTCGGAATCGTCACGCGGTCCGGTAGGGCTCTACCGGGACTACCTCGATTCGGCGTGCAGAACGTACACAGGGCCGCCGCCTTGATCGGGGTGATCCTCGTAGTCGTACACATGCTGGCACTGTTGGCCGATCCGTACGTACAACTGAAACTCGTCGACTTCGCCTTCCCCTTCCTGGGCAACTATCGTGCCTTCTGGCTCGGACTGGGCACCCTTGCGTTCGATGTTCTGTTCGCGGTGTCCTTGACAGGACTGCTGCGAAATCGCATAGGCAACAGCACTTTTCGACTCGTTCATTGGAGCGCGTACGCTCTCTGGCCGATCGCGTTCGCGCACGGACTGGGAAACGGAACGGACTCTGGACACACATGGTTTCTCGCCATCGCCATCGGATCAGCCGTCGCGGTGACCGGAGCAGTTCTCTGGCGAATCCGGACAGACTTCGTCGAATTCTCGACCCTGCGCCTCCGAGAAGGGACATGACGTGACAACCGAATCTACCGATGCCGGCCTTCTCGCCGCATGCTCACCCGATCTAGCCACCCACACGGCCCTCCACGGCCACAACCCACGCTCGTCACGGGGTACCTTGAGCCGACAGCTCGCCGATGCGGGTCTCCACGGGAAAGGTGGGGCGGCATTTTCCACTGCGCGAAAACTCGATTCCGTAACTGGACGGCGTGTTGTGGTTATCGCAAACGGCAGCGAAGGCGAACCGCTCAGCGACAAGGATGCAGTACTACTCGAACGTGCGCCGCACCTCGTCCTCGACGGCCTACAACTCGTCGCACACGAGTGCGGAAGCGAAGAAACATACCTGTACGCAGGATCCCAGCAGCTTCACTTCCTCCGGAATGCGTTGCAAGAAAGAAGGACTGCCGGGCTGACCGAGCCCTTGGTCACACTCGTGGCTTCACCGAAGACATTTATCAGCGGCGAAACGTCCGCGGTAGTCGGAACGATCGAAGGCCGAGCACCCCTTCCTCGAGACCGTTCGGTACACAGCACCGTGGCGGGGCTGAACGGTCGACCCACCGTGGTTCACAATGTCGAGACACTGGCACACATCGCACTCATCGCGCGATACGGACCCGAGTGGTTTCGCACGCGAGGGCTGGGCGGCGCGTCGGGGACCACCTTGATCACCCTGTCAGGTGATGTGACCGTGAGTGGTGTCGTCGAGATCCCGATGGGAATTCCATTGGATCAGTTGGTGACCCAGTATTCACGTACTGATACTCCGTCGATCAGAGCAGTCCTCGTCGGCGGGTTTCACGGAGGTTGGGTGGATGCGCAAGACTTGCCGACCACAAACATGACAACAACGGCTTTGGCGACGGTCGGTGCTTCGCCCGGCGCCGGAGTCATTCACGTACTGGGTCACGCAAGGTGTGGTCTGAAGACTTCAGCCGACATCGTTGAGTATCTCGCCGATCAAGGCGCTCGTCAGTGTGGACCGTGCATCAACGGAATGCCCCGAATGGCACGCGCGTTGTCCGATATTGCCTATCGCTCAGGGGCGGCCTACACCCAGGAGTCGATCCGATATCTGGCGGATCTGATCGAAGGGCGTGGGGCATGCAAACATCCGGACGGGACAGTGAGATTCGTGAGGAGTTCCCTTCGCGTTTTCCAGCACGATCTCCGAATGCACGCTGCAGGAGCCTGCGAGGTCGGCACACGGATGGGAGCAGCATCATGAGCACAAGAACGCCCAAAGTCCTACACATCGATTGGACTACGTGTGAAGGTCGAGGACTGTGCACAGAGTTGCTGCCGACCCTGCTGACGCGTGACGAATGGGGATATCCACTCCCACGCGATCGCCGACGTGAGCCACACATCCCCACCGAACTCGAAACGGACGCTCAACGCGCCGTCAAACTGTGTCCCCGAGCATCATTACGGATTATCTCGCGACCGGACCGATAGAATGCCTGGCCACGTCAACAACGAACGAGTACAACGTCGTGCAGGAACGCAGGCGAGAGCGCTTCTGGCCCAGCCATATTCGAAGATCGACGAGCTGTCGGCGCGTATCGAATCCGCGCTGCGACTAGTGCGGGGTCCCGTCCGGTCACTCCCGCATTGGCGTCGGCGGCGCGCACCGACGCGGTGGCTCTGCGCAAGAACCTTCATTGAGTGCATGCTCTGGTCGAGCAATCGATATGCCGCTTTCGAACACGGTGATCAAAAGCCGACAGCCGCCCTGGACACAGTCACGTCCAGGTTCGGTCACGACGACGGGCACAGTGCTCACGGATTTCCGTGATATGCGAATTTCTCGAACACGCGGGGCTGTCTCTAAATCGGTGTTTCGGCCCGACTTGCCGCCCCACGCCGCAGGACCACGAAACCTGTTCGGTGAGATCAGTTCTCAGGCCACGACGGGCCGAGCACTTCACGTGCCAATTCCGCCAAAGAGGTGAAGCCGCACAGCGGCCCTCTGAAATTCTTTCATCACCCCACCCTTCGCATATCGATATCGGAACTCGATAGTACTAGCGTGAATCGAACGGTGATTCCGCATCCGGACGTCCCACTGTGCCACCGAGGCGAAATCGTGCAAACCGCTTCGATCTTCGACCGCTGCAGCTCGCCCTTCGCGACGCCACCTCGCTCCTCCGGCCGAGCAGGCCAGAGTCAGCTCCCTCAACGCATTACCGCCTGAACACAGCGAAGCGGGGTTCGACAGTCACGCGGTACCCGAAACGACAGACACACTGCCAACGACGCTCACCGACAAATGCTTGCTTCGAAATACGCGACCGCGACTGAGGCAGCATCGGGCCGTGTTGCCACGACGGTAAGCCATTCTCGACGTGCTCAGTTCACGGGTAGACGGCAATCTCAATGAGATTGCCATCCAGATCCCGACAGTAGTGCGACACCATCTCTCCGAGGGCACCTAGCTTGGTCACGGGCCCGTCGAGCACCTCCACCCCACAGCTCTCCAGGTGGGCACTGACAGCATCCGGCGAAGCCGACGTGACGAAGCACAAATCCTCGGAACCTGCCGCCGCGACGGCACCGGTGGTCCAGCCCGGGTCTTGCTCCACCGTTCCGAGAGGCCTCAAATTGATCTTCTGATTTCCGAACTTCACCGCAGTGCGTGCCGTGGGGCCGAATCGCTCGATCGTCATTCCGAGTACTGTCGCGTACCACTGGGCTGTGGCGTCTACGTCGTGACAATTGATCACGATGTGGTCAAACCGCTCGACCGAGAATCCCATGGTTGTGCACCTCATTCATCACCGTAAACGTCTCCAGAAAGTCACCCTACAGCGACGGCCCTACCTGCGTTCTTGTGCACATGCCCCGCTCCGAGCGGCCACTTCCCGAGAGTCGCGAGGCGGGCACCGAGCTTGTGAATCCGCTGGATGCCCTTGTAGGCACCGGCCGCTTCGTCATGTCCGCTGGGGGCTCAGCGACAGAGCCGCGGTCAGATCTGGGGTGTGATCAGGATTTCGGTGCTGCACGATTTCCTAGTCTGCCGATCCCTGCCGACTGGGCAAGAGGTGGCCCAACCGGATCGCGGCTGTCCGGCCGCCCCGGTTGAGCCATGCGTGCCCGACCTAGCCCACTCAGGCGGCACGCGGTTCTCGGTGGTCCGCTCCGGGCCGCACGCTGAACCGGAGCGGTGCGAGCGGTCCGATTGCGGCGTGCTCGGACCAGGTGCCCACCGGCACCGAAGCGTGACCGCAGCTCCGTGGTCGGCGCGTACGAATAGTCAGGGACGGGCGCGCCGTCTTGGAGGTCCGCCGACATCAGCTGTGAACATCCCGTCGGCGGACCATGCGTGTCGGGACCGATGAAAGTTCGACACGCAGATCAGCGGTCCACCGGTGAGAACAGGTGGGGTTCATCCGATGGACCAAACCACTAATGCCCCGCCCATTCAAATTGCAAACATGGGCGATCCGTCCGGTCGCTCGTTAGTAACAACCGGACGGATCAACCGCACCTCTGCCGGAACAGCGGGCACGCAGTCAGGTGGCCCCGCGGACTTACATGGTCACGTCTGTCCGAGGGGACGATCCCTTGCTGCCCGCAAATTCTCTGACGAAACCGGAACCGGTAAGCTTCGCCGTCACATAGCCTTTATTGGGAGACAGTTGCCGTGAAGTCCTAGACCCGGTGGGCGTCCACGCTAAAGTTGACGAATACGCTGAGGATCTAGCAGACAACTCGGAGGATTGCGTCTTGGTGGAGAGACTGATTCTACAGTGCGTCGACGATCTCGACGGGATGCCCGTCGCCCATGAGGTCAACGAGAGAATTGAATTCTCCTTCCGCGGAACGGATTACGTGATCGATCTGAGGCCAACCAATGCGGAAAGGTTGAAAGCCGTTCTCCGGCGATACATCGCTTGTGCACAACGGATCGACGCCAAGGCCGTCGATGCAGAATCCCGAGGTGTCGAAAAGCCCCTCGATTTCGGACATACCGAGCAGCAGTTGCAGGCCTTACTCAGCTGGGCAAAGATTCATAACTATGCAGTGTCCCCGTCCGGAGGGATCACGAAGCAGATCATTCAGGCATTCAATGCTGCGCACCGACGATCTTCGTTCGACGATAGAGTCGTAGGTGGAGCAGTACAGGCACCCAGATAGGCGCGGCCTCACCTCCGATACAGGTCAATAGCATTCTCCAGGTGCCACGGCAATCTTGCTTGCGTTCGTCGAAGACCGCGTATCGGGCAAACGACAAACGCAAGATACTGCGGTATCTGTAAACACTTGGACGGCACGTCGCGGTCACCGAATTTTGGTTTGCGTTCAGCCTCCCCACATCCATCCGGCAGGACCGAATCAAGCTCTCCCCTACCTGACTGACGCTGAGTTGCACCGCCGGGTCAGTAAACTTTGATATGCCCGGGGTCCACGTGCCATTCGCCGAGTTCCGCCGGAACGTACTCGATCTTTCGATCGAATATCCGGAGCTGGACGGGTGACGTGGCGCCGAGTGCAGGACCGAGATCGGGAGGGAATGCCTCGACTTAGCGACCATTGAAGGGTTACCGACCCGCTGACACACCCGTCACGGAGAATCGATCAGCTCGAGGCCGCAATTCAGCAGTGAAGTCGCCGAAAGAACGAAAGTTGCCCCACGCCCGAACGGGCATGGGGCAACTTCTCACCGAGCATTTCGACGCTGCATATTCAGCGCACCCGGGAAGTCACATCGACTCGACGCGCGGCACCCGCGCCCGCAATCATGGGTGCAGATTGCCCGCGCCACCGTTAGGGGCAAGAACCGAACCGATATTCGCGTCGGTTCGCGGGTTAACATCCGTCGCCAAGCACATCGTCGGGGCGTACTGAGTTCCGAACAGTGTCGCCTTCGACAGGAACGTCATGTAATTCTTCGGGTTTGCGTACTTCCCGGCATCACCGTCGGTGTTGATGTAAACCGCAGGGTTGGAGGAAGTCGTGACAACCTGAACCGAAGGTAGCGTGAAGGTCGCGCCGGCAAGCGCGGTCAAACCCGCATCAGAGGTATTCGAGCCGCCCGGACTCGCACCCGCAATCGTTGTTCCGACTCCCCCGTTGAGTGAAAGGTACGACCCTGCAGCGTCCGCAGCACCACTTGCATTTACTCGCGTGACTACCGGAGTGCCACTGAATCCACTACCCGTCCCGGAGACGATGGACGCAGACGTGAAGGTCACCGGATCGATCTTGAATACGAGGTTCAATCGATTCAGATTGATGACGGTTGCGCCACCGCCACTGGTCGGAACAGTCTGCGAGCCTGGCTGAATCGTGTAGGTGCCCGGCGTCGACGACGAGTGCGCAACCGACATGGAGTGAGCCTGAAGCGGCTGGTGAACATTGCCCGCAATGAGCGAATTGGGGTCACCCATGCATGCGTTGTTGTAATTCGTCGTCACGCTATGGGCCGACGCCGGCACCGTTGCCGCAAACACCAGCCCTAATGCTGCCGCAGAGATCGCAGCAGTAGTTCCGGCACGCCGAGCGAGAGATACAGTCATTGTGATCCTTTTCTTTCATTGAGAAACGATTGACGTTCAACAAGATGAAATATCGCAATCGATTTCGAATCGCGACATCATCACAAAGAAAATCTCCTCCTCCCTACACGTAGACAGAACGAACTCGGGTACAGCGCCATTCCGGGGAGACACATCCCGAAGGCGAGAAATATTCGAATACCGTTGCAGGACAGCCTGAGAGCAGATTTCAGCTCAGCAAAGTCCACATGGTCGGCGGCAAGAAGATCGATATATGGGTAAGCCTTCGCAGCGATGCTGAAGAATCACATCCTGCGTCCAGTGCCGGCGAGAATGGTTTTCACATCCCGAAACCCTAGAACAGGTACCAGTTTTCTCATTTCGCCGACAAAGTCAAGGAAAAGCGAAAAGTTCATACTTTAGACGCAACGCCAGGGCCTTCGCCTCCACTGGAAGTCGGAGAACCGGTCGAACAGTCGAACAGAATTGGCAGACAAGGTAACCGAATTGACTCCGCGGGAGATCGATTCATTCCGCGCTCGTGTTGCCATGTGATCCTTCGCGGGATCGCGCGAGTCAACCTGGCCGCCCCGGCCATCCGTTAGTGCTCTTGGTCGATAGTTTGCAAATCTCGTCCGAAATGACCGAAATCGGATACTCTTCTGCCACAGGCAATCCAAGCCACAAGGGATTCGGATGTGGCACGAATTGACTACCAGCCGCAGGGGGACTGACCGGGAGGTTAACCGTTGGACCTGCGTTACGTCGCCTTCGCGCGTGCCGATCCGTCTTACTACGACCGCATCAGAACAGCGACTCGACCTCATTCACCGCCCAACCAGCACTTCACTCCCGACAGGTCAGTGGATTCGTCGCTCTGGCGACCCGGCCCCTTAGGCGGACGGTGTGACTGCCCGTCGCCGGAGGTGCCGAATGAGGGGACCAAAGCCGCGGAACAGATCCCACTGGTAAAGATCCAGAACGTGAACTGAACACCCACAAGCGGCGTGCACAATGCACCCGGGGAGGCAGTTTCCGATTCTTGGTCGCGACATTCCAAGTCACTCGATATCAGCGTCGCGCCTTGGCAGTTATCGATCGACCGGCCAGCGATCTTCTGGATGAACATGTCAAGTACCGTGCCGCAGTACAGTTCTTTTCCGCGAAAAATTCCGGCAATTACATTGACCCACAAGTTATTTGGCGCGATAGGATGAAACTTCCGGTGCACGAGATCGTCCGCCGTCGCGACGCCCTTTCAACCGTTGGTCTTGGCCCGTCCAGGCGGGCCAGCCACGCCGACGAGCCTCATGAGTTCGCCGACGAGGTTTTCGCTGACCGCGATGTCCATACTGCGCGTGTGCTCCGCATGGACACATCAAGACCCGTAGGCTTGTGCGAGGCTGTGTGGAGTTCTCCGATCAGCGTGGAGTTCTCCGATCAGCCCGGTGAGCCGCTGTTCGCGTATTCATGTCGGGTGACAGCGGCTGGATCTTGTAGATACACTAGCCGAGGTTGCTGACACCCAAAGCCGGCAACAACCGTTCACGGGGCCCGGCGTCGACGAGCATGCCGAACATCGGGTGAACCCTTCTGGGGCCGAGCGGTTCTCCCCGACCAGCGCCGCGGCAGTTCGGAGAGTTTTGACTTCGATTTCGAGCTCGCGGATGCGTTTACTCTCTTATGTCAGCTGCGCAGATTCTGTTCTGGTGACTTGGCCGTTCGCCCCGACCTTGGCGAACCCACGTGTGGAGCGCGGCGGCGCTGACGCCGAGTTCGTATGCGGCGATGATGATCGGTTTGCCAGCTCGGACAAGGGTTGTGGCCCGGAATCGAAGCTCCGGCGGATACGGTCGTGGCATGAATCGAAGCCTTTCAGCGAGGCTCGGTCTGCACTCCGAGGTGGGTAATAGACCTTGAGGTCGGTCGAGATGCCAACGCTAGCCCTGGTGATCGCGTCGAGCTGAATCTGACTCGAAGGTCGACTGACCGAACTGTGGCCTTGTTTGCATCTGTCGGTGCTCGTTGCCTGCCGTTCGTGGCTTTCGGCTGCAACGTACGTCGAGCCGGTGTCCCCCTCGATTCTTATCTCATCGCAGTCATCGATCACGTGGGGTGACTGCTGGACATTTCACTGCAGCGACGACAGCCACGGGGTACAAGGCTCTGCTGCATTCGTTTTCGTCGATTGGTCTGGTGATTCGGATCGGAGTCGAGGGCACCGGTTCGTATGGCGCCGCCGTGACCGGGCTTCTGCGCAGCCAAGGCTTCGAGGGGTCGACATGAACCACCCAATCGGCAGGCGCAGCGTTTGCGAGGCGGGACCGATTCGATCGATGGGGAGGCGCCGGAGAGGTCCGTACTTTCTGAAACCGCACGCGTTTTCCCGAAGTCACACGGCGGACGATCGAAACGAGCCGGTCACTTCGCAGCAGTTGGTCTGAAATTGCGTTGACACTCTCCGGCACCAACTAATTCGCTACGCAATGTCATCGTCAGCGCCCCTCGCGACTTACGTGATCGGCTCGAATCAATGACAACCGGAGCCTTGTTGCACCACTGCGCGACGGTGCGAGTCGGACAGGACGCATCTGCTGATCCTCGGGAGGCGGCCAACTCGACGCTACGGTTGTTGTCCCGTCAGGTGATCACTCAGGGCAAAGAAATGAACCGGCTTCGAAGCGAACTCACCGATCTCGTGCGCCGAGTCAACCTTGTCCTGCTCGCCGCACCGATCGGCGTCAACAGCGCATCCACACTGATCATCACCACAGGCGACAATCCCGAAAGACTACGCAGTGACCCATTGTTCGCCGCCCTGTGCGGATCTCTCCGATCGACGCGTCCTCAAGAAAGCACAACCGCGGCGGAGATCGTCATGCCGACAATGCGCTCTGGCGGATCGCGATGATCCATACCAGTAGCGACATGCGATAGCGCGCCTACGGCGCACGTCGACCAGTGGAAGGGAAATCGCTGACGAAGATCCAGCGATGCCTCAAACATCACACTGCCCGTGAGATTTGCACGTTGCTCGTGGATCCGCCGACGGCTCCGCGCTCCGACGGTCTTCGGCCGCTCCGACCCAACGGCGGCCTGTCCACGCAGTCCGTCGCCGATCATTTCCACGTCTCTCTGACAACGATCTCGCGGACAGAACGGGCCACCAAGCCGAACTACGAGTCCGCATCACGCTACCGCGCATGAATGAAAGAGTCACCTGCACAAGACACTTGACGTCAACGGGAGTATCCAACCAGGAGAAGTTCCGAACTGACAACGGACGCTATCCTCTTACTTCAAGACCTGTCAGTCGCCGCCGGCAACGTCGGAGATGCCGGCCAGTTTCGCAGAACCCCGCAATTGGTTCGCTCAGCTTCTTCTGCTGAACGCAGGCCGATACTTCGGAGATAATCCGAGGTATCGGCTTTTCAAATCGTAATCACAACAGAAAATGCGGGCCGGATCGTCACCTATCGACGAGCCGACCCGCGTATCAGGTTATTCCGCGCTGAACGAGGGAATCATCATGCTTCCCATCACCGCCAAGCCGCTGACATCTCGAAGCGAACCCAGAGCATTACTCAAGAAGGAAAAAAGCATTAGATACTCACCTCCTTAAGTCGCGAGTAGTCGGATCGGAAGGTCATTCCTTCACCCATCCGTCACTCGACAATGCGGTCAGCATCTCGAAGAAGCTGATGTGGATCGCTGACAGTGACCCGGTGAAAAGACCGAAAACATCTTCCAAGGAACCCATTTGTTCCCTCCTAAACTATTTGAACGGATTGAACGGGACGTCGAGACCGAAGTCCACGGAGAGCGCAACAGGCATCGTGATGATGGACTTGAAGGCGGTCAGCATCATGGGCAAGAGTGCCGAGACCGAACCCAGATCAGATGAATTCATGTCGCATCCTCCTATTCGCTCGAGATTCCAGTGAGCCCGTCAATGACGGCCCCGCCGGCATCGATTGACCCGTAGGCGAAATTCAGAATCGCCTGCAAGAACGGAACTAACATTTCCCACTCCTTCGCAACGGACAGTCGTATGTCGCCGGTAAGAATTTCCGTCACCCGAAGGACGGGATCTAGGGCCGAGCGATCACGATGTGGATGTAACCGTAGACACTGTTTTAGAACTCGTGCCAGTTTTCGCGATTTATCTCAATTGTTCCGACTTAAGTCGTAGTTTCAGCACCTTTACAAGGGGTGCATTAGTACTTAAGTTGCACAGAATACGCTCGACAACGACACCTGCCAGTACCTCACACAAGGGAGACCCATCATCGTTGCGTTCCATTGTCCACGGGCGCAGAGTTCAGAAGCAACTAAGACTCGACCAGCCGTCGACCACGCAGTCGCGTTGACACGTCAAACCCTCACCGACGCGGGCACCACCCATCCCAGCCAACTCTCCGCTCGCTATCTGAGCGGCGGTTCGTCGCGGATCCCACTGGTCCGTCAATGCCTCTCCACCCTGGGGCCGATCGCGACGCTCGGCGACCCGAAAACAGTGGTCGCGCATAGCGCACTGATCGGTGCCGGCGTTTAACGAAGTCATGCCAACCACCCGCTCCCCCCCCGGCACCGAGGCACGTGCACTCCACCTTCACTATGACCGCCTCCACCACTCGAAGTCCTCACGCGCCCAACACGTCCGGCAGCAAGAAACTCGAATACCTGACAGCGGCCGCCGCCGGCACTCTCGTCGTCATTGCCGCAACCGTGGCAGCCCCCATCCTTCTGCGTCCCACAGCCAACGACACGAACGCGGACAACCCAGCAGCAGCCGCCGGCACCACCCCCTCAACCGCCGCTGCCGGACAGGTCGCCAACACCGACGCCATCAAAGCTGCCCCCCACAGCCCTGAGCAGTGCCTCCGAAAACTGCCGGCAATCCACCTTCACCACCAAAGGCACCCTCGTGATCAGCTGCGACATCAAGAAAGATCCAACCAACTCTCCAACAACCTCTCCGAGTACAGCGACCACTTCATCGCCAGCCTCAACCTGAAGGAAGCTAATAGGACCGTACTCGGATAGCGAGAATGCGATTACGGAAACTACACCGTGGTCGAAAATGATTCCTGCACAGCTGGAGTCAACATCAGGGACGGCGCCACCGGACAAAGTACGGGAAGTTCCGTCGACATAGAAACCGGCCTCACAGACGATGTGTGCGGCATGACCGACACCGCTGCCGCCACCAGCTTCTTCCGAACGACAGGCCGTCTCTGACCGTCAGACTGCGAAGCCGACCTCTACCAAATCCACCGCAGCAATGTGGCTGCCTTGCGGTTCGCGGTAACCGCCGGTCGAAACGGTCAGGAATAGAATCAATGTCTTTCACAGAATGAATCGCAGCAGAGTTCATTTCGGGGGACGCCGAAGACTGCCAGGAAGGCGTCACCTTTCCGCTGGCAGCGTGCAGTCGGGGCGCTCCCACTGACCACCGACGCGGGTACAGGTATAGCGTTGCTCGCACAACCAGCGTCGTTCGAAGACGGCAAATAAACAACTGCGCTCCGGTCTCGGCAGGGCCTTAGTTATTCCGCGCTCTCGGCACGCTCTCGATCGAGCGGTGACCGCTTCGTGTTGACTACGTCTGATACCGGCCTGGTCGTGGTGCTGAAGACGCGGCAGCACTGCGAACAGATCTCTCCGTACTCGACCACGATATTCGATGATCCTGCGAGAACCCCATACAGCATAGTGTGTTTGATGAAGAACGATTTGAAACCGTGGCGACTGCCATCCATCCAGCGTTGGGATACTCACGTATCGACCTTGGCCACGTCGGCTCAATCAGCCACACTACATACCCTTCGCCCTATGTCGACCTTAGTGGCGATACCTCGAGCCCCACTCATCTTGCACAAGAGTCGGCGAGTTGGGCGGTGGAACGGCCGCGAGTACGGAACGATTACCCGGGAAGGAGGGTCGATATATCTCCGACGTGGGCACCTGCAGGGGGACGCCTACCACTCCCACCCGGCGCTATCGGTTGCCGATGCCTCGCCCTATACGCCGAAAATAGATACACCGAATGGTGTGCACGGCGCACGGTCACCAATACGAAGCATCGGAATCCCTCACAGAAGAGGGAGTTCCGCACAAGTACGGTTCCCTCACGTATCACGGCGTCACCAAATCACAACGAGAGTATCGAACAGAATGTAGGCCGCAACCGCAAATACCAGGTATGCGAACCAGTGTTGAAGTTTTCCGGTGTCGGTGCGGTTGCCGAATTGTCCGGCGACCAAGGAGGCAACGATCGCAGCTCCGGTGAAACTGATCGTGATGGCCGGATCGATGGCGACGCCGCTACCGAGATGTGAGAGCAACCCGGCGGCGGAGTTCGCGACGATGATCAGAAGCGAGGTTCCGATCGCGATCTGCATGTCTATTCCCAACATCAGGACCAGGGCGGGGATGATGAGGAATCCACCGCCGACGCCGAAGAGTCCGGTCAGAACGCCGACGGCGAATCCGGCTGGGATCGCACGAGGTGCGCAGCGACGCCAATTGATACCGGAATCACCTATGCGGCAGGCGGTCCCAATATCGCCGCGGTCGGCAAGCATACGAGCACCGGCTACGATCATGACCGCGGCGAACCCGATCATGACAACGGACTGCGGGAGCAGTCGCCCGAGGGCACTACCGAGGAAGGTTGCGGGGATACCTGCAGCGGCGAACACAGCGGCCAGCCGCCACTGCACCAGGTGGGCACGCACTTTCGGGATGGCTCCGACGGCAGAAGCGACGCCGACCACGATCAGTGAGATTGGGATCGCCTGGTCGATGCCGAGGCCGAGGCCGAACACCAGGACCGGTACGGCGAGGATGGATCCGCCGCCGCCGAGGAGTCCGAGAAGGATGCCGATGACAGCGCCGGCCGCGAGTGCGATTGCGAGGGTCATCGGATTCCGTTTCCGTTTATTGGTAGCCGGCTGTCTTCCGCGTGGTCACGAGTCAGTGTGGTTGCGTGGTAAGTGAATCGAGCGCAGCTTGCAGTCTGGTGCTCGCTTGGTCGGCGACTGCCTGCAGTGCCGGCTCGCCGGTGACTTCGGCCATGAGGGCGGGGTTCATCGCATCAACGATGACGCTGTTCGTTGCGGTGCGGTCGGCGCGCACGACGACGTTGCACGGCAGCAGTAGCCCGATCTGACGCATGACGTCGACGGCGCGATGCGCCAATGGCGGGTTGCAGGCGCCGAGGATGAGGTAATCCTCGATGTCTTCGTCAAGTTTGGCTTTGAGGGTCGCTTTCATGTCGATCTCGGTGAGTATCCCGAAGCCCTGATCGGCCAGGGCTTTGCGGGTGCGTTCGACGGCGTCGTCGAAGGTGGTGTTCAGGGTGGCCGTGAGAGCGAGTTGCATGATCTACGTCCTTCTTCCGGGATTGGGGGCCTGGGATCGGTCAGCGGGCGCCGAAACGTGGGATGCCGAGGCGTTGAAGTATCAGGCTCATCGGGCACCACCCCACTGCGCTGTAGAGCAGGAGATTCGCGGCGACGAACGCGGTAAGAAGCAGCCACCAGATGGAGAAGATGAGGGTCAACGCCACACTGAGCAGGACGACCACCCCGCCCAGCAGGGGAACGATCCGTTCGATGGTCCAGCCGTGGTGCCGAGGGAGAGCTGTCATGATCTGTGTCGTCCTTTCCGTTCGTTGTCCCCGATCGTCGCCTCGGCCTCAGGCGAGCGCGAGGAAGAGCTTTTCGAGTTCGGCTTCGGTCATCGGTTCCTTGCCGTTCGCAGTATCACCGGTCATACATTCACGCAGACCGGTAGCGACAATCTTGAAGCCGGCGCGATCCAATGCACTCGAAACCGCAGCGAGTTGGGTGACCACGTCCTTGCAGTCGCGGCCCTGTTCGATCATCGAGATCACCCCGGCGAGTTGACCGTGAGCACGGCGGAGCCGGTTGAGTACCAATGCGATGCTGTCGTCGTCGCCGACCATGGGATTTCCTTCCGAAGGTGAATCAGCAACCTCAAATATACCCCTATGGGTATTCCCATGTGGGTGGTTCGGGAGATCTGTGCGTCACAGCTGCCGAACCACCCCCGGACCCTGTCAGTGCGAAAAACTCATGTTGGGCAATACCTTTCGCAACCACGCCGGGGACCACCACGCGGCATGTCCGGTCAACCGCAGGAGCACCGGCAACAGGATGAGCCGGATCAGGACCGCGTCGAGTAGGACAGCAACACCGAGAATGATGCCCATTTCCTTCGGCGGTAGCGGGTCAGCGAGCGCGAAGGTGAAGAACACTGCCACCATCACCGCGGCGGCGGCGAAGATCACTCGTCCGGAATGAGCCAAACCTGCGATGTGGGCAACCTTCGGGTCCCCGGATCGTTCGTAGTGTTCTTTTGCCGTGGCGAGGAGGAACACGGTGTAGTCCATGGCGATCGCGAAGATCATTGCGAAGAAGAACACCGGCCCCCAGCCGTCGAGGAAGCCTTGCGGAGTGAAGCCGAGCAGGGATGCACCGTGCCCGTCCTGGAAGATCAACTTCGCGACCCCGAATGCGGCTGCGGTGGAGAGCAGGCTGACCACGGTACCGAGGATGGCGATCAACGGCGCCTGCAGCGCCACCAGAAGCAACACGAACCCGAGTACCAGGACGATGCCGACTATGAGTGGGAAGTAGTCGTTCAGCGCTTGCTGCAGATCGAGGTTCTCCGCCGGTGCGCCGCCCACGACCGCACCCGAGGGGAGGTCCGCACGCAAGGTGTCGAGGATAGTGCCCATCTGTGCATCCGATGGGTCGACGGTCGGCATGGCCTGCAGCATCACATAGTCACTGCCGTCCGGGGCGGGCTGCGGCGGAGTGACCATGGCGATGCCGTCGACCGAGGAAGCAGTCTGCGCCGTCTGCGAGGCTTCGGCGGCGGGAGCGATGATCTGCAACATGCCCGGTGCACCCTCTCCCATCTGGGCCTGGACGAGTTCGTATCCTTGGCGGACCGGGGCGTCGGCGGGGACGACTTCGATGGAAGGCATCGCTACCTTGAGACCGAGCACCGGGATCGACAGCGCGATCAGTACCAGGACAGAACCGATAGCGAACGGCCACGGGTGCTTGTGCAGCAGTTCACCCCATGCGGCGAACTTCGGCGAGCGGTGTTCTTGCCGCTTGGCGTAGGGCAGGGATCCACCATTGACCTTGGTGCCGAGTTTCCCGAGCACTGCTGGCAACAGAGTCATCGAGGCTAGAAGGACGAAGAAGACGGCGAGCATGATGCCGATCGCCATCGTCCGCACCGCGGGGGCCGGAACGAGAAGGACGGCAGACAAACTGACCAGCACTGTGATTCCGGACAGGACAACGGCTTTGCCTGCGGTGTCCATGGTTTCCGCCACAGCTGCCTGCTTGGAGGTGGCGTGCGCGATCGCGTCGCGAAAGCGGGCGACGATGAACAACGCGTAGTCGATACCGAGGGCGAGAGCGAACATCATCGCGAAGTTCATCGCCCACACCGAGATCGGAGTGACCTGGTTGAGCAGGACCAGGCCACCTGCGGAGGCGACGAGTCCGGCCAGGGTCAACAGCAACGGCAGCCCTGCGGCGACGAGGGACCCGAACGCGAGCACCATGATCGCGAGGGTGACCGGCCAGGAGAACAGTTCGGCCTGAATCATCGCGTCGTGGTTCGCTTTGTTGAAATCACTCCACAGTGCCGAAGCACCGGTCGGGTAGACCTCGATGCCGTCACCGGACAGAGCGGTCAATTGGCCCTTGAGATCGTCGACGGCCTTGACCATCTCGTCGGTGGACGTGTTCGCGCCCGCGATGAGAATTCCGGTGTGTCCGTCCGGGCTGATGGACATTCCCGGTTGCGGTGCGATGATCGCACCGAAACGGGTGTCCCCGGCGAAGACATCCGCGACCGCGGTGATGGTGCGCTGCACGTCGGGACTGTCGACGGTTCGGTCGTCGGAATGGACCACGACCTGGACCGCGGCCGAGGAGTTACCGACGAAGTGCTCCTGTGCCAGTTCGCGGACCTGGACCGATTCGGACCCGTTGGCTTGCCACCCGGCGCCCGCGAGGGAACTGAACACCGATGGTGCGGCGGCGCCGAGGGCGACGAGGACGATCAGCCAGACACCGATCACCCATTTAGCATTGCCTGCCATGGCCGCGCCCATACGTCCGAGCACTCCGCCGGGGGATCGAGACGCCGACGTAACGCGTTCCTCGACAGTAGATTTGCCAGTCATTGATTGACTCCTGAAGATGTGGCGAATGGGGGTGGCGTGCGCAGCAGCGTCCGGCGCACCGGTCAGCGGCCGAAAAGAGACCGAAAGAACCCGGAACCCGAATCAGGAGCAGGAGTGCAGGTGCAGCGCCGCACTTTCGGGACACCTGCCATGACCTGCTCGGAATGCTGGCCGCACCCTGCCCAGGTGATCTTGGAGCAGGAAGAACATGTCGTGGGGTAACACATCTGATTTCTCCTTGTCAGACGCCGTGCCGCCTATGAGGCACGAAAGTTTCAGTGATCAGGCACTATTCGGACGACCGCTCGATCCAGGCCGTGTATCCGCCGACCAGATCGCTGACGTTCTCGATGCCGTCGGCCCGCAACAGTGATGCAGCGACGGACGAGCGCCAACCGCCAGCGCAGTGCACGACGATGGGCCGGCTACGTGGAAGGTCCGCGATCTGGGAGCGGAGCTGGGCGAGCGGAATCGATTGCGCACCGTCGATGACCCCGAAGTCGCGCTCGCCGGGATTTCGGATGTCGATCAAGGTCACTGCATCCGAATCCAGGAGCCCCTCCAGTTCGACCACAGCAGTACGCGGCGCGGTACGGACAAGGTCGGTGAGCGAGTTCGGAAAGATTCCGTCGACGTCGACAGTGAGGTACCCGGCTGCATTGTCGGATCCGATGCGCGCCAAACGCATCGCCGCATCTTGTTCCTCACCCGGATAGGTGACGAGTACGATGCGCTCGCCGATATCGGCGACCATGCCACCGGTTTCAGCGAACCTGCCGTCGAATCCGACATTGATCGAGCCGCGCAGATGCCCGCCGGCGAAGTCGTCAGGAGTGCGGGCGTCGAGAATGCGAGTTCCGATGGCCATTTCCGTCCGGAGCTCCTCCGGCGTCAGCTCGGGTATGCGCCGATCTTGTTCGAGGAGAGCGTGATTCGACCTGTTCAGGGTCACATCGGTAGAAAAATACCGCGGCACCGCAGGCTGACCGTCGGTGATCAGAGCAACGAACGTATCTTCGCTCATCGGCTGCACCGACGGGTTCGTGCGGCGCTGCTCGCCGATGGTGGAGGTCAACTCGGAGGAGAGGTTCTTGCCGCAGGACGATCCTGCGCCGTGGGCCGGCATCACGGTCACCTCATCGGGCAAGGTCAGCAGCGTCTCGTGGACTGTGCGGTACATCGCCCGAGCCAGGTCGGTGTTGGTGCCGTCGCCGAGGTTTGCAAGGTCAGGGCGACCGACATCGCCGATGAACAGCGAATCCCCGGTCAGCACAGCGGAAGGCGCGGGATTTGAATCCTCTCGCACCAGCAGACTGATCGACTCCCATGTGTGACCTGGGGTGGAGAGGATCTCGATGTCCACCTCCCCCAACGTCAGGTGTTCGCCATGCCGCAGTCGGCGGATCGGGTAGTCCGTGTCCGCGGTTTCACCGAAGCCGATCCACGCACCGGTCGCCTCGAGCAATTCGAGGTGGCCAGAGACAAAGTCCGCATGAAAGTGCGTGTTGACGACACCCTCGATGATCAGACCGTAGCGGGCTGCATCCTCGAGGTATTCGGTGATGTCGCGGCGCGGGTCGACCACGATGGCACGGCCGGTGCTCTCGTCACCGATCAGGTACGACGCATGCGAGAGGCACTCGATGTAGTACTGCTCGAGGATCATCAAACAACCTTTCCTGGATCTGGAGGATGGTATGCACACAGGTTGCCATATACCCCCCAGGGTATGTCAAGTACCCCTGGGGGTATAACTAGTGCGAATCGGAAATACCGACAAGAAAGATGTCCGGGCGCGGAGCCGGTTTCGGAAAACTGGATGGGATCACGTCAGGGGGCGCGATCATGCGACGCCGGCGTTGAGTACAAGAATGGCCGCACCGTGGACGAACTGAGCCAGCAGTAACACCCACAGCGACGGCCAGGCGAATATCCCCATCACCGCCGCACCGAAGGCGACTGCAAAGTTGAAAGCCCACTCTGCCGGATCTGTTTGTCGCGACGTTTGTCGGCGCAGACATTCCCACCGATCCGCAAGACAGCTGTCAGCCTGAAGCCTCGAAAGTCCAGTTCCGGCAGTGGGTCAGGCGCCTACGGCGATGTGCCCGGCCTGGCGTCCCGGCGCGTGACTGATTTCCATTGGCGACCGGATCGGGGCAACGAGAACAGCAGCAGCACAACTACTCCAGCGAGCACGATACCGATCAGATTGACACCGAGCTGAGCCAGCGAACTCAGCACGACATTCCACTTACCTGCGAAGACCGCAACGA